>JANLYO010000244.1:0-10223 GCA_031365665.1 Rhodoferax sp. | reverse complement strand
TCTGGTGCTTGCACAGGCGAGCCAAGCAGAGGTTTTGGTAACGGGCGATCAAGACTTGCTGGTTCTGGGGGCCACCCCAAACCTTTCGTTTTGCATTCTTAAACCCGTCGAGTTTCTGACCCAATACCAGTTGATGCCCTGACCTCCATGCAACACCAAAAAATCCTGATTCTCGACTTCGGCTCCCAGGTCACCCAGCTGATTGCCCGCCGCGTGCGCGAGGCGCATGTATTTTGTGAAGTGCACCCCTGCGATGTCACTGAAGATTGGGTGCGTGACTACGCCAAAGACGGCTCGCTCAAGGGCGTGATCCTCTCCGGCAGCCACGCCTCGCTGTGGGAAGACGAAACCCTGCGCGCGCCGCAGGCGGTGTTTGAGCTGGGCGTGCCGGTGCTGGGCATCTGCTTCGGCATGTACGCCATTGCCGCCGCGCTGGGTGGCAAAGTCGAAGGCGGCCATGGCCGCGAGTTCGGCTTTGCGCAGGTTCGCGCACACGGCCACACGAAACTGCTGGACGGCATTGCCGACGT
The DNA here is from genome assembly GCA_031365665.1 of Rhodoferax sp. GTDB lineage: Bacteria > Pseudomonadota > Gammaproteobacteria > Burkholderiales > Burkholderiaceae_C > JANYCG01. Next base: position 9,693 of record JANLYO010000244.1, on the reverse strand, counting down.
CACCACGCCTGAGGGCCATGGCCTGCTCGACGTGTGGATGAGCCATGGCGACAACGTGGTCGAGATGCCGCCCGGCTTCAAGCTGATGGCGTCCACCGACAGCTGCCCGATTGCCGGCATGGCCGACGAAGCGCGCGGCTTTTACGCCGTGCAGTTCCACCCCGAGGTCACCCACACCACGCAGGGCAAGGCGATTCTGGAGCGTTTTGTACTCAGCATCTGCGGTGCCCAACCCGATTGGGTGATGAAGGATCACATCGCTGAGGCAGTCGAGCAAATCCGCCGGCAAGTGGGCAATGAAGAGGTCATTCTGGGCCTGAGCGGCGGGGTTGATTCGTCGGTGGCCGCCGCGCTGATCCACCGCGCCATTGGCGACCAGCTGACCTGCGTATTTGTGGACCACGGCCTGCTGCGCCTCAACGAGGGCGACATGGTCATGGACATGTTTGTGGGCAAGCTGCACGCCAAGGTGATCCGCGTCGACGCCGAGGCGCAGTTCCTCGGCCACCTCCAGGGCGTGAGCGACCCGGAAGCCAAGCGCAAGATCATCGGGCGCGAGTTTGTGGAAGTTTTCAAGGCCCAGGCCCTCGCACTGAAAGCAGGAGACGCTAGCAAAAAGGGAGCGAGCTTCCTGGCGCAAGGCACTATTTACCCGGACGTGATTGAGTCCGGCGGCGCCAAAAGCAAAAAAGCCGTCACCATCAAAAGCCACCACAACGTCGGCGGCCTGCCCGAGCAATTGGGGCTGAAGCTGCTGGAGCCGCTGCGCGACCTTTTCAAGGACGAAGTGCGGGAACTTGGCGTGGCGCTGGGCCTGCCGCACGCCATGGTGTACCGCCACCCCTTCCCCGGCCCTGGCCTGGGTGTGCGCATCCTAGGCGAGGTGAATAAGGACTACGCCGACCTGCTGCGCCGCGCCGACGCCATCTTCATCGAAGAGCTGCGCAACTTCCCCTATACCCCAGATCCCGTTCGGGCTGGGCCCAACACCGTTCGCCCTGAGCCTGTCGAAGGGTCCAAAACCTGGTACGACGCGACGAGCCAGGCCTTTGCAGTATTTCTACCCGTCAAGAGCGTGGGCGTGATGGGCGACGGCCGCACTTACGATTACGTGGTTGCGCTGCGCGCCGTGCAAACCAGCGACTTCATGACTGCTGACTGGGCAGAGTTGCCCTACGCGCTGCTGAAAAAGGTGTCCAGCCGCATCATCAACGAGGTGCGTGGGATCAACCGCGTGACTTATGACGTGTCATCCAAGCCGCCTGCGACGATTGAGTGGGAATAGCGACAACTGCCGGTAACGCAAGGGATTGAAGCATGCAGGAGCAGCTTGGTTTGATGGGGTTTGAGCCAGAACCGCAGTCTTTGGATTCAGTGTTCTTCGCGATCACTCCGGATTCCGATACTGCCAAGCGTGTCTCAGACCTGGGGAAGCAGCTGATTGCTGAGCATGGGCTCATAGGGATGTTGGTCGGGACGCAGCTTCTCCATGCCACTTTGCTTGATCTTGGGTTATTTGCTGCTCACAAGGTTGACGCAGCCCGGCGGGCTGCGGAGACAGTGGCGACCACGACTGCGCCTTTGGATCTCGTGTTTGATCGGGTACAGAGCTTTGCTGGTGACCGGGCCTTGGTTCTGTCTGGTGGCGGTGACGGCAATGTCTCCCTGGCACCACTGCGCCAGAATCTGGAAGTAGCCATGCGGAAGTTGGGGCTCCGGGCGAACCCCATCAAGACACCTCATCTGACCGTGATGTACGCCAATCGGGTAGGTGTCGGGCACCTAATCGAACCCATTCGATGGACGACCAGGAAGTTTGTGCTCATTCGAAGTCATGTAGGGGACGCCTTGCACGAAACAATGGGCACGTGGTCGATAGACCATTGACTAATATTCGACTACGCCGTGCATGGGTTTCGAATTTCCCGCGCCAAAGCCAACACTGACAACGGCGAGCATCCTTCAGCCTTGTTCCCTATCGTCACGTACGCTGGATGTCCCGCCCGCACGGTGGCATGGATCACGCGCGCCAGCGTGGTCCGGGTTTCAGGGTCTTCATCCACCAGACGGTTGTATGGGGAATACAGCTTGACCGCTTCTTCATAGCCATAAGCACCATGCATGCGGTGCAAATTCCAGCGGCACACCAGCGGCCCCGGCCAGAGCGCGCGTAGCATCGGAAGCTGGCCTTCAATGGGCGGCATCTTGGCATGCAAACCAAGGCAATAGGTGGCTCCCGCTGCCCGCAGGATGGCCGCGAAATCGGGGGCGAGCCATTGCGGATCGCGCACTTCCACAGCCACCACCGCATCTGGCGCTTGGGCTTTGAGCGGCGGCAAGGCCTGCAACATGTCTGCCAGGCGCTGAAGCAACGCCGGCCTGTCGGCCAGAAGATGCGAGGGCAGCGGGCTGATCTCGAACACCAGCGCGCCGAGCTTGTGGCCCAGGCCTCGCAGGGCGGGTTGCACAAATTCCTGCACCGCGAGCGCGGCGTCCAGAAAAGCCGGGTTGGGCTGCAGGGCGCGGCCGGTTTCACTGCGCACGGTGGCGTCGGTCACCAGCGCTGGCGCTTTCACGGTGAAGCGGAAGTCGTCGCCCACCTGGGCCGCATAAGCGGCGTACTGCGTGGCGCTTAAGGGACGGTAAAACGCACGGTCCAGGCTGACGGCGCGCAACAGCGGGTGCTGCGCATAAGCGGCCAGCCCGTGTTTGGACAGCAGCGCGTCCGGATAGTCGGCGTCCCAGACCAGGCCTGCCCAGCCTGGGTAAGTCCAGGATGAGGTGCCCAGCCGTGCCAAGCGGGGCAGGGCTGCTGCCAGTTCAATGTGTGATGCATCAGGTGCATGTGGGCGCACGCGCAGGCCGGGTAATCTGCTGCCTGCCTTTTCCACCGGCGAGGCCTTTTCCGGCCGGTCGGGTAGACCGGTGCGTGGGGCAAGCGGTTCATCTTCTGGAAACAGCACATCCTGCATGGCGGCAATGTACAACACGCATCAATCGTGCGATGGCTGCCTCTGCACTTGCTGGCAAAATGCCGTAGATACAGTCCCCGAACTTCAGGAGATTCCATGATCGGCTACACCACCGTCGGCACCAACGACCTGCCCCGCGCCACAGCGTTTTATGACGCGCTGTTTGAGGCGGTTGGCCTCAAGCAGCTTGGTAAATTCGGGCGTGGGGTGGGGTGGGGCACTTCCTGGGACAGGCCCTGCTTCGCCGTGATGACGCCGCACGACGGCCAAGCCGCCACGGTGGGCAACGGCACCATGGTAGCCCTGGTCTACCGTGAACCGGCCCAGGTCAACGCCATGCACGCCAAGGCGCTGGCGCTGGGCGGCAAAGACGAAGGCGCGCCGGGCGACCGGGGTGGCGGTTTTTACGGCGCCTACTTCCGCGACCTGGACGGCAACAAGCTGTGCGCGTTCTGCATGGTCAAAGCCTGAGCCGGCACGATGTACCTGCCACCTCACTTCAAGGCCAAAGAGGCGGCGCATGCCGTCGACGTGATCCGCGCCTACCCGCTGGCTTCGCTCATCAGCAATGACGACGGCGGTTTTCCGTATGTCACGCACTTGCCATTGCATCTCGAAATGGTGGACGCACCAGAGCCCGGCGCAGCGCCCTTCGTTCTGTTGGGGCACGTGGCCAAACCCAACCCGCACTGGCGTTTTCTTCAGTCGCGGCCGCAGGCCCTGGTCACCTTCCTGGGCGCGCACGCCTACATGTCGCCGCGCGTGTATCCGGACTTGGTGCGCGTGCCGACCTGGAATTACCTGGCTGTGCATGCCAAAGTCAGCGTGAGGCTGATTGAAGAACCGCTGGCCAAGGACCGCCTGCTCAAGAAGTTGATTGGCGACCACGACCCGGGTTACGCGCCGCAGTGGATTGCGCTGGGCGAGGCGTATCAGCACAAAATGCTGGCAGGCATCGTCGCCTTTGAGTTGACGGTGCTGGACCTGCAATGCAAACTGAAGATCAACCAGCACCGGCCCGAAGCGTTCGAGAAGATGCGGGCAATTTACGCAGCGGGCAATGAGAACGAACGCACGCTGGCCGTGTGGATGGACAAACTGCGCGTGGCAGACGCTGCCAGCGCTGCGGTGGCCTGAGCGTGCGCGGCGTCTTTGGCATTGTGGGTTTGCTGCTTGTCGTGGCGGTGGTCGGGTTGCTGGCGAAAAAGCAGATCTCTTCGGTGAACGACATCAAAGTTCCGGTGCCGGGTGTCGCAGCCCCTGCCGTCAATCCGGCGGGCAATGTGCAGCAACAGTCGCAACAGATCCAGCAGCAGTTCAAGGCGGCTGCTGAGGCGGCAGTGCAGCAGCCGCGCCCCGAGCCCGAAACCAAATAAGCCGCGCCCACATTCGACATGTCCGTGCCTGAATTTTTGTCGGATGGCGATTTCATGGCGCTGGCGCTGCACGAGGCGCTCGAGGCGGCGTCGGCGGGTGAAGTGCCGGTGGGCGCGGTGCTTGTCAAAGACGGCCGGGTCATCGCCAGCGGGCGCAACCAGCCGGTGGCGTCACACGACCCGTCGGCCCACGCCGAGATCGTCGCGCTCAGGGCAGCGGCTCAAGTGTTGGGCAACTACCGCCTGGACGGTTGCGAACTCTTTGTCACTCTGGAGCCGTGCGCGATGTGCAGCGGGGCGATCTTGCATGCGCGGCTCAAACGCCTGGTGTTCGGGGCGGCAGACGCCAAAACAGGCGCGGCGGGTTCGGTCGTCAATCTTTTTGACAACCCGCAACTCAACCACCAAACGGCGGTGCAGGGCGGAGGCACTTTAGATATTGGCCACGCCGCTTGGGCGCAGGAAAGTTCACAATTGATGCAGGCTTTTTTTCAAAAACGCCGCGAAACCCAACGCCAGGAGGCCCAATTGAACCATCCGCTACGCGACGACGCTTTGCGCACGCCTGAGAGCCAGTTTGCCAATCTGGTGGGCTACCCCTGGGCGCCGAACTATTTGGGCAGCCTGCCCGCGCTGGCGGGCCTGCGCATGCATTACCTGGACGAAGGCCCGAAGTCCGCCAATTTGACCTACCTGTGTTTGCACGGCAACCCAAGTTGGAGTTACATCTACCGCAAGATGATCCCGACTTTTCTGGCCAGCGGTGCACGCGTGGTGGTGCCGGATTTGCCGGGTTTTGGCAAAAGCGACAAACCGAAGAAGGACGAAGCGCACAGTTTCAGCTGGCACCGGCAGGTGCTGCTGGAGTTTGTCGAAAAACTTGACTTGCAAAACATCGTGCTGGTGGTTCAGGATTGGGGTGGTTTGCTGGGTTTGACCCTGCCAGTGGCCGCGCCCGCGCGCTACAAGGGCCTGGTGGTGATGAACACCATGCTGGCCACAGGTGATGCGCCGCTGACGCCCGGCTTCGTCGCCTGGCGCGAGATGTGCGCGAAAAATCCGGCCTTCGACATTGCCCGCCTGTTTTCACGGGGCAACCCGCAGATGTCTGCCGGAGAATGCGCGGCTTACATGGCACCTTACCCGGATGCCGGACACCGGGCGGCCACGCGGGTCTTTCCGGCCATGGTTCCGGAGTTTCCGGATTCAGACGGCGCCGCCATTTCACGCGAGGCACGCGAATTCTGGCAAAACAAGTGGAGCGGCCAAAGCCTAATGGCCATTGGCGCGGCAGACCCTGTGCTGGGCACGCCCGCCATGAGCGCGCTCAGAGCCATCATCCGCCATTGCCCCGAAGCCATGGTGTTGCCCGAGGCGGGGCATTTTGTCCAGGAGCAGGGCGAAGCCATCGCCATTGCGGCCGCCACAATTCATTGGTGACGGGCGGCAATTACCCCTATTTATGACAAAACACATTTTCATTTATTCGCCTTCAGGCGCGGTGCGCGACAAAGCGGCGTTCCGTCGTGGCGTCAAACGCCTGCAAGCCCTCGGGCACGAAGTCGAGGTTGACGAGGCTGCATTGGCCAGCCACCAGCGTTTCGCCGGCGATGACGCCACACGCATCGCGGCCATCCACCGTGCCGCAGTCAGCGGCGCCGACGTGGCGATGATCTCCCGAGGTGGTTATGGCATCACGCGCATCCTTGCTGGCCTCAATTACAAGGCACTGGCCAAAAGCATCGACAAAGGCACACAATTTGTCGGCATGAGCGACTTCACGGCACTGCAATTGGCTGTTTTGGCGAAAACCGGGCGCAGCACCTGGGCCGGCCCTGCCCTGTGTGAAGGCTTTGGCGTGAGCGACCAGTCGGACGCGGCAGACGGCCACGGCAAAACTGGCCTCAGCGGCCCAGACGACATCATGGAGGCCTGTTTTGACGACATGGTCACCGGCCAGGGGGAGGGCGCGGGCTGGCGCCTGTTGAAGGAGTCTGTCGCTTCGCGTGATTTCAACGTGAAACAAGCGCTGTTTTGGGGCGGCAATTTGGCTGTCTTGTGCGCCTTGGTGGGGACGCCGTATTTTCCGCAGATCAAGGGTGGCATCCTGTTTCTGGAAGATGTGGCCGAACACCCGTACCGCGTAGAGCGCATGTTGACGCAGTTGCTGCATGCGGGGGTGTTGGCGCAGCAGAAGGCGATTGTGCTGGGGCAGTTCACCAACTACAAACTCGTGCCGCATGACAAAGGTTTCAAGCTGCAGGCCGTGGTGGACTGGCTGCGTAGCCAGATCAAGACACCGGTTTTGACAAACTTGCCCTTTGGCCACGTGATGACCAAGGTCACTTTGCCCGTCGGTGTCAAAATGGATCTGCTGGTCGAAGGGCGGGATGCCTTTTTGCTGTGGGGGCACCAGCACTGAAACTGCGCCGGGGTCGCGGGTAGGGTGTTGGTGTGTACCAACGAATGACAACCCAAAGGGAAATATGGTGGCATCGATTGGCGTCCGGATGCCCTAAACTTCAGCAGTCATATGAAACTGAATATTGAAGATTGGAAGTTGGCAGAGAATGAGTTCTCAATCAACGGTTAAATCAACCGTCGTATTCGCCGATTTGATGGGCAGCACTGGGCTTTTCGAAGCCACGGGCAATGCCACGGCTGCGCGCGCCGTAACCGGCTTGACCGAATGGATCAGTGAGATTTTCATCGCCCACGATGGTCGCGTCGTCAAAACGCTGGGCGACGGCGTGTTGGCCACCTTTGCGCGCAACAGCGATGCCATCGAGGCCGTCGTCGAAATGCAGCGGCGCCACCAAAAACACATGAGCAGCGCCAAAGTCGCCATGCGCATGCCGATTCGTGTCGGCATCGCCTCCGGCGAAATTGAAATTGTGGCGGGTGATTGTTTTGGCGACGCCGTCAATGTGGCCGCACGCCTGAGTGATTTGACCGGCGGCCACCAAATTTGGGCCACTGACTTGGTGCTGCGCGACGTTGAAGAAGCGCCAGGCGTGCGATTTCGCCCTCTGGGCCCGATTGTGGTGCGCGGCCGCACCGAGCCTTGCAACGTTTACCAAGTGGACTGGAAGGTCGAGGACAACTCGGACATGTTGACCATGCAGGCCGAGTTTGATTCGATGATGCCGAACTCGAGTCAGGACGCTTTGGGTGTGCAGGTTGAGATTTCCTGGCTGGATCAGATCAAGGTGTTCAAGTCCTTTGACTTGCCCATCCACATTGGCCGGTCGGTGTCGGTCGAGTTTGTTGTGAACGACCCCAGGGTTTCCCGCGAACACGTGCGCATTGAATGGCGCAACGGCAGCATTGTGCTGATGGACGTCAGCAGTTATGGCTGCTGGCTGCGTTTTGCGGGGGAGGGCGCTGATCTTTTGCTGCGGCGTGACGAGTGTGTATTGCACGGCTCGGGCGAAATCGCGCTGGGTGCGTCATTCGCCGACATCAGTGTGCCGACGCTGAGCTTCAAGGTGTCGTAAAAGCTGTCGGAAAGGGCGTCATGAAGGCGCCAGGGTTGGCGTAAACATGGCTACCATGGCACCGCTGGGCGTGGGTTTGAAACACACCTTGACGCGCTGCCCGATCTTGAGAAGGTCAAGATCACAATCAACAATATTGGTCAACAGGGTGACACCTTCATCCAGGGTGACGTAGGCAATGGCGAAGGGTGTCGGGCCGGCTTTGCGGGTCACACTCACGCTGTAAATGTTGCCCAGGCCGGGGGAATCGATCCATTCGGTGTCAGCCATGCAAAACGGGCAGAGTGCACGCGGATACCAATGGGGTTTCTTGCACACCGTGCATTGCCGCAGGGTGAATCGACCGGCCTTGGCCGCTGCCAAATAAGGCTCCGTGGCCGGATCCACGCCAGGCTCAGCCAAGGAGCGGTCCACATAAATCGAGCTCATGTTTATTGTCTTTCCATAATAAGTGTGGCGCTGGCGTGGCGCGATCCCAAAATGCCGCCAGTGCCTTGGGCCAGGGCCAGTCGGCAATTGGGCACCTGAACCTTGGCATGGGCTTCCCCGCGCAATTGGCGCACCGCCTCGATCACTTTGGTGATGCCGCCTCGGTTGGCCGGGTGGTTGTTGCACAGGCCGCCACCATCGGTGTTGACGGGCAATTTACCAACGCCAGAGATCAAGTTGCCGTCAGCCACGAACTTGCCGCCTTCGCCTTTTTTGCAGAATCCCAAATCCTCAAGCTGCATCAGCACCGTGATGGTGAAGCTGTCATAGATCGACGCGTATTGGATATCTGCGGGGGTTACCCCGGCTTCGGCGAAGGCCTTGGGCCCGGAGACCGCAGCGCCCGACCATGACAAGTCCACCTGCCCACCCATTTGTCCTTTGATGTATTCCCCGGCTCCAATCAGCGAGACGACAGGGCGCTCGAGCGATTTGGCTATTTCTGGCCGCACCACCAGCAGCGCGCCGCCGCCGTCACTGACCACGCAGCAATCCAATTTATGCAGCGGGTCCGAGACCATCGGCGAATCCAACACCTCCTGCACTGCAACTACGTTGCGCAGCATGGCATGCGGGTTGTGCTGGGCATGGTGCGACGCGGCCACTTTTATCCAGGCCAGTTGCTCGGAGGTGGTGCCGTATTCGTACATGTGCCGTGCAGCCGCCAGCGCGTACATGTTGACCGTCACGGGCGTGTACGGCAGTTCCCAGGCGACATCGGGCGTGGCAGCAGAGACCACCCTCGGCGCCAGGCCGCTGGAGCCTTCGCTTCGGGGTCGGCCCGCCAGCGTGATAAGCGCCACGTCACAACGGCCCGCCGCAATCGCCTGGGCCGCGTGGGACACGTGAACCAGATAGGACGAGCCCCCCGTATCGGTTGAGTCCATGTGGCGAACTTTCAGGCCCAGGTAGTCCACCATGTTGTTGGCGCCCAAACCTGGCGCGTCGCCCGCACAAAAGTAGGCGTCGACGTCTTGCAGGGTCAGCCCGGCATCTTCAAGCACACCTCGGGCGCATTCCGCATGCAATTGCGGAACGGTTTTATCAGGCGCTTTTCGGGTCGGATGCTCAAATATGCCAGCGATGCAGGCCTTGTGTTTGATGGTCAAAAGGGTCTCCGAGTCTTAGGTTGGGGTTGTTGCTTTGAATGGCGGGGCAGTTTGAGATAGCCAAGCTGCACTGACGTGCAGCTTCTCATCTTAAATAGTTAACTTAACACAGTAGTGTCCGGTTTAAATGATGACCAAAGGCTTGCAAGCCAATGACGACGCGGGTTTCAAGAGTTTCATGGGTGTCCACGATTTGAATTTCAATTTGCACATTTGCGATGCTCTCGGGTTTGAACAGCCTGGGGTAACG
>JANLYO010000241.1:0-39647 GCA_031365665.1 Rhodoferax sp. | reverse complement strand
CCTGAACACGACCAAGTTGCAGTCAACGTTTGATTTGATCCTGCCGCACTGGACAGTTGGCGTCAATCGCATGCTCGCCGAGCATCTAGAAAAACACGCTTGAACCGCACGCCATGACAAATCGCAAAGGCATCATCCTCGCTGGCGGTTCCGGCACGCGCCTGCACCCCGCCACTTTGGCGATGAGCAAGCAGTTATTGCCTGTTTATGACAAGCCCATGATCTATTACCCCCTGAGCACCTTGATGCTTGGTGGCATGCGGGACATTTTGATCATTAGCACCCCGCAAGACACGCCGCGCTTCCAACAACTGCTGGGAGACGGCAGCCAGTGGGGCATCAACCTGCAGTACGCCGTCCAACCCAACCCAGATGGTTTGGCGCAGGCCTTCATCATTGGCGAGAAGTTTGTCGGCAACCACCCCAGCGCGCTAGTACTGGGGGACAACATTTTTTACGGGCATGACTTTTCCCATCTGCTTGCGTCGGCCGACGACAAGGTGAGCGGCGCCACGGTATTTGCCTATCACGTGCAGGACCCGGAGCGTTATGGTGTTGTCGCGTTTGACAAATCCGGGCAGGCCAGTAGCATCGAAGAAAAGCCGCTTCAGCCCAAAAGCAACTTTGCCGTGACAGGCTTGTATTTTTATGACAACCAAGTGGTGGATATTGCCAAATCTATCAAGCCAAGCGCACGCGGCGAGCTGGAAATCACGACAGTAAATGAGACCTACCTTGAGCGTGGTCAGCTCAATGTGCAAATCATGCACCGCGGATACGCTTGGCTGGACACGGGCACCCACGACAGTCTGTTGGAGGCCAGCCAGTTCATTGCAACTCTAGAGCATCGCCAGGGCCTGAAAATCGCCTGCGTTGAAGAAATCGCTTGGCGTAGTGGCTACATTGATGCTGCCCAAGTGGAGCGGTTGGCGCTCCCCCTCGCCAAGAGCGGCTATGGTCATTATTTGCAGAGAATGTTGAGCGAAGGAAAAAAGCCGTGAAGCGCTTCGATTAGATTTCGACAGATGAAAGTTTATCCGACTGCCCTTTCGGAAGTTCTGATCCTTGAACCGGCTCTTTTTGCCGACGCAAGGGGATTTTTTTTTGAAAGTTTTAATCAAAAGACATTCAGTAAAGCCACTGGACTTGATGTCAGATTTGTGCAAGACAACCACAGCCGGTCAAGCAAAGGTGTGTTGAGGGGGTTGCACTACCAGAGCCCGCAAACGCAGGGTAAGTTGATCCGTGTCGGACAGGGTGCGGTGTACAGTGTAGCTGTGGATCTTCGGCGATCTTCTTCTACGTTTGGCCGGTGGGTGGGCGTTGAGTTGTCAGACTTGAATCGTCTGCAGTTGTGGATTCCACCGGGTTTTGCACACGGCTTTCTAACTGTCAGTGAGTGGGCCGACTTCCTGTACAAAACCACCGATTTTTACGAACCTCAATTTGAACATTGCCTCGCCTGGGATGATCGGGCCATCGGCATCAACTGGCCGTTGAATGGCGCTTTACCAATACTCTCTGACAAGGATCGGGCAGGGGGCAGCCTAAAGAGGTTGTGGGCCCTGGAATCTGATGCAGCCAATCCCTACACATGATGGCAAACGCAGCCAAGGCGGTCGATTAAACTCTCCACCTTGCCAGGGAAAACGATAATGATGGAAAACGTGGACGAACTTCACACTGGAAAAAGCCAGGGTAGCCTGCTTGACACGCTGGTTGTGGTTGCCGAGAACCTCAAGCTGCTGATACTCATTCCGTTGGCGGTTGGTTTGGTTGTTTTGGGCCTCGGCTTTGTCATGCCGCAAAGTTTTACAAGTGAAGCAATATTGGCTTTGCCGACGGCTATAACGACTACAACAACTACAAACGCTACGATAAACACAATTACCCAGCCCACAATTTCCCCCGCGCAGGCTGTAGTAATGATGGTTTCACCGTTGGTATTGGATCCCGTCATCGAGTCTTTGAACTTGTCAGGCGGGCGTCCCATCCAGGTGGCGCGCAAGAGCTTGTTGAGTCAAGTCAAGGCGACGGTTGGCAAAGATGGTTTATTGCGCTTGGATACCACGGCACATACACCTCAAGATGCGCAAAAACTGGCTAACGCGATCATAGACACCTGGCTCAAAAGCACAGTCCCGGGAACGGAGGATCGCGCGGATCTTGAAAAGCGCCTTGAATCCGCCAAATTTTCCCTTGAGTCTGTGGATCGACTGCTCAAACAATTGACGACCGACGGGCGGGCGACTTTAGGCCAGCCATTGACGCGCGGGGAGGCGGGCACGTCCATCGTTGCCATCAGCGAACTCCAGTCAAGATTTCTCGGCGAAGTCCTTATTATTCCGCGAGTTCTGAAAGGTTTTTCTCGTGATGTTGTCAAGCAGCCGCCCACCTTGCCCACCGAGGCTGTTGCCCCCAAAAAGGCACTGAACGCTGTCCTGGCAACGGTCGCATGCGACCTCATGCTTTTGTTGTGCTTGTATGCTCGGCGGGCGTGGCGCAACTTGGCGAGAGACCCTGCGTCCGCTGACAAACAGGCAAGGTTGCTGGCTGCGCTGGGGTTGGGTGCCAGGCGCCATAACGGCGCGGATGTCGCCAATTGACCAGAATGCCCAAAATATATGTGGCTGGCCATCGAGGCATGGTGGGGTCAGCCATCGTTCGAACTTTGGCGGCGCAGGGACTGACCCATATCGCGACCAAAACGCACGCTGAGCTCGATCTCACCAGCCAGGCGGCAGTTCGGGCCTTTTTTGAGTCAGAAAGGCCCGATCAGGTTTATCTGGCTGCGGCCAAGGTGGGGGGGATCCACGCCAACAATACCTTTCCTGCAGAATTCATTTACGAAAACTTGATGATGGAAGCCAACATCATCCACGAATCCTGGCGATCAGGCGTGCAAAAACTCCTGTTTCTTGGGTCTAGCTGCATCTATCCAAAAATGGTGCCGCAGCCGATGGCAGAAGACGCTCTGCTAACGGGCGTGCTTGAACCCACTAATGAACCCTACGCTATCGCAAAAATCGCCGGAATCAAGTTGTGTGAAAGTTATAACCGTCAATATGGACAGAGTCATGGCATTGACTATCGCAGCGTCATGCCGACCAACCTTTACGGTCCCGGAGACAATTACCATTCTGAAAACTCGCATGTCATCCCTGCGCTGATCCGGCGGTTTCACGAGGCCACAATCTCCAGCGAGCCTCGTGTCAGCATCTGGGGCTCCGGAACCCCACGACGTGAATTCCTTTATGTTGACGACATGGCAGCTGCCAGCGTGCACGTGATGAATCTGGACAAGGAAACATACGACGCACATACCAGGCCCATGCAGAGCCACATCAACGTGGGTTATGGCTCAGACGTCACGATTCGCGAACTTGCCGAAACCATCAAGTCTCTGGTGGGTTATCAGGGATCCATAGATTTCGATACCAGCAAACCCGATGGTTCACCACAAAAGTTGATGGATAGCACGCGTCTGAATGCTTTGGGCTGGCAGGCGAGGGTCAAGCTGGAGGATGGTCTGTTGCCCGCCTATGAAAGCTACCTTGCAAGCGGCAGCGCTCTGCGTTCGAAATGAATTCCTGAATCCAATCATGACCAAGCCTTCAAAAGTCGCCCTCATCACCGGGATCACCGGTCAGGACGGCTCTTACTTAGCAGAATTCCTCCTCGAAAAAGGCTACGTCGTCCATGGAATCAAGCGCCGTGCAAGCTCCTTCAACACCCAACGCATTGATCACATTTACCAGGATCCGCATATCCCAAATGCAAACTTCAAGTTGCACTATGGTGACCTGACCGATACGAGCAACTTGGTTCGAATTGTTCAGGAAACCCAGCCCGATGAAATCTACAACCTTGGTGCCCAGTCTCACGTTGCGGTGAGTTTTGAAAGCCCTGAATACACCGCTGATGTTGATGCCATTGGAACATTGCGTTTGCTGGAGGCAATCCGCATTCTTGGTCTTGAAAAGAGAACCCGCTTTTACCAGGCCAGCACATCCGAACTATATGGGCTGGTTCAAGAAACTCCACAAAAAGAAACGACACCGTTTTACCCGCGCAGTCCGTATGCCGTGGCCAAGATGTATGCCTATTGGATGACGGTCAACTACCGTGAAGCCTACGGCATTTATGCCTGCAACGGCATCCTTTTCAATCATGAAAGCCCGCGTCGTGGCGAAACCTTTGTCACCCGAAAAATTACGCGCGGCCTGGCCAATATCAGCCTCGGCCGGGAGGATTGCCTGTATATGGGGAATATTGACGCCTTGCGCGACTGGGGCCATGCCAAAGATTATGTTCGCATGCAGTGGCTCATGATGCAGCAAGACCAGCCTGAGGATTTTGTGATTGCCACCGGTGTGCAGAACAGCGTACGTCAGTTCATTGAAAAAGCTGCGGTGCTTTTAGGCATGACGCTTCGCTGGAAGGGCAAGGGCATCGATGAAGTGGGCTACTGGGGTGACAAGGCGGTGATCAGAATTGACCCGCGCTATTTCCGTCCAACGGAAGTTGAAACACTGCTGGGTGACCCTGCCAAGGCCAAAGCCAAATTGGGCTGGGTTCCTGAAATTACCTTGGATCAGATGATCAGTGAAATGATCAATGCGGATTTGAGCGATGCAAAGCAGCATGCCCTGCTTCAAACCCATGGTTATGCCGTCGCCATTTCCCAGGAAAAATGAAAGCAAAAAGCTATGCATGATTTTCCACCCGCCGTCACGGAACGCAAGATCCGTTTTGCCCTGATTGGGTGCGGCCGAATTGCACAAAATCACTTCTCGGCCATCAAGCAGCATAGTGACCGCTGTGAGCTGGTCGGTGTGTGTGACATCGGCCCTGTTGCGCTTGATGCAGCAGTCACCACCACAGGCGCCAGACCCTACAAAAATCTCAAAGACATGCTAGCCGGGTGTGATGCCGATGCATTTATCCTGACTACGCCTTCGGGTCTGCACTCGGAGCAAGCCATCCAGATTGCGCAGACTGGCAGTCACGTCATCACTGAAAAGCCTATGGCTACCCGATGGGAGGATGCCAAACGCATGGTGTCCGCCTGCGATGCCGCCAAAGTGCGCTTGTTTGTTGTCAAGCAGAACCGCCGAAATGCGACCTTGCAGTTGCTCAAAAATGCCATGGAGAAAAACCGCTTTGGGCGAATTTTCATGGTCAACCTGAATGTATTCTGGTCTCGTCCACAGTCGTATTACGACAGCGCGAAATGGCGTGGCACCTGGGAATTTGACGGGGGTGCCTTCATGAACCAGGCCAGCCACTACGTCGACCTGATTGACTGGATCATTGGTCCGGTCGAAAGCCTGCATGCCTATACCGCCACCCTGGCACGAGACATCGAAGTTGAAGACACAGGCGTCATCAGCGTGCGCTGGCGCAACGGCGCTCTGGGATCCATGAATGTCACCATGCTGACCTACCCCAAGAACCTGGAAGGAAGCATCACCATATTGGGCGAAAAAGGCACGGTTCGCATTGGTGGCGTTGCTGTGAACGAGATCCAGCACTGGGAATTCGACACGCCAGATGAAGACGACAAAAAGATCAAGGATGCCAGTTACCAGACGACCTCTGTGTACGGTTTTGGGCATCCGCTCTATTACAACAATGTCATTGAGGTCTTGCGAGGAGAAGCAGAGCCGGAAACTGACGGGCGCGAAGGCTTGAAATCCATGGAAGTCCTGATAGCGGCCTATTTGTCTGCCCGGGATGGCAAACGTGTGGCCCTCCCGCTCGAATACTGAAATGGCAGTTTCCATTCACGCCAGTGCCATTGTTGATGAAGGCGCCGTCATCGGGGACGGCAGTCGTGTCTGGCACTTTGTGCACGTGTGTGGTGGCGCCCACATTGGTGCGGGGTGTTCACTCGGGCAAAATGTTTTTGTTGGGAATGATGTTGTGATTGGCAACAACGTCAAGATCCAGAACAATGTGTCTGTCTACGACGCTGTCACCATCGAAGACGACGTTTTCTGCGGCCCTAGTATGGTTTTTACCAATGTTTACAACCCTCGCTCGGCGGTGACGCGCAAGGATCAATACCGCAAGACCCTGGTCAAGCGTGGCGCGACTTTGGGTGCGAACTCAACCATTGTCTGTGGCACCACCATTGGCGAGCATGCCTTTGTCGGCGCAGGTGCCGTTGTCAACCGAGACGTGCCGGATTTCGCCCTGATGACAGGCGTGCCCGCGCGTCACACCGGGTGGATGAGCCGGTTTGGCGAACGACTTGACCTGCCACTTTCGGGAGAAGGCCAGGCGGTCTGCAAAAGCACCCAGGAGCAATATGTGCTCAAGGGAAAAATCTGTACATTGATCAAGAACTGACCGGAAATACCCACCATGGAATTTGTTGACCTCAAAGCCCAATACAAGGCCCTACGACCTGAAATCAACGCCAGAATTCAAACCGTGCTCGACCATGGCCAGTACATCATGGGCCCGGAGGTCAAGGAGCTCGAAACCAAACTTGCATCCTGGACTGGGTCACGGCACTGCATTACGGTTGCCTCCGGAACCGAAGCCCTGCTGATGGCACTTATGGCACTGGGCGTCACGGCTGGCGATGAAATCATCACCACGCCATTTTCGTTTATCGCCACGGCAGAAGTTATCGTGCTGCTTGGCGCGGTTCCGGTGTTTGTAGATATTGAAGCTGACACCTGCAATATCAATCCCGCATTGATCGAAGCCAAAATTACGGCTCGCACCAAAGCCATCATGCCTGTTGCACTGTATGGTCAACCGGCCGACATGGACGAAATCAATGCGGTGGCCGCAAAACACGGCCTGCCAGTGATTGAAGACGCTGCACAAAGTTTTGGCGCTGTTTACAAGGGTCGAAAAAGCGGTAACCTTTCGACAATCGGCTGCACCAGCTTCTTCCCCAGCAAGCCGTTGGGTTGTTACGGTGATGGTGGTGCTATTTTTACGAATGACGATTTACTGGCCCAGGCCATGCGGGAAATCCGCGTGCACGGACAGTCAAAACGGTATGTGCATACCCGGGTCGGAGTAGGCGGACGCATGGACACACTTCAATGTGCCATTGTGCTTGCCAAGTTTGAGCGGTTCGACTGGGAAATTGAACAGCGCCTCAAGATTGGCGCCCGTTACAACGAACTCTTGGCGGGCAAGATTGAGACCATCGTGCAACGGCCAGATCGCACCAGCGTTTTTGCGCAATACACCGTCAAAATCAAAGACCGCAGCATGGTACAAGCCAAATTGAAAGAAGCGGGGATTCCAACTGCGGTGCATTACCCGGTTCCAATGCACTTACAACCTGCCTACGCCCATCTATGCTGTGCTGAGTGTTGCCCAGTTTCAGTTGTGATGGCTCATCTGGTGATGAGCCTGCCTATGAGCGCCGATCTTGACCTGCATGCCCAGAATGCCGTGGTTGCTGCGTTGACCTGAATCAGGCCTGGCGTGTGGCTAACATCGACCACCCTGAGCAGGTATCACAAAACCAGAAGCTCGCTCTCACCGCGCAGTGGGGAATAACGGGCGCATCGTTTTTTTGCACTATCGCCATATTGGCTTGGCTGCTTTGGTATTGCCGCTACGGTTTTGATTTCACCGACGAGAGTTTCTACCTCATCTGGATATCTCGGCCCTTCGACTACAAGGTCTCGGCGTCGCAATTTGGCTTTGTATACCACCCCCTGTACGAACTCGTGGGTGGACAAATTGCGTTGTTGAGGCAAGCAAATGTTTTGATCACCTTTGGCTTGTCGTGGTTTTTGGCCGCTGTATTTATCAAAACCATGTTTGGCAGCCAGTCGATGGCTCCGGTGCAGCGGCTGGCAGTGTCTTCGTCAATTGCCACCGGTTCGCTGGTTTCCCTGGTTTTTGCGGGCATGTGGCTTGCAACGCCCAGCTACAACACCTTGGCATTGCAAGGCTTGCTGCTTGGCGCTATCGGGATGTTATGGGCAAACCGGCAGAAAACCATTGAAAGCCATGCGGGCTGGATATTGATCGGTGTCGGCGGATGGTTGACGTTTATGGCCAAGCCTACTTCTGCAGCAGCATTGGCCGCAATCGTTGGTTTCTATGTGCTATTTTCCGGAAAATTTTCCGTCCGGATGATCGCCATTTCAATCGCAACCACGCTATTCCTGTTGGGAGCATCTGCCTTTGCCATCGACGGCTCAGTTTCCGGATTTATTGATCGCCTTCGGGGTGGACTGGAAACGGCAAATATGATCGTTGGTGGCCAAATATCGGCAGGTATATTCCGATTTGACAATATTGTGCTGGGTGAACGGGCTAAACAGCTATTGAACAGTGCGACCCTGCTATTTTTTTTGACCGGGTATTTGTTTAGCCTGAACCACCGCATGGCAATTTCAGGCGCCGTTTTCCTTTCGTGCTTGCTGGTTGCCTTGACCCTGGCCACTATTTCCGGCGCTGATTTTCCATTCCTGAGCCACCGGGCCGGAATGTTCCAGGGCATTTTGTTGTCGGCTGTTCCCTTTGCTGCGTTGTTGCTCGGGTTGTCAATCAACCGGCTTAAAGGGGTAAGCAGTATTCCCTTGACGGCATGGGCCACTGGCATTGCGTTTTTGTTCCTGCCTTACGCATACACGTTTGGCACCAACAACAATTATTGGGTTCTGGCGACGGGCGCCGCCATCTTCTGGGTGCTCGCTGGCCTGGTCTTGCTGGTTTCAGCAGAATCCCAAAACCGATTGCCGCATCTTTTGTTGCCAATAGGCCTTGCTGCCCAGCTCGCCACCGTTGTGTTGATTGAAAGTGGCTTGGCAACCCCCTATCGCCAGCCTCAGCCATTGCAAAACAATGATTACAAAATAGAAATTGGAGACCGTCACTCGGCCTTGATCGTCTCTAGCGGCTATGGTCACTACCTGGCTGATGCGCTTGGCGCGGCAGATCACGCGGGTTTCAAACCTGGAACGCCCATGATCGACCTGACAGGCCGCTCTCCGGGGATTTTGCTTGCGCTGGGTGCCCGAAGCATTGGGCAAGCCTGGATACTGGGTGGTTACCCTGGCAGCGAACGGCTTGCCTCTGCGATGTTGAAAAAGGTCTCCTGCGACGATCTTTCGTCGGCCTGGCTGCTGATCGAACCGCCGGGGCGTGGGACAATCCCGCCACAGGTGCTGGCAAGCTTTGGTGCAAGTCTTTTCGATGATTTTAGAACCGTTGGCGAGTTCACTTCAGCGCCCGGAGCTGGAAATAACAAAGATGCCATCCAGCAACTTATTTTGAAGCCGACTCGCAGTTTGGCGACCGCAAGAGCTGCGTGTGTTGAAGCAAAACAATAATTGCTGCCCCGCCTATGTGCAGACAACATTAAGGTCGAAGTGATTGTTTTGTGTATTATCTATTTAAATTTGTGTAATTATTATTAATAATAAAAACATGGCTTATTTTAATGCAAAATGCGATCATTTATTGTAGCTAACTATTATTATTCTATGTGACCCGAGTCCAATAACAATTTGGCAATTCAATTGTCATAGAGTTATTTTTTTGTAAAAAATATTGCTGCCTTGCCCCGATCTCGATTTGAAATGAAGAAAGTCGCCATCCTTCAATCAAACTACATCCCCTGGAAAGGCTATTTCGACATGATCGCGGCAGTTGATGAGTTCATTCTCTATGACGACATGCAATACACCCGCCGCGACTGGCGCAATCGCAACCTGATCAAGACGCCGCAGGGAGTTCAATGGCTAACGGTGCCTGTGGTGGTCAAAGGCAAGTATCATCAAAAAATCAGGGAAACTGCAATTGATGGCACTCAGTGGCCAGCCCTTCATTGGAAGGCTCTCGTGCAAAATTACCGGCGAGCCCCTTGTTTTGACGAGGTAGCAGCATGGTTGGAGCCCTTGTACCAAAGTGAAACCGCTACAAATTTGTCAGTACTCAACAGGTGCTTCATTGAAGCTGTGTGCAGATACCTCAGGATTGGCACCCTGATCACCAACTCATGGGATTACGACCTGATGGACGGTCAGACCGAGCGGTTGGCTGGTCTATGCGTGCAGGCCGGTGCCACTGAGTACGTTTCAGGCCCAGCGGCGAAGGACTACGTTGATGAAAGAGTCTTTGCGGACTGCGGCGTCAAGCTCACATGGTTTGACTACACTGGGTATCCGCAGTATTCACAGCTCTGGGGTGACTTCAGCCATGGCGTCACGATTTTGGATTTGCTGTTCAACTGTGGCAAAGACGCGCACCGGTCCATGAGGTATCTACGGGCATGAAGATCTCAATTGTTGCAACACTTTATCAATCTGCACTGTACGTAGCTGAGTTCCATCATCGCGCGAGTGCCGCCGCTAGACAGCTTGCGGGTGAGAGCTACGAAATCGTATTGGTAAATGATGGGTCGCCAGATAACAGTCTTGAGATGGCCGTGGAGCTCAGTAAGAGCGACAGCCATGTTGTGGTGGTTGATCTATCTCGTAACTTTGGTCATCACAAAGCGATGATGACTGGGCTGGCCCATGCAACGGGGCAACAAGTATTTTTAATTGATAGTGATCTGGAAGAAGAGCCAGAGTGTTTGATTCGCTTCAGTGAGCAATTGCAAGTAGACGGGTGCGATGTTGTATACGGTGTTCAAACTCGGCGTAAGGGCGGCGCCTTCGAGCGCTTGACCGGTCAATGGTATTACCACGCATTCCGGATATTGACCGGCGTAGCAGTGCCTGAAAATGTTGTGACTGCCCGCTTGATGACCCGCAGATTTGTAACCGCTTTATTGTTGCATGACGAACGGGAAATGTTTTTGGGCGGTCTATTCGCATTGGCAGGCTTTGAGCAGCAACCGTGTATTGTTAAAAAACATAGTACTAGTGAAACAACTTATACCTTGAGAAGAAAGATTCGCTTGCTTGTAGATTCTGTCACTTCATTCAGCAATACGCCGTTAATTTTCATCTTCTATGTTGGTGCCACGATTCTCAGTGGCTCTTTGGCATATTGCTCACTGCTTGTATTCAGATGGTTTCTTTTTGACAGACCGCCAAGTGGCTGGACGTCGGTAATGGCATCTATTTGGCTCCTTGGGGGATTGCTAATCTCATTTGTCGGAGTTATTGGCATATATTTATCCAAAATATTCTCTGAAGCAAAACGTCGTCCCTATACAATTGTGAAGCAGGTTTATGGCAGAGAAAATTGATACCGCGTTGCGCAATATTGCCAAATATTATTCAGATAAGCTTGGCGCTCATGGCGATACTTCTCGAGGTGTAGACTGGAACGGCCCTGAGAGCCAAATCTTGCGATTTACGCAGTTGTGCCAGGTGTGCGATACCGACAAGAGTTATTCAATCAATGACCTTGGCTGTGGTTATGGAGCCTTGTACGAATTTCTCTCTGAGAAAAATCCTGATAATTCTTATTGCGGTTACGATGTTGCCGAGGACATGATTGTTGCTGCTAAGGCGAGATATGCGGAGGCTGCAAGTTCGTTTTTTGTCAGCACTGAGCCGCACCGAATTGCGGATTTTGGAGTCGCAAGCGGTATATTTAATGTCCGGCTTGATTGTTCTGACAGTGACTGGATAGTATATATAGAAAGAACATTGGATACATTGAATCGAACGAGTCAGCACGGGTTTGCCTTTAATTGTCTTACTTCATATTCGGATGTCGATAAAATGAAGGATTATTTATACTATGCTGATCCTTGCAACCTATTCGATCTTTGCAAGAAAAAATACTCCAAAAATGTTGCACTGCTGCACGACTACGGTTTGTATGAGTTCACGATCTTAGTGAGAAAATTTTAATGATACTCAATCGGAGGTTCTATGGCTGAAAAGCACGAGTCGTCAATCTTGACTTACTCAACAGACGAAAGTGTTAGTGCCCGTCGTGAGATATTCAGTGCAATGAATAATTACGTTGCAACTGAAAGCGAAAAAGAGCGCTCCATGGGCTTATTTCTGCGAAGCGCATTGCTTGCAAGAATATTCGCAATTGCTGATATCTACAAACTGATTGTTGATATTCCTGGCAGCATTTTTGATATCGGAACCTGGCGTGGGCAGACGGCAGTTGTATGCGAGAATTTGCGCGCCATATTTGAACCTTTGCATTTCAACCGACGTATTGTGTGTTTTGATACCTTTGAAGGATACCAAGGGTTTTCCGATAAAGATAAGGCCTCTGATCTCCACCAAGATGGAACATATTCTCTAGCGGGGGAAAGTTATGCCGGCTTTCTGCGTGATTTGCTGGTGTTGCACGAAAAAAGCAATGCAATGGGGCACAACAATGGCAAACATAAGGTAATTGTTGGAGATTGCAGGGTGGAGATTCCTGCATTTTTCAAGGAAAATCAAAACGAGTTTGTTGCGTTGGCGTTCTTTGATGTCAATGCTTATGACCCGACGGCAAAAGCATTTGATGATGTCTGGGCTCGTATGGTGCCAGGTGGTGTTGTGGCGTTTTGGCAGTTGACACGAACTTCTGTTCCGGCAGAGGGGCGGGTGTATGTGGAAAATATTCTACCGTCTCTTTCGCACAAGCTTTGTCGCTCCGCTACTTATCCTGGGCTTTGCTATATAGTCAAATCCTCACGGTGAATATGTTTCGTTTACTGGTTATCACCACCGGGCACCTGAAATGCATACTCTAATCTTGGGCAACGGAATTGTGGCCCTAACAATTGCGTTTCGTTTAGCAAGGCGTTCATCGGCTACTGATCAAATCACAATAGTGGGCAAGATCACCCGTCCGGGGTCTGCTACTCTGGCCGCTGCTGCCATGCTAAATTCTTTTGCAGAGATTGAGGCTGGAGGCCTTGAAACGGAACTTGACCTTTACCGATTTGAGCTCAGCCACTTGGCAACCCAAATGTGGCCAAGATTTGAAAAAGAAATCATTGAAGCCGCTGGTTCCAATCTTCCGCGCGGCTGTGCCAATTGCGACGGTTGTTCTGGTGGTGGTTGCTTCGCCGCAGGCACCTATGTGGTCAACAATGCCGCAGCTGACGATCTCGATGATGAGAACTTTGATGCAATTGCTGCTGCACTGAAGGAGTTTAATGAGCCGTTTGAGTTTGTATCTCCACGCGACATTCCTAACTACCGGCCAGAACAAAGACATCGCGCAACTCGCGCATTGCTGATTCACAACGAGGGCTGGTTTAACCCACGTCTGATGGTAGAAAAACTTGATGCTGCGTTGGCAAGGTTTCCCCAAGTCAAGTTTATTGAGGATACGATCGAATCTTTGAACAAGATTGGTCAAAGCATAGATTCGGTCAGGTTGTCAAATGGGCAGGTCTTGACAGGCGACAGCTTTGTATTGGCGACCGGCGCCACAGTAACTGATGTACTTGCAAAGAGCAACCTGGATATTGACGTTCAAAGGATTTTTTACGGTGTTGGTGTTTCATTGGAGATCAAGAGCCAGGATTTCCCTCATACAAAATGTATTCGCACGCCAAACAGGGGTCTGGCATGTGGGCTTTACAGCGTCCCTTATTTTTATGAGCCAGGCATTCCGAATAACCACGTGCTTATTGGTGCCAGCAACTTCGTTTCGCCAGTTCCCTGCCTCTACGGCCGGATAGGAAGCGTGGAGACATTGCTGCGGGGAGCAATGGAGCAAATTAACACCAATTTTTATCGGGCTGATCTGGTTAGGGTGAATGTTGGATGGCGACCAACCAGTCAGGATACTTATCCATTGATAGGGAAAACTTCGATTTCAAATTTAATCATCGCCACTGGCACTAAGCGCGACGGTTTTCATATGTGCCCATTGATTTCCGATGTCGTGGTCGCGATGCTGTTGAATGAGCCGGTCGACGAGCGCTGGCTGGGGTTTGCTCCCGAGCGCAAGCCAATTCGTGACCTCACCCGGAGTGCCGCGATAGAAAAGGCGGTGCGTCATCAAATGAGTGCCAATTATCAGCACGGCTTTACTCCATCCATGAGTCGTATGGCTGAACAGATGGCGCAGATGTATCGTGATGGCCTGGAGCGCCTGCACGATCAGGTTGGAGCGACGGATTGGGGCATTCCGCCAGAAATGCTCGACATGTACCGATATGGTCATGCAATGCCGTAGCTCCAGGAGTTCAGATGCCTTCGCGCAATGACTGTGCCAGAAATCGAGGGCCATGAAATGAAGATGCTCTTTGCTATGTCCCCGACGATTCTGCTGGTCGTATACGGTCAGTTGGTGACTAAATGGAGGGTCGGTTTACTTTCTGAGGCGATGCAAGGCTCGCCAAACCATTTAGGTCGATTGGCCATTTATCTGCAGGATCCCTACATTCTGTCCTCGTATGCGGCAGCCCTGGCAGGCTCAGCAGCGTGGATGTTCGTTGTCGAAAAGTATGCCATCTCGATTGCATTTCCCATCTATGTTGGGTTGACTGTATTTGCCGTGGCAATTGGGGGATGCTTGTTCTTTGACGAGTCACTCACTGGGACCAAGCTAGTGGCCATCCTTTTAATTGTTGCAGGGGTAGCCATTGGCAGCAGAGCCTAGCTCAGAGGGATTTAACAGTTTCTTGGCTGAGCTGCGCCATTCGGTGAGTGTCAGCCATGTCCATCTGATCGATCTGTATGACGTTTTCGCACAAGAGGCTAGGTTTGGGCGTCGCTGGCTTACCGCAAGTCTTTTGAGTCTGCCACGGGGGAGTGACATTCTTGAGGTCGGAGGAGGCTTGATGTTGTTGAGCGTTCAGCTACAACGCGAAGGCTATCAGGTCACAGCTCTTGAGCCGATTGGCGCGGGTTTTTCGTCCTTTGTCGAGTTGCAGAGCCTAGTTCTCAAATTTGCTACCGCAGCAGGCTACGCGCCTGCCGTGTTACCAGTAGCCGTGGAGGACTTGGAGATCAAGGGAGTCTTTGATTTCGCTTTTTCGGTCAACGTCATGGAGCACGTGACTAGCGTTAATCATGCTCTGGCAAATGTCCTGTCTGCATTGAAGCCAGGGCGAAGCTATCGTTTTACTTGCCCCAACTATGCCTTTCCGTATGAACCTCATTTTAATATTCCAACGCTGTTTTCTAAAAAACTGACGGAGCGTTTGTTCAGAGTGCAAATATTTAACAGTAGACGAGTTGCTGATCCGGTCGGCATGTGGGCTTCACTGAATTGGATTTCAGTACGGTCGGTTTCTCGTGCAATAGAGGGAATTCCAGGAGGAGTTGTTCGATTTGAGCGGGCTATATTGCGGGATATTCTGGTTCGGGTCGTTGTTGATGACCAGTTTGCTAGCCGACGATCCGGTTGGGTAAAGATTTTTGCACGGCTAATAGTTCAGTGCCGTGTGCATCATTTGCTGACGCGCCTGCCCGCAAGTCTTTCACCGATAATGGATTGTTCAGTCTTGCAAATGTGATAGTGACGAGGCCATCAGGGTTCTCGACGGGAGTTTTTTTGGCTCAGATTACTGGGGGCGTTAGGGCCCTCCTTTCCTCTCCATATCTCTATACTGCTTTTCAGTCGTTGATGGGCGCACGCGCGGGGTGGGTGCGTTTTGTGAGTGAGTTCGTCCGACCTGCCAAAGGCATGTGCCTGCTTGATATTGGGTGTGGGCCGGGCGACCTGCTCGACTATTTGCCACCTGTCGACTACTGGGGTTTTGATATCAGCGAGCGCTATATCGAGCACGCCTCGAAGAAATATGGTCCGAGGGGCCATTTTCAATGCAAGCTCTTGATGATTGATGACTTGCTGCCCATGCCTAAATTTGATGTGGTTGTCGCCTCGGGGTTGCTGCACCACATGGATGATGAAGTCGCGTTCGCCCTTCTTCAGTTGGCGCATAAGGCATTGAAGCCTGGAGGGCGACTTTTGACTATCGATCCATGTTGGGAAGCGGGACAGCATCCGTTTGCAAGACTTCTGATTGCCCGTGATCGTGGTCAGAATGTCAGAACGGGGATTCAATACGAAAGACTGGTGGCGCCCGTCTTTAGTACAAGAAAAATATCCATACGCCACAAAGCTTGGATTCCCTATACCCATTGCTTCATGGAGTGCACTCGAACATGATGCCGTTCAACAAGCCCTATATGACCGGCAAAGAGCTGTATTACATTGCCGAGGCCAAGTTTGGCAATATGTTGGCCGGGGACGGCCCTTTCACCAAACGGTGCCACCAGTGGATTGAAAACAAAACCGGCTGCAATAAGGCGCTGCTGACCCACTCGTGTACGGCGGCGCTGGAGATGATGGCCTTGCTGCTCAATATTCAGCCGGGCGACGAGGTCATCATGCCCTCGTTCACCTTTGTGTCCACCGCCAATGCGTTTGTATTGCGTGGGGGCGTGCCGGTGTTTGTGGACATCCGCGAAGATACTCTAAATCTTGATGAGCGCTTGATTGAAGCTGCCATTACCCCCCGCACCAAAGCCATCGTGCCCGTGCACTACGCGGGTGTGGCCTGCGAGATGGATACCATTCTGGACATCGCCCGCCGTCATGGCCTGAAGGTGGTCGAAGACGCAGCACAAGGCGTGATGTCAAGCTACAAGGGCCGGGCACTGGGCAGCATTGGGGATGTTGGTGCATTCAGCTTCCATGAAACCAAGAACGTGATTTCAGGCGAGGGCGGCGCCCTGCTGGTGAACGATCCACAGTTGGCTTTGCGGGCCGAGATCATTCGGGAAAAGGGCACTGACAGAAGCCGATTCTTTCGCGGCGAGGTTGATAAATATACGTGGCAAGAAGTTGGCTCATCCTTCCTGCCCGGCGAACTCACGGCCGCTTTTCTGTGGGCACAACTGGAAGATGCACAGGCCATTACGGATCAACGTATGGCGAGTTGGGCCCATTACCACAAAGCGCTCGCACCACTCGAAGCCAAAGGCTTGCTGCGCCGTCCCGTCATACCCGACGGATGCCAACACAACGCGCACATGTATTACGTTTTGCTTTTATCCGGGATCGATCGACAGGTGGTTCTGGCTGAACTGAAGCGTAATGAAATCAGTTCAGTATTCCATTACGTCCCCTTGCATTCGTCACCGGCTGGGAGGCGTTATGGCCGAGCGCGCAGCCCACTGCCTATGACCGACCAACAATCTGAGCGGCTCGTCAGGTTGCCTTTGTGGGTCGGATTGAAAGCAGAGCAGCAGGATCGCGTTGTAAACGTTCTCGCCAATGCGCTTGCCTAATACAGGTGACTCGCAGACAAAAAGTGGCGACATGTTTAAGTTATTGCGTGCCAGCCCGTTTGTGGCAAATGTGGTGCGCTTGGCTGGTGGCAGCGCCGTAGGCCAAGCGCTTGTCATGTTGTCGACGCCGCTTGTCACACGCTTGTACAGTCCCGCCGAAATGGGGATTTTCGGCATGTTCATGACGTTCATTTCATTTGCCAGTGTTGGCGTCGCACTTCGATATGATTTTGCAATCGCGGCGGCTCGTGACAAATTCGAAGCCGATTTGCTTTTGATCAGTTCCATTGCCTTGGCAATGCCCTGTGTGGCAATCGCGTCTTTGGGTTTGTTCGGAATGATTAGCTTTGACTTTTTGGGCTATTCCGTGTTGCCTGGCTGGAGCGCTTTGGCCATGTTTGTGGCCCTTTTTGCGACTGGTGTTTTTTCCGCGCTGAGATTTTGGTACGTTGGAAGGCAGCAGTTTGGCGCCATCAGCCTGGCTCTGATTTCACAAGGCGCAGGCAGAGCAACGATGCCGGTGCTTTTTGGGTGGTTTTCTGCGGGTTGGGCCGGCCTGCTTGGCGGCGAAATTCTTGGGCGCCTGCTCGGCGTTTTCAGGCTGGCAAAAGGGGCTTGGCCAGATGCCCGAAAATCGTATTCGGTGTCAAGCAAATTGGATTTCAAGTCAGTTTTGAAGAGGTATTGGAAATACCCAGCTGTATTCCTGCCTTCATCATTGATCGATGCCTTGGCGACGTCCCTGCCCCTGCCCGTGATCTCAAGTTTGTTTGGCGTAGGCGCGGCGGGCCAATACTTCCTGGTATATCGGCTGGCATCCGTACCTGCTGCCCTGATAAGCGCAGGGTTGGCAGATGTGTTCCACGCGAGGATTACAGACGCGTCGCGAACCGACAAAAATACCGTTCACCGCATCATGAAGTCGGCGATGATCAAGTTGACCGGGATCAGCCTGGGCATCTATGTCCCAACTGCGATCATTTCGCCACTTGTGTTCTCCTGGGTTTTTGGTGCGGCTTGGCAACAGGCTGGCACGCTGATGGCGATCCAATCCTTAGCCTGTATGACTGGTCTGGTCGTTAGTCCGCTGAGCCGGGCCTTGGTCATATCAAAAAATCCCGAAATCAAATTTTTACCGGATTTAGTCCGCTTGGTTATTCCTATCTTGGCACTTTGGGTGAGCCATTATTTAGGCCTTAGTTTTATTTATGCAATGATCATTTTTGCTGCAACGACTGCAATTTCGGAAGTGTTTTATTTGTATATTGTTTGGTACGCGACGTCAGAAACGCGTCAGATGTAGAGTTTGTGAAGATGTCAGACTGAAAAGATCTCGCCAATGCAAAAAAATAAGTGGTTTGGCTGGGAAACACTGCTGGCATTTTCAATGTATGGCGGAGCACTGAGAGTTCTTCCCGTGCCAGGACTATTTGTTTGGGGCATTGTTTTAGCAGCATTTGGCTGCGCGGTATTTTGGGCAGTTTTTCTTGTGCTCAAAAATGGTATTGAAACACCCCCAAAATCAGTTGCTTTTGTTTGCGGATTTTTTGTTTTAATATTGTGGACTAGTACAACATTACTCTGGTCGCCAATCCTCGTTTCACAATTAGTCGCCGGTGATCTTTATATTTTACTAGTCGCAATAATTCCGACTATCATGTTGGCTGCGGGTGGATCTGTAAAGGCAGGGATGGAAAGACGCTGGTTATTCGGTATTACCCTGGCAACGTCAGCGATATCTTGCTACTGCTTATTTTTATGGTTAAGTGCCTCTGAATCGTTATATACCACATTGAGGGAAATGGCTTTGGACGATGAATCTCTTGGGGGGATCTATCTTGCCAGCGGTCAGGCCTTGATGACCTTATCAATCGCAAGTTTCGTGTGTGGCATGTGTGCATGTGCGTGGCGCAAAACAGGGTTTGCAATTAGTGCACTTGCTTTCTTGCTTGCCCTAGACTCTGGTGCACGTGGCCCGGTAGTATGTGGAATCTTGACCATAGCCTTGTTTTCGATGCTGGAGTTATCGAAGAAAAAAACACCTATTATATATTTGCTTTTGGTGATAGGGGGTTTCTTTATTGCCACAGCGGCAGCAGGGTTTATTTTAATTGACATCGACGTCAATGTACTTAATTTGCCAATTTTAAATAGATTTGCATCTGACAGTGATCGCGGCTACGACGAATTTTCATCAATAGGGATGAGGTTGAATTATTATGATCAAGCGCTGTCGATGTTCTACGATAGTCCGCTTCTCGGACAGGGTGTATTGGGATTTCGGTCGCTGTCTGATTCGAGTAGTATTTATCCACACAACTTTTTCCTAGATGCGTTGGGGGATCTCGGAATAATAGGTTTTTTTCTTACTTTTTTTCTTGTTTTCCAAGGTGCTGCTGCTTGCTGGGATATACTTGCTAACACTGATGATGTGTTCAAGAAAATTTGTGCGGCACTCTTTATTTATTTTATTGGAATGGAGATGTCAAGTGGATATCTGTATTGGAGTTGGGTATGGCCATGGGCTTTAGTAGTAATTCAGTTGCAACCTAAAACTAAGCAAAAGCGGACTTGTATCAATGAGTAGCTTCAACAATAATTACCACTACAAATGAGTCATGAATCGAAAACTCGTCAATTGGTTGTTTTATTTGAAGTTGAACGCGAGGTTTGATTGTTCAACGCATTTCTCATCCATCAAACTAGGCAAATAGCGTGCGTTTATTTCAGTCGGCTGGCTTCGGGCAGAAATACCTGACCAAATTTAATCGAGCAAGTCAATTCTCTGTTGGTATGACATTCGATGAACGCAGACGGGTTCTACTGGATGACCGTTATGACGCAACACACATACTAAAACCCGTATACGACGAAAATCCTGACTGCTACTTCACGGTATGTGATGATTCTGAACTGCAGTTAGCTTGGGCGAGTGAGTATGGGTTGAAATCAAATGATCTCACTGATATTCTTCTTGCGCAGATTGAAGAATCGCGATCCGAGGTCGTGTACCAACTCGACCCTATACAGTTCCCCTCCTCCTTTGTCCGTCGGCTCCCAGGCAGCGTCAAAAAGACCATTGCGTGGAGGGCGGCTCTGAGTGCAGGCGCGGATTTTTCAGCCTATGATTTGGTTGTTTCAAATTTTGAAACACTGAACGCGCAATGGCGCGCTAAAGGTTGGCGAACTGCATTCTTTTCGCCTGCGTGGGACCCTGCTATGGAGCCCTATTCGGCCAATCTTGATCGCCCAATTGACGTCTTTTTTGCCGGGAGTTACGCGCGTGCCAATGGGCACGAGGCTCGCCTAGCGTTTCTCGATGCCATTGCAAACATGGACGGTCACCATACGCTGGAGTTGCGCCTGATGCGTCAAAAGTGGGGGCGCCTGACATCGTCTGGCCTGGGCAAGTGGATTCCCGTACCTGTTATTTTGCCCAAGGGACTTGCATCTTCTTCCCAGATTTCTGTGTTTGGGCGTG
This sequence comes from Rhodoferax sp., assembly GCA_031365665.1. Classification (GTDB taxonomy): domain Bacteria; phylum Pseudomonadota; class Gammaproteobacteria; order Burkholderiales; family Burkholderiaceae_C; genus JANYCG01. The sequence goes on along the minus strand of JANLYO010000241.1, from coordinate 19,010 downwards.
ACATGTACGCGGCATTGTCACGGGCGAAAATCGTCCTCAACCCCGCAACCGACATTGCGGGAAATGTTCGTGGGAACATGCGTTGCTGGGAAGCGCTGGGTTGTGGTGCCTGCATGCTTGGAAGCGCGGGCAAATACCCTGAGGGATTTGAGCCGGGTGTCAATTTCGAAACATTTACTGACATTGAAAACTTGAAATACAAGATCAATCGCTTGTTGGCTGACGAGCCGCGCCGTGCGGCGATGGCCAAAGCCGGTGCTGAAATGTTGTCAAACATCTGGTCAAAAGAACGGCAATGGGATGACTTTGTCGCTTTGGTGGATTTATGACGAATGCTGCAAGATGAAGCCCGCACTCAAATCGTTTTTGATCAGTGTCTTGCCGCCGGTAATGTTGTCCGGGATCAGAACACTGAGCGGCCAGAGAAGCAGGTGGACTGGAAATTATCAAAATTGGGGTGAGGCCGTCGCCGCATCGTCTGGATATGACGCGCAAGCCATTTTTGATCGTGTGCAGCTGGCTGCGCGTGCCGTACGCGACGGAACTGCTCTTTGGGAAAGAGATTCGGCCTGCTTTTACCAAGAAGATTACAACTGGCAGTTGGTGGCTTGTTTGATGACTGTTGCGGCGCGGGCGGGGGGCAAACTTCACGTGCTCGATTTTGGCGGCGCTCTTGGCAGCACCTACATGCAACATCGAAAATTATTGTCAAAACTGGATGTGTGTACCTGGAGCGTTGTTGAGCAGCCGCATGTCGTTAAATGTGGCGAGGCTGAATTTAAAAATGAAGCCCTGGATTTTTTCAATGATATCGGGCAATGCTTTCAAAGCCACCCAATCAATGTGGTGCTGTTTTCAAGTGTGCTGCAGTACCTTGAACATCCGATTGAAATCATCGATCAAGTCCTTGGACTTGATCCAATGGCAGTGATTATTGATCGAACACCTGTCGCAAAAACTGGTGAAAGGATCACCATTCAGCATGTGCCAAAATCCATTTACCCGGCAACATACCCGTGCAGATTCCTGGACAAGAGCCAACTTCACGACTCGCTGGGCAAGGGCAGGGCGCTGACACCGTGGTTCAACAGCCCAATCGATCCACCTGGCTTTGTCGGCGTCATGTCCATGATCGACAGTGAGCGAAAATAATATGTCATTTATTGCCGAACTGAAGAATACCTATATAAGATTGAGCTTCAGTCCCAGTTGGGTGGGCGTTTTCTTCAATCCGTTCTGGATGTGCCGCAGGGAACTCGCCTTGATGTTGAGGCAACTAGCCCCGCGATTGAGGGGCGTGGTACTGGATTTTGGTTCTGGAAGCCAGCCCTACCGACCCTTGCTGCAAAATTGCACTGACTACGTCAGTCTTGAATATGACACACCGCAAAACCGGGAGCGAAAGGTTGCGACCATATTTTATGATGGCAAAAAAATACCGTCTGACGACAGTAGTTTCGATGGACTACTCTCTACACAAACGCTGGAGCACGTCCCCAATCCTGAGGTAATTGCCGGCGAATGGGCCCGTGTGTTGAAGCCTGGCGGAATGCTGCTGATCACCATGCCTTTCATGTGGCCTGAGCATGAAATGCCCTACGATTTTCAGCGGTATTCGAGTGGTGGTCTCAAACTTTTATTGGAAAAATCAGGGTTTGAAATCGTTGAACAATATAGACTTTTGAGTGACTGCCGGGCGCCCGCGCAATTATTTTTGGCTTGGGTTTTTGATTCGATTCTGGTCCGATGCCGGTCCAAAATATTGCGGTTTGCCCTGACTCCAGTGTTTTGTATGCCAATTGCAATTCTCGCAAGTTTGCTTGCAATTGTGGCGCCCAAGACCCCAAATACCTATCTGGACAATTTGGTATTGGCCAGGCGTAAATAAATGACATGATCAAAGATTTTTTTACCGGCAAGCAAGCTCTCGTCACCGGTGGCCTTGGCTTCATTGGGTCGCATCTTGCGAGGCGTCTTGTGGCGCGCGGAGCCACTGTCACCTTGGTGGACAGCCTGATTCCGCAATATGGTGGAAATATTTTCAATATCCACGATATTCGAGACAAGGTAACGGTCAACATCAGCGATGTACGCGATCCGCATGCCATGGCTTATTTGGTCAAGGGAAAACATTTCCTCTTCAACTTGGCCGGGCAAACCAGTCACATGGACTCAATGCATGACCCCCGCACAGATCTGGACATCAATGCGGCAGCCCAGTTGTCAATTCTGGAGGCATGCCGCCAAGAAAATAAGGGAATCAAGCTGATCTTTGCAAGCACCCGACAAATATATGGGAAACCGGATTATCTTCCGGTCGATGAAAAGCATCCTGTCAGGCCTGTGGATGTAAATGGCATTAATAAACTGGCGGGTGAGTGGTATCACCTGCTCTACAACAACGTGTATGGCATTCGTGCCTGCGCATTACGACTGACCAACACCTATGGCCCTGGAATGCGCGTAAAGGATGCGCGCCAGACTTTTCTGGGCATCTGGGTGCGTAACCTGATTGAGGGCAAACCGATTCTCATTTTTGGTGACGGTACGCAACTTCGTGATTTCAACTACGTCGATGATGTTGTTGATGCATTGCTGATGGCGGCCATGAGTGACAGGGCAAATGGCGAAGTCTTCAACCTTGGGAGTGACGAAGTCATCAACCTACAGGAGCTAGCCAAAACAATGGTGAGCCTGCATGACGGAGGGCGCTTTGAGCTAGTGCCATTTCCGCCCGAAAGAAAGGCCATTGATATTGGCGACTACTACAGCGACTTCTCGAAAATATCAAATGCTCTGGGCTGGAAGCCAAAAATATCCTTGCAAGACGGACTGGCAAGGTCAATGAAGTTCTACCAGGCGAACCACAAGCAATATTGGGAGCATGGGAAATGATATCGATGAATGATTTCAAAGCGGAGCCTGAAGCTTTGCGACAGGAGGAGCTTCGAGCTGTTGAGCGCGTTTTGCGATCCGGTTGGTACATTCTTGGTGAAGAGGTGAAGCAGTTTGAGGGTTCTTGGGCCAAGACCTGTGGCGTAGCGAATGCAATTGGAGTTGCCAATGGCATGGACGCCATTGAAATTGGCCTTCGGTCTTTGGGGATTGGGCCGGGCGATGAAGTCGTCACGACGACAATGTCGGCGTTTGCCACAGTGCTCGCCATCGTCCGTGCGGGTGCCACGCCAGTCTTGGCGGATATCGATCCGGACACAGCACTGCTTTCGCGGGCCAGTGTTGAAGGCTGCATCACCAAACGCACACGCGCAGTATTGCTTGTCCATCTCTACGGGCAAGTTAGGGACATAAATGACTGGATGACGCTGTGTGCTGATCACAAGCTTTTTCTCTTGGAAGACTGCGCACAGTCTCACTTGGCGCGTTCTGGCGGACAAATTGCTGGAACATTTGGGGAGTGGGGCGCCTACAGCTTTTACCCAACCAAGAATCTGGGCGCGGTTGGGGACGCTGGCGCTCTTGTGACTGGCCATGATGGCCTCGCTGCTGAAGCACGGGTATTGCTGAACTACGGGCAATCAAAGCGCTATCACCATCCAAAATTCGGATTGAATAGCCGACTGGATGAAATGCAAGCTGCAATCCTGTCCGTCCGGCTCAAGTCTTTGCAAAAATACACTGAGCGTCGTAAGGAAATTGCAAATCGCTACTTTGCCGAGATTCGCAATTCGCAAGTTGACTTGCTGGCAAAGCCCGTCGAAGAGGGAAACCACGTCTATCATCTATTTGTCATATTGTGCAAGCAGCGCGATAAATTGGCGGCATATCTGCGCAGTAAAAACGTGGAATCACTGATCCACTACCCGATCCCGATTCACAAACAGCCGCCATGTCTGGAGATGGCAGTTTCGCCACAAGGCATGACCCAATCCGAATTGTTTGCGGATCGATGCCTCTCATTGCCTTGCAACCCGCACTTGACAGACGATGAATTGAGTCAAATTATCGGAGCTGTCAATGCCTTTGGAGGGTGAGTCACAGGAACATTTTGTCACTCTGTTTGACAGCCGGTTTTTGCTGCTTGGGTTGACATTGAATGAATCCCTGCAAGGCGTGGAACCAAACTCCCATCTTTGGGTGATTTGCATGGACGAGCTTGTAGAGCATCAAATAAACAAGCTGCATCTGAAAAGTGTCTCGACTATTCCTTTGCGCGCTTTGGAAACAGACGAGTTGCTGCGGGTCAAGAAGTTGCGGACAGTAGGCGAATATTGCTGGACACTGACTCCTTTTGCGCCCCAGGCTGTAATGGATCTGGCGCCCATGGCCGAGCGCGTCACCTACCTCGATTCTGACCTGTTCTTTTTCTCCAGCCCACAGAGCATTTTTCAGGAATTTGACTCAAGCCAAAAGCATGTGCTGATAACAGAGCACGCTTATGCTCCCAACCTTGATCGAACCGAGCAAAGTGGAAGGTTTTGTGTTCAATTTATGGTTTTCCGCCGCACCCAGGAGAGCCGTCGTGTCATGAAGTGGTGGCAGGAGAGATGCATTGAATGGTGCTATGACCGGATTGAGGATGGCAAATTTGGGGATCAAAAATATTTGGACCAGTGGCCAAAATTATTTCCCGGTGAAATTCATGTTTTGAGCCAGGTTGACATGACACTTGCGCCCTGGAATGTCGATTTTTTTCTGTCCCGTAGACCCGTTGGCCATACCCCAATTTTTTACCATTTCCAGTCTTTCAGGATAGTGGGTCAAAAAATGGCGCGCCTTTATGTGGGTGTCAATCTGAGTGAAAAAACTCAAAGGTTTTACAAAACCTATCTGACGGCAATACAAAACCAAATCAGGTTTATGCAGGTTCATGGTATTGCAGTAACAAAGATGCCGGAGCCGAAGCGACGCCTTGCGTGGTTGCGAGAGTTGTATATGCGTTTGCTGAATCGAGTTCGGTACGCCGAGCTGAATTACTAATTTGATTAGACATGGATTTTGTTTAGCCAAGCACAGGGTTGCACTTAAAAATTTTTCACAGAGGATGTGTTGAAAATATCGATCATTACTGTTTGCTTTAACTCAGCCGCCACGATTGGCGAGACGCTCAAGTCGGTCCGTGAGCAAACATACCCAGACATTGAACACATAGTTATCGACGGTGCCTCAAGCGACAATACACTTGAGGTGATTGCTTCTGAAGGATCGCATGTGATCAAAGTTGTTTCAGAAAAAGATGAAGGTATTTATGACGCGATGAACAAAGGTATTCGATTTGCTACTGGTAACATTTTGGCATTCTTGAATGCAGATGATTTCTACGGGGACACTGGTGTGTTGGCGAAAGTCGCGTTGATCATGCGGACAGAACAGCTTGATGCCCTGTATGGTGACGTAGAGTTTTTCCGGCCAGGTCGACGTTACATCGTAGCCAGACGCTACAACTCAGGGCGGTTCTCCGCTTCAAAGTTGGGCTGGGGTTGGATGCCTGCACACCCGGCATTGTTCGTACGCAAGGCCTTGTTTGAGCGCTACGGTGTATTCAATACTGATTACAGGATCGCTGGTGATTTTGAATTCATTGCCAGAGTATTCCAGCACCCTGAGCTCCGCCATCGACACTTGCAGCAGTCACTGGTACGCATGCAAATGGGAGGAGTCAGTACAAGCGGATGGCGTGCCACATTGCGGATTAACCGTGAAATGATGCGTGCATGTCGGTCGAATGGAATTTCGACCAACTGGTTCAAGATGCTTGCTCGGTATCCATTGAAAGCCCTAGAGTTTTTACATGGGTAGCGTCAGGACGACAAGCGCTTGTGGTCAACTCCATACAATCGTTTTGTGTAAAGAATGCGTATGCGGGCATTGGTAACTGGTGGCACGGGCTTCATCGGAACCGCGCTTTTGGTGCGCCTATCGTCTATTGGAATTCAATGTGTAGCCGCTGTACGCCATCAACAGGAGTTGGGGCTGGCGGGAGTTATTCAAACTGAAATTGGCGAGGTCACGCTGCAAGCGCAATGGGCTAAAGCACTGTATGGTGTTGATACTGTAGTACATCTGGCAGCGCGAGTACATGTCATTAGTGATTCACTACTCAATCCAATTGCCGAATTTCGCAGAATTAACGTGCAGAACACTTTGGTGTTGGCGCGGCAAGCCGCAGCGTTGGGCGTCAAGCGATTTATATTTGTCAGCTCGGTCAAAGTCAATGGCGAGTCCACGCCTGTAGGCGTGCCGTTTCTGGCGGACGGCCTCAATTTCCCAGTTGATCCTTATGGCATTTCCAAAATGGAGGCCGAGCAGGGTTTGCGTGAGATTGCTTCTCAAACTGGCTTGGAGGTCGTAATCATCCGGCCTCCGCTGGTGTACGGGCCAGGCGTGAAAGCCAATTTTGCGGCCCTTATGCGCGCGGTGCAGCGTGGCTGGCCGCTGCCATTTGGTTCTGTGCACAATCAACGCAGCCTGGTGGCGCTGGACAACTTGGTGGACTTTATAGTGGTCTGTATGACGCATCCACAAGCGGCCAATCAGACTTTTTTGGTGAGTGATGGGCAAGATCTATCCACCAACGAATTGGTGCGAGGGCTTGCGCACGCGTCCGGCGTACCGGCGCGGCTTCTTCCGGTTCCCGTTTGGGCAATGAGAGTGGCCGGCGTTTTTTTTGGTAAAAGTGGGGCAATTCAGCGGGTGACAGGCAATTTGCAGGTGGATATTTCCAAGGCCAACAGGCTCATGGGTTGGGTGCCCCCGGTATCGGTTGAAGAAGGACTGCGCCGAGCCGTGGCAGGAACCCGGAAGCCATGAAGAGAATATTCGATTTGCTGCTTATTTTTGTAGTCGGTATTTGTCTGGCTGTACCAGTGGTATTGATCGCCATATTAGTCCGGGTTACGTCGTGCGGGCCGGTAATTTATTGGTCAAACCGGATCGGACGAAATAACACTATATTCAAAATGCCCAAGTTCCGCAGCATGCAAACCGGCACACCGGCAGTTGCAACCCATTTGTTGCAAAATCCTGATTCTTATCTGACACCCATTGGCAGCTTCTTGCGCAAAAGCAGCCTGGATGAATTGCCGCAACTCTGGAGCATTCTCAAAGGCGATATGAGTTTTGTCGGCCCGCGCCCGGCTTTGTTCAATCAACTGGACTTGATTGAACTTAGAACAAAAGCAGGCGTGCACAAATTGATGCCTGGTCTAACGGGCTGGGCGCAGATTAATGGTCGTGATGAGTTGCCGATTCCCCAAAAAGTGGCGCTGGATGTAGTGTACTTACACCAAAAATCTTTGTGGTTTGACACAAAAATCATATTCTTGACGGCTATCAAAGTGTTAAGACGAGATAATGTGATCCATTGAGAATGATAAAACAATGACTGCCAGGGATTCTTGATCACAATATAGAGGGGTTGAACATGAGCAATTTGATTGAAATCCAAAGCCAGATTGAAAAACTGACGAAACAGGCCAGTGAAATCAAGGCACGCGAGTTTAACAAAACGGTGCGGGACATATTGGTCAAAATGAATGCCTTTGGCATTAGTTTGAAAGATCTCCAGTCAGTCAAATCCGGTAAAGCGGCCAAGAGCAAAGCACACAAGCCGGTTGCCTCTTCACCCGGGAAGGCTGGTGCCAAAACCAGGAGCAAAAGCAAAAATGCCGGTGCCGTAGTCGCCGCCAAATTCCGGGGTCCGAACGGCGAAAGCTGGAGTGGCCGCGGACTGATGCCGCGCTGGCTGTCTGCCCTGGTTGCACAAGGTAAATCCAAAGAAGATTTTGCGATCAAGAGCTCAAAATAGCCGGATCGGGTAAGGGGAGCAAAGTGCAAAGCAGGGTTCTGGGCTTGCCGCGCGCCGCCAAGCGGCTGGTGGTTGTCGCTCTTGATGTGTTCTTGGCCGTGGTCGCCACCTGGATCGCGTTCACGCTCAGGCTGGATGTATTGCATTGGCCCACGGGATCCCAATGGTGGGTATATGGGCTGGCACCGGTGATGGCGATTCCTATTTTTATTCGATGGGGCCTGTATCGAGCGATTTTTCGATATACCGGCCAAGCCGCGCTGAACACCATGGCCAAGGCGGTTGCAATGTATGCAGCTCTTTTGGTGTTGGTGCTGGTGTGGCAAAAATGGCCCGGGGTACCACGCAGCCTTGGGGTTTTGCAGCCTTTGATATTTCTGCTGCTGGTTGGCGCAAGCCGTGCCACCGCAAGATTTTGGCTGGCCAATATGGGGCGCGCGCAGCAAAAAATCGAGGGCCAGATGCTGATTTATGGGGCTGGCACAGCAGGCGTGCAAACTGCTACGGCGATGGCAGTTTCAGGCCAATACAAGTTGCTCGGGTTTATTGATGACGATCCCGCCAAGGTCGGTAGAAGCGTCAACAGTATTCAGGTCTTTGCTGCATCAGAAGTTCCCAGACTGGTGGAAACCCGTGAGGTCACCGATATTCTGTTGGCTTTGCCAAGTGCCTCCCGCTCGCGCCGCAACGAAATTATCAAGAGCCTGCAATCCTTGCCCATCCACATTCGCACCTTGCCAGACTGGGCGGGTCTGGCCAGCGGCCGCATAAGTGTTCAGGATTTCCGCGAACTGGATGTAGAAGACTTGTTGGGCCGTGATCCGGTGCCGCCCAACGCATCTTTGATCGCCAGCGACTTGCATGGGCAGGTCGTGCTGGTGAGCGGCGCGGGCGGCAGCATCGGCGGCGAATTGTGCCGCCAGATCATCTTGCAAAATCCGAGGCAACTGCTTCTGCTGGACCACAATGAATTTGGCCTGTACAGCATCCATCAGGAATTGTTGGCAGTCAGTTCAAAACTCGCTACTACGGTGCAGTTGGTTCCCCTGCTCGGCAGCGTGGCCAATTACGCCCGGCTGTCAGCAATCTGCGGCCTGTATCGCCCCGCCACCATCTACCACGCGGCGGCTTACAAACACGTGCCCATGGTGGAGAGCAACGCCGGCGAGGGCGTTGCCAACAATGTTTTCGGCACGCTCAATCTGGCGCGCGCTGCAATGGAAAATTCCGTCAAGCGTTTTGTGCTGATCTCGACTGACAAGGCCGTCAGGCCGACCAATGTGATGGGTGCCAGCAAACGCATGGCCGAGCTGGTTTTGCAGGCCTTGGCAGCCGAGGCCCACCAAACCTGCTTCACCATGGTGCGCTTCGGCAACGTCTTGGGCTCCAGTGGCAGCGTGGTGCCGCTTTTTCGCAGGCAGTTGGCGCAGGGCGGGCCGCTCACAGTCACACACGCCGAAGTCACCCGCTATTTCATGACCATACCCGAAGCGGCACAACTGGTGCTACAGGCCGGTGCCATGGCCAAAGGCGGCGACGTGTTTGTACTGGACATGGGCGCGCCGGTGAAAATCATTGATCTGGCCAAGCGCATGGTGAAGCTGTCGGGGCTGTCATTGCGCGACAGCGATCACCCTGACGGCGATATCGCGATTGAAATCACAGGCCTTCGCCCCGGCGAAAAATTGTACGAAGAGCTGTTGATTGGCGACAACCCTGAGCCAACCGAACACCCCCGCATCATGAAGGCGCACGAAGACTTTCTGCCTTGGGCCGAGCTTGAGCCTGTGCTCGAAGGCCTTTCAGCGGCAGCCCGCCAGGACAATCTGCCAGTCATGCAGGAGTGCCTGCTACAACAGGTTCATGGCTACCAGCCAGATGAGGCCATTGGGCAAAGCAGCGTGTTTTAATGGGCCAGTTTGATTTCCCTAGACATAAGCAATGACCGACTCCCTCAACATCTCCCCCCGCGACAAAGCCGAAATCCTTGCCCAGGCACTGCCCTACATCCGCAAGTTACACGGCAAGACCCTGGTCATCAAATACGGCGGCAACGCCATGACAGACCCGGCGCTTCAGGCTGATTTTGCTGAAGACGTGGTCTTGCTCAAGCTCGTCGGCATGAACCCGGTCGTGGTGCACGGCGGTGGTCCGCAGATTGAAAACGCCTTGCAACGCCTGGGCAAGAAAGGCGAGTTCATCCAGGGCATGCGGGTGACCGACGCCGAGACCATGGAGGTGGTGGAATGGGTGTTGGGTGGTGAAGTGCAGCAGGACATCGTGGGCCTGATCAACCAGGCCGGTGGCAAGGCGGTGGGACTGACGGGCCGTGATGGCGCCATGATCCGTGCCCGGAAACTCAAGATGGTTGATTCCAAAGACCCGACCAAAGAGCACGATGTGGGCCAGGTTGGCGACATCGTTTCGATTGACCCGAGCGTGGTCAAGGCCTTGCAGGACGACGCCTTCATCCCGGTGATCAGCCCCATCGGATTTGGCGACCAGAATGAAAGCTACAACATCAATGCCGACGTTGTGGCGGCCAAGCTGGCGATTGTCCTGAAGGCCGAGAAATTGGTGTTGCTGACGAACACCTCCGGCGTGCTGGACAAAGCTGGCAATTTGCTGACCGACCTTACAGCCCGCCGGATTGACGAACTGTTTGCCGACGGCACCATCAGCGGTGGCATGTTGCCGAAAATCAGCGGCGCGCTGGATGCGGCCAAGAGCGGTGTGAATGCTGTCCACATCATCGATGGGCGTGTGCCCCACGCGATGCTGCTTGAAATCCTGACAGACCAGGCCTTTGGGACGATGATTCGCTCGCATTGACGGGGCCCGGCGCATTTGGGAGTCTCCGCGAAAACCCTCGACCCCGCTGTGCGAGAATTTCGCGAAACCCTGCTTGGTGCCATGTCCGAAACTGCTGCAATTCCTGCCTCTGCCCCGCCCGTGCGCAAGCGCCCCAAGCCGGGGGAGCGTCGCGTTCAAATTCTGCAGGCGTTGGCCACCATGCTGGAGCAGCCCGGCGCCGAACGCGTGACCACGGCCGCGCTGGCCGCGAAACTGGATGTGAGCGAAGCCGCGCTGTACCGCCATTTCGCCAGCAAGGCGCAGATGTTTGAAGGTCTGATCGAATTCATCGAATCCACGGTGTTTGCCTTGGTTAACCAGATCGCCGAGCGCGAAGCCACAGCAGCCGAGCCGGGGGCGGGAGCGCGGCAAGCCGCGCGGCTGGTCACGATGCTGATGCAATTCGCCGAAAAAAATCCGGGCATGACCCGCGTGATGGTGGGCGACGCCCTGGTGTTTGAAAATGACCGCCTTGGCCAGCGCATGAGCCAGTTTTTTGACAAGGTCGAAGCCGCGCTGCGGCAGTGCCTGCGTGATTCAGCGGTGCAAAACGGCTCGCCCATGCCCACGGTTGACGCCCAGGTGGCCAGTGCGGTGTTGACGGCGTTCGTGGTCGGGCGTTTGCAGCGCTATGCGCGTTCGGGTTTCAAACGCTTGCCATCAGAAAACCTGGATGCCTGCCTGGCGCAAATGCTTTGAACGGGTCCCATTGGGTCGGCAAGTCCTTGCCCAATTCCTGACCAACTCCCTACCAATTCCACAAGGTCCCGTCACTCTGCAGCCGGTTCACCGGCAGATAGGCGCGTTTGTAGGGGTACAGCGCCGCCAGCTTTTCGTCAATTTCCACGCCGTGGCCGGGTTTTTCGCCGCAATGCATGAAGCCTTTATCAAACCGGTAATCGTGCGGAAAGACCTCGTCCGTCAGTTCTGCATGCGGCATGTGCTCCTGGATGCCGAAGTTGGGCACCCAGGTGTCGAAATGCAAGGCTGCGCCCATGCACACGGGCGAGTTGTCGGTGGCGCCATGGCAACCCGTGCGCACCTGGTAGAGCGCCGCGAGGTCGGCGACGCGGCGCAGGTGCGTGATGCCGCCCGCATGCACCACGGTTGCGCGGATGTAGTCGATCAGCTGGTTCTGGATCAGGTCCTTGCAGTCCCAGATCGAATTGAAAATCTCGCCCACGGCAATGGGCGTGGTGGTGTGCTGGCGTATGAGCTTGAAGGCTTCCTGGTTCTCGGCCGGTGTGGGGTCTTCCATCCAGAAGAGGTGGTAAGGCTCCAGCGACTTGCCCAGGCGCGCGGATTCAATGGGCGTCAGGCGGTGATGCACGTCGTGCAGCAAGTGCGTGTCCGGCCCGACGGCTCGGCGTACGGCCTCAAACAGCCGGGGCGCATGCAGCAGGTATTTCTCTGAACTCCAGTCGTGCTCGCCCGGCAGGTCGGAGTCGGCGGGTTCATACAAGGCCTTGCCGGCGCCCGCATGCTTCGCGACACCATAGACTTTCTCCAGGCCTGGCACGCCGGACTGCGCGCGGATCGCGGTGTAACCCATCTCTTTGTGGCGCAGCACCTCGTCCACTGTGTGGGCGATGTCTTTGCCGTTGGCGTGCGCGTAGACCATCACACGCGTGCGGCTCCTCCCGCCCAGCAACTGGTAGAGCGGTAGGCTGGCAGCCTTGGCCTTGATGTCCCACAGCGCAGTGTCCACCGCAGCAATGGCCGCCATAGTCACCGGGCCGCGCCGCCAGTAGGCGCCTTTGTACAGGTACTGCCAGATGTCTTCGATCTGGTGCGCGTCCCGCCCGATCAGGCAGGGGATGACGTGGTCGGTGAGGTAACTGGCAACGGCCAACTCGCGGCCATTGAGGGTCGCGTCGCCAATACCGGCCAGACCCTCATCGGTTTCAATTTTCAGGGTGACAAAGTTTCGCCCTGGCGAACAGACGATGACGCGGGCGCTGGTGATTTTCATGGTGGTGGGACGTTCATTGATCGGCTTGCGCGCCGCCGTTGACTTGGGAAATTGCAGCCAGAATGCCGTCGCGTTCGATGGCGCTGAGCCAATGCGTGACGGCATTCATCCAGGCCGGCATCGGTGGCAATTCAGGGCCCCACAAGGCGGTGAGGCTGCCCAAGGCTTGGGCAGTCGTTGCCGCGTCACCCGTGTTGGCGGTGGCAAGTTGCTGCAAGTGCTCGCCCATGGGGTCATTGAGCGCGTAGGCCTGGCCCTGCTCATTGACGCCGCGCGCATAACGCATCCACGCGGCTGCCGCAAACGCCAGGCGCTGGAACGGCAGGCCCTGGCGCATGGCACCCAATGCCGACGGCGGCAGGCGCTGCGGAATTTTCTGCGAACTGTCGGTGGCAATCTGGTGCACGCTGTGTTGCAAAGCAGGGTTGGCGAAACGCGCGAGCAGGGCGTCGCGGTAGGCGGGCCAGTCGCTGCGGCGCAAAGTGGGTCCGACTTCCTCCGTCATCAATCCGCTGACGAAGGTTTTGATGGCGCTGTTGCCAATGCAGTCGCTGATCACGGCCAGGCCGGCCACCGCGCCGATGCAGGCCATCGCCGTGTGGCTGGCGTTGAGCATGCGCAGTTTCGCTTCTTCAAAGGGCAAGACGTCGTCCACCACGGTCACACCGGCCTGGCTCAGGGTTTCGGCGTCGCCGGCGTCGCAGAATTTGCGCTCGATCACCCATTCCCAAAACGCTTCGGTGGCCAGGGCTGCGCCATCGGCCACGCCCAGCGCCGCCTCTGCATTGGCCAGTGTTGCGGGTGATGCCGCCGGCACGATGCGGTCCACCATGCTGTTGGGAAAAGCACAAGCCGATGTGAGCCAGCCTGCAAGCGCTGCATCGCCTCTGGCCGCGTCGAGGCACAGCGCCTGGAGCTTGTCGCCGTTGTGCGACAGGTTGTCGCAGGAAGCGATGGTCAAGCCGGCCTGGTGCTGGGCCTGGCGGGCCGCCAGGCCTTCGACCAACAAGGCCGCCAGCTCTGGGGTGTAGCCTTTTTCGGTAACCGTCAGTGTGACCCAGCGCGTGGCTGGGGCGGCCAGCGCGTGGACCACTGCGGCACGTTCGTCGCTTGCCAGGCAGGTTTGCCAGATCGCACCACTGACCCGCCATGATGCCCCAGCGCTGCTGGCAATTTGCACCGAGTAAAGCCCGTCCTGCGCGTCCAGCGCGCTGATCAGCGCCGGGCTGCGCATCGCCACGCCCAGCACACCCCAGCGGGTGTCGCCGCGCTGCAGCAAGCCGTCAAACACCAGCGCCTGGTGCGCCCGGTGAAAGGCGCCCAGACCCAGGTGGACCACACCGACAGCGCCGCTTCTCGGGTAGTGAGGCCGCTGGATGTCCTTGGGCAGCAGGGGCAATGTTTGCAGGTTCAAACGCACGGAATGTTTAAATTGGAAAATCAATAATTAACATGGGTATTAATTAATGTCAAAAAACAGGGGAAAAACGCAAATTTCACAAAAAATATGACCTCAAGTCTCGTGGAATTTCAATAGTTTGCTATTAATAACATAGCATTTTTGAGGGAGAGCTGAATCGCCGGATGTCCAAAGCAAATGCAAAGCGTCTGCCGCTGCGGCCTGGCCATCACTTTGGCAACACCACGCCCACCTTGCGCCCTGCGGCGACGATCTCCTCCCAGGTTTGAGAATCCACCGTGATGCCGTCCACCTGGCGTTGGGCGCGGGCTGCGCGTTCCGGGTCTCCGGCCACCTGCACCCTGTCAAAGCCCGGCGCAACCGGGCCGTTTTTCAGCCAATCGACAAAGGCCAGCGCCTCGCTGTCAAAAGCCGCCTGGGTGCCCAGGCGGGTCGGGTCAATAAGAATCGTCAACATGCCATTGATCACGGCGCGCACCGAGGGGTCGGTGGGCCGGTGCCAGGTGCCGCTGCCGGTCAGGGCGCCACCCAGCAACTCACTGGCCACCGCCATGCCGTAACCCTTGTGTTCGCCAAAAGTCATCAGCGCGCCAAACAGGCCATTGCTTTGCGGCACCACCACGACACCGGGGTCGGTGGTGGGGTGGCCGTGTTCGTCGATCAGCGTGCCAGGCGCCACCTGCTGCCCCTTGTTGTGCGCCACGCGCATCTTGCCCTGCGCGACGCGGCTGGTGGCGAAGTCCAGCAGAAAGGCGTCGCGGCCCTTGAGCGGAATGCCAATGCAGCAGGGGTTGGTGCCAAAACGCCCGTCCGCGCCGCCCCAGGGCGCCACCACCGGGCGCGACAACACGTTGACAAAATGCAGGGCTACCAGGCCCTGGGCCACCGCCATCTCGGCGAAATGGCCAATGCGGCCCAGGTGGTGGGCGTGGCTGAGCGACATGATGCAGCTGCCGAGCTGTTTGGCCCGCGCGATGCCCAGTTGCATCGCCTCTTCGCCGACGATCTGGCCGTAGCCGCGCTGGCCGTCAAGGTTCAGCAGGCTGCCGATGTCGAGGTTGACCTTGACACCCGTGTTGGGTTTCAGGCCGCCTACCAGCACCGCGTCGATATACCGCGGCAACATGCCGACGCCGTGCGAGTCATGGCCGCTGAGGTTTGCCATGACCAGGTTGGCGGCGACGCAATCGGCCTCTGTCTGCGAGCTGCCGGCGGCTGCAAAAATGCGGGCGGCCTGTGCCTGCAATTCGTCGGCTTTGAGAAGAATGTCCATAAATTTTTGTGCGGGTCAGGGGCCGTTACATGACTGCGCCAAGTTGCCAGGGCACAAACTCGTTTTGGCCGTACCCGTGTTTCTCGCTCTTGCTTTGCTGCCCAGACGCGGTAGCGAGCACCAGGTCAAAGATGCGCTGGCCCATGGCCTGGATGTCACTGGTGCCGTCCACAATCTCGCCGCAGTTGATGTCCATGTCTTCTTCCTGCTTGCGCCACAGCTTGCTGTTGGTGGCCAGTTTGAGCGAAGGCGAGGGCGCGCAGCCATAGGCCGAGCCGCGCCCGGTGGTGAAGCAGATCATGTTGGCGCCGCCTGCCACCTGGCCCGTGGCGCTCACCGGGTCATAACCCGGCGTGTCCATGTAGACAAAACCTTTGGCCGAGACAGGCTCGGCATATTCGTACACCGCCTCCAGATTGGTGGTGCCGCCCTTGGCCACGGCGCCGAGTGATTTTTCAAGAATGGTGGTGAGGCCGCCGGCCTTGTTGCCTGGCGAGGGGTTGTTGTTCATCTCACCATCGTTGATCTCGGTGTAGTGCTCCCACCATTTGATGCGGCTGATGAGCTTTTCGGCAATGTCGGGGCGCACCGCACGGCGCGTGAGCAGGTGCTCGGCGCCGTAAATTTCGGGCGTTTCCGACAAAATGGCCGTGCCGCCATGCGCCACCAGCAAGTCCACCGCCGCGCCCAGCGCCGGGTTGGCGCTGATGCCGCTGTAGCCATCGGAGCCGCCGCATTGCAGGCCAATGGTGATGTGCGCGGCGCTGCAAGGCTCGCGCTTGTACAGGTTGGCCTGCGGCAACAGCGACTTGATGAGGGCCACACCCCGCTCGACTGTCTTCTTGGTGCCGCCGGTCTCCTGGATGTTGAACACCTTCAGCGTTTCGCCCTCGCGCAGGCTGCTGGCCGACAGCCAGCTGCTGATCTGGTTGCTTTCACATCCCAGGCCGACCACCAGCACCGCGCAGAAATTCGGATGCGTGGCGTAACCGGCCAGTGTGCGCTGCAAAACCTTCAGGCCCTGGCCTTCGCCATCCATGCCGCAGCCGCTGCCATGGGTGAGCGCAATCACGCCATCCACATTGGGGAAATCTGCCAGCTCGGCCGGGCGGTTCTGCCGCGAGAAGTAGTCGGCAATGGCGCGTGATGCCGTCGCCGAGCAGTTGACCGAAGACAACACGCCGATGTAGTTGCGCGTGGCCACACGGCCATCGGCGCGCTTGTAGCCCATGAAGCTGGCCTCACGGCGCGGCGCGGGGGTTTTCACGTCGGCGCCAATCGCGTAGTCGCGCGAGAAATTGCCTTTTTGCTCGCCCATCCACAGGTTGTGGGTGTGCACGTGTTCGCCGGGCGCAATCGGCTTGCTGGCAAAACCGATGATCTGGTTGTAGCGCCGTACTGGTTCACCCACCGCGATGGCGCGCGTGGCGACTTTGTGGCCCGCCGGGATCAGGCCCTTGACGGAGATGCCCTCGGCTTGCGCGCCGCCCACCAGTTGGGAGCGCGCGATCAACACGTCGTCAGCGGGATGAAGACGGATGAAGGGCTGGATAGAGGCTTGAACAGCTAAGGACATGGCGACACTCCCACGTTCAGGAATAAACCAGCTTGGGCAACCACAACACCAGCTTGGGGAAGTAGGTGATGATGACCAGGCTGCCCAGCAGGGGACCCAGCCAGGGCAGGATGGCCATGGTGGTGCGCTCCACCGACAGCTTGGCCACGCGTGCCAGCACAAACAGCACCATGCCCATGGGTGGATGCAGCAGGCCAATCATCAGGTTGAGCACCATCACCAGGCCGAAATGCACGAGGTCGATACCCAGCTTCTGGCAGATCGGCACCAGGATGGGCACGAGGATCGTGATGGCCGCCGTCGGCTCCAAAAAGCAGCCGACGAACAGCATCAGCAGGTTGGCGATCAGCAAAAACACCCAGGGTGAATTGGTGAAGGCCAGCACCCACGCGGCGATGGCCGTGGTCACGCCGGTGGCGGTAAGCATCCAGCCAAAAATACTGGCAGCGGCGACGATGAAGAGCACCGTGCTGGTGGTTTCGACCGTGTCGAGGCAAACCTTGACGAACATCTTCCAGCTCAGGGTTTTGTACCAGGCCAGGCCCAGCACCATGGCCCAGACGCAGGCGGCAATCGCGCCTTCGGTAGGTGTGAAGATGCCGGTGGTCATGCCGCCAATCAGCAGCACCGGCGTCATGATGGGCAACACCGCCTGAAAGTTGAAATACTTGTCAGCGGCAAACAGCGCGATCAGGCCAATGAAGACCGTCACCTGTGGCTGCGTGCCGAGTTTGACAATCAACACCCACAGAATCAAGGGCCAGCAGATGACTACGGCTGTTTCGGCCAGTGCCTTGAGCACGCGCGGCCATTCGAACTTGACGTCAGCACCCCAACCGTTTTTGTGGGCGAAATACGCTACCGTCAACATCATCAGCCCGGCCATCAGGATGCCGGGCAGAATGCCCGCCAGAAACAAGGCGCCGACACTGGTGTTGGCCATCATGCCGTAGATCACAAAGGGCAGACTCGGGGGGATGATGGGCCCCAGCGTGGCCGAGGCCGCCGTCACGCCCACGGCAAATTCGGTGTCGTAGCCATGGTCTTTCATGGCCTTGATTTCGATGGTGCCCAAGCCTGCCGCGTCGGCAATTGCGGTGCCGCTCATGCCGGCAAAAATCACCGAGCCAATCACGTTAACATGGCCCAACCCGCCCTTGAGCCAACCCACCAGCGCCAGTGCATAGTTGTAGATGCGGTTGGTGATGCCGGCGTTGTTCATCAGGTTGCCGGCCAGGATGAAAAACGGCACCGCCAGCAGCGGAAAGCTGTCGATGCCGCTGACCATGCGGTGGATGACCACAAAGGGCGGGTTATCGCCGGTCCACAGGATGTACAGAAGCGACGAGCCCGCCATGGCGATGGCCACGGGAATGCCGCCCGACATGAGGATGAGGAAGATGATTTTTAACATGGCTTTAATTGAAAAACTCAGCGGTCTTCCATGGTGGACTCAGGGCGCTCCAGCACGCTATAGCCGCGTTTCCAGTGGACGCGCAAGACCCAGAACGAGCGCGCAAACATGGCCGCAAAACCCAGCATGCACACCGTGTAGACAATGTTCATCGGCAAGTCGATGATGGTCATCTTGTAGCTGCCGAGTTTTTGCATCATCTGCCAGGTCATCACCACGGCCATGCCGAAGAAGCCTATGCGCAACACGTCCACCAGCACGGCCATCACGCGGCACATCGCGGCGGGCATGTAGCGGTAGAAAAAATCCACCTGGATGTGGTTGTTCTTGGCCACCCCAATCGCAGCGCCCACAAACACCGTGCCAATCAGCAGGTAACGGGCGATTTCTTCTGTCCAGGCGGCCGAGTCATTGAGCACATAACGCGTGAAGAACTGGTAGAAGACGGTGAGCCCCAGCAGCCAGAAAAAGCCGAGCGCCGCCCACGCCTCGATGGGCGTGCCCGACAGGTCTACGGCTTCATCAGTGACGTGGAATTCCCCGTCATCCCCCATCACCTTGGGGCCAGCGTCGATGTCCATAGGATGGTGCTCTATTTGGCTGCCTGGATCTTGTCGTAGTCGGCCTTGGTGTAGCCCAGCGACTCCAGCGTGGTGGTCTTGAGCACGGCGTCCTGGAAGCCCTTGCGGTCCACCGTGACGATCTGCAGGCCCTTTTTCTTGAACTCGTCCACCAGC
>JANLYO010000206.1:0-6324 GCA_031365665.1 Rhodoferax sp. | reverse complement strand
CCAAACCCACCGCTTCCCAGCCGAAAAAAAGCTGGAGCAGGTTGTTGCTCATGACAAGCATCAACATCGCGAATGTGAACAGCGAAATGTAGGCGAAGAAACGGTTGTAGCCCTCGTCTTCCTCCATGTATCCGATCGTGTAGATATGCACCATAAGGGAGACGAAAGTCACCACACACATCATCATGGCGGTCAGGCCATCGATCAGGAAACCAATTTCCATCTTCAGGCTGCCGACGGTCATCCAGGTGTAGATCGTCTGGTTGAAGCGCGCATCGTCTGCCACCACGCTTTGCAAGGTAAATGCCGACAGGACGAATGAGATCAACACACCCAAAATCGTGACGGAATGCGAAGCACGCCGGCCAATCACGTTGCCACCAAACGAGGTGCCCAAAACACCAGCGATGACCGCACCCACGAGCGGTGCCAGAGCGATGGTCAGCAGGGTTGAAGAAGACAGGGTTTGGCTCATCGCTAATAATCCGGTTCAGCCCTTGAGCGTATTGAGTTCGTCCACATTGATGTTGGACTTGTTGCGGAACAACTGCACGAGAATGGCCAAGCCAATGGCCGACTCGGCCGCAGCCACCGTGAGGATGAAGAACACAAAAATCTGGCCGTGCATGTCGTTCAGGAAATACGAGAACGCCACAAAGTTCATGTTGACCGCCAGCAGCATCAACTCGATAGCCATCAGGAGAACAATCAAATTTTTGCGGTTCAAAAATATGCCGATCACCGAGATGGCAAACAACATGGCGCCAAGGGAGAGGAAGTGGCCCAAAGTCAGGGTCATGCTTTTTTCTCCTCGGCCGGCGGGGCGGCCGCTGGTTCAGCGGGGCGTGTCGCCTCCATTTTGAGAACGACCATGCGGTTTGCCGCCTTGACGCGAACCTGATCCGACGGGCTGGCGTATTTGCTGTCTTTGCGTTGGCGAAGCGTCAGCGCGATCGCCGCGATCATGGCCACCAGCAGAATGACGGCGGCGATCTCCAGCGGGTACACGTATTGCGAATACAGAACTTTGCCAAGTTCCTTGGTGTTGGAGATCTGCTCGCCCACGTAGCCGGGCATAGCCATGGTTTTGGGCGTCGCTGCGGTACGAAAGCCGCCCATCACGACGGCCGCCATTTCCAGCGCAATGATGGTACCGAGCGTCCCCGCCATTGGGAAGTGCTTCCAGAAGCCCTGGCGAATGCTGTCAACGTCGATGTCCAACATCATCACAACAAACAAAAACAACACCATCACTGCGCCCACATACACCAGCACGAGGGTGATGGCCAGAAACTCGGCTTTGAGCAACATCCACAAGGCAGCCGCTTGCGCGAATGCCAGCACCAGATAAAGCGCCGCGTAAACCGTGTTGCGCGCTGTGACCACGCGAAACGAGGCAAACAACAGCACCGCTGAAAACAGGTAAAAAAACCCAGTCTTGATGTCCATGAATCGGTACTTAATTAACGGTACTTGGCATCTGCCGCACGGTTGGCGGCAATTTCGGCTTCGTAACGGTCGCCCACTGCCAACAGCATGTCTTTGGTGAAATACAAATCGCCGCGCTTTTCCCCGTGGTATTCAAGAATATGGGTTTCAACGATGGAATCGACGGGGCAGCTTTCTTCGCAAAACCCGCAGAAGATGCATTTCGTAAGGTCGATGTCGTACCGGCTGGTGCGCCGTGAACCGTCTGCACGCACTTCTGACTCAATCGTGATGGCCATCGCCGGGCAAACCGCTTCACATAATTTGCAGGCGATGCAACGCTCTTCGCCATTTTCATAGCGGCGCAACGCGTGCAGACCCCGGAAACGCGGGCTCAAGGGTGTTTTTTCTTCAGGAAACTGCACCGTAACTTTGCGACGAAAGGCGTATTTGCCCGTGAGTGCGAGGCCCTTGAACAGTTCGACCAGCATGAAGCTGGAGAGAAAGTCCTTGATGGAAAAAGCCGGAGCCGCCAAAGAAGAAGTGCTGGTAGACATGATGGGTTCCAATTACTTCCAGATGGAGAAAGGTGTCTGCATCCACGCGCCGATCACGATCAACCAGACCAGAGTTAGGGGAATGAAGATTTTCCAACCCAGGCGCATGATTTGGTCGTAGCGAAAACGTGGCAAGGTGGCGCGGATCCAGATGAAAAGCGTGACAACAGCACAGGTCTTGAGGCCAAGCCAGATCCAGCCGGGGATCCAGTTGAAAAGCTCGCTGTCAATCGGTGGCAACCAACCGCCCAAGAACATCACGGTCGCCAGGATCGATACCAGCCACATATTGGCGTATTCGGCAAGGTAGAACATGGCATACGACATGCCGGAATACTCGACCATATGGCCGGCCACAATTTCAGACTCCCCCTCGACCACGTCAAACGGATGGCGGTTGGTTTCAGCCAGGCCCGAAATGATGTACACCATGAAAATCGGCAACAGCGGCAACCAGTTCCAGGAGAGGAAGTTCAAACCTTTATCTGCAAACCGCCCCACGGCCTGGCCAGTAACGATGTCAGTCAGGTTCATGCTGCTGGAGATCATCAACACGACTACCAGACAAAACCCCATGGCGATTTCATAGCTCACCATTTGGGCGGAAGCGCGCAAGGCGCCTAAAAATGCATATTTGGAGTTGGACGCCCAACCGGCGATCACGACGCCGTAGACCTCCATGGAGGTAATGGCCATGATGAAAAGCAAGCCTGCATTGACATTGGCAAGCGCTGTTTCGGGACCGAACGGAATCACGGCCCAAGCCGCCATCGCGGGCATGATGGTCAAAATCGGGCCCAAGAGAAACAAACCTTTGTTGGCAGCACCTGGCACCAAAATTTCTTTCCCCATCAACTTCAAGGCGTCGGCAATGGGTTGCAACAGACCAAAAGGGCCGACACGGTTGGGGCCAATGCGGATCTGGATCCAGCCAATCAGCTTGCGCTCCCACAGCGTGAGGTAGGCGACGGCACCCAGTAGGGGCAGTACCACCGCAACGATTTTGATCAGGTTCCAGATCACGGGCCAGGCCATGTTGGCCCACCACGGCGCGCTGACCAGACCTTGCCCGGTTGTGAACATCAGGTCGATCATGCCGGTACTCCAATGGCTGCCGTTGCAAGCTTGGCGTCGGCGGTCATCTGCAAAGACGATGCCCGACGCACGATGCCGTCGAGTTGGTAAATCGATACGGCTACAGGTGCAGTGTCAGCGGCTGTCACATCAATATTTGCTGTGACGGCATTAGACAAAATGGCGTCGTCCAAATGCTGGGACATCACACCGTTGACTTGAAGCAATTTGGCCGCCACATCCTGTGCGGATTCGGCATCAAAACCGGGCAGGCCGAGCATATTGGCCAGAACCCGCACGACTTTCCAGCCGGGACGCGCTTCCCCCTGTGGCTTGACAACGGCGTGGAAGGCTTGCACGCGGCCTTCTGCATTGATAAACGTGCCTGGCGTCTCCGTGAACGGGGCAATCGGCAACAGAACATCGCAACAATCCAAATTCGCCTTGAAGGACGACAAGCTCACCACCATCTGGCAATTTCCCAAGCCTTTGAGCGCGGCAGAACCGGCTGCGGAATCAAACACCGGCTCGGTGTTAAAAAGAATCGCCGCCTTCAAATTTCCCGACAACATCTGGCTGGCGTTCAAACCGCCCGGGCCAGGAAGCGCACTAGCAAATTGCGCACCGACGGTATTGGCAGCCTCGGTCAAATAACCGACGGTTGCGCCAGTATGTTCCCCAATCCAGTTGGCCAGGGCCAACAAACTTGATGCCTTGGCATGATGCGCAGCCGCATTACCCAGCAAAATGGCCTTGCGCTCCCCGCCCATCAACGACTTGGCAATCGATTTCGCAACTTCCCCCGCCACCATGGCGACCGGCGCGGCTATGCCCTTCTCGCCAGCAAGCGCAGCCGCAACTTCACCCAGTGTTTGCACCCAAACTTTCGGATCAGAAACCAATCGATTCGCCAACGGCATCGCCCAGTCCTGGGTTTCTGCCGTTATCGAACTCACGGCACAACCCATGCGTGCTGCTTGCCGAATCCGCTGTGCAAACAAGGGATGGTCTTTGCGCAAATTGGACCCGACGACCAAGGCACGCTGAAGTTTTGACAGAGACGCGATGGAAGTGCCAAGCCAACGCACGCCAGAGGCAGGCATCGCGCTGTGTTCGGTATGACGCAAACGGTGGTCGATGTTTTCGCTGCCCATTCCGCGCACCAAGCCCGCCACCAGCGACAACTCTTCCAGTGTGCTGTGCGGGCTGATCAAGGCGCCAATGCTCTTCGCTCCATGATCCGTTTTGATCTGCTTCAAACCATTCGCCACATACTCCAGTGCGGTTTGCCAATCCACCGTTTTCCAAGCGCCCCCCTGCTTGAGCATGGGCGCAGCCAGGCGCTCGTCGCTATTGAGAGCTTCATAAGAGAAACGGTCGCGATCAGCGATCCAGCATTCGTTCACGGCTTCGTTTTCAAGCGGAACCACCCGCATCACCTTGTTGCCTTTGACCTGAACAATCAAATTGGCGCCAGTGGAATCGTGCGGGCTGATGGATTTGCGGCGCGACAACTCCCAGGTGCGGGCGCTGTAGCGGAAAGGCTTGCTGGTCAGAGCCCCCACTGGGCAGATGTCAATCATGTTGCCCGAAAGTTCGGAGTCAATCGAATTGCCAATGAAGGTCTCGATCTCGGCATGTTCACCGCGGTGTGACATGCCCAGTTCCATCACCCCGGCCACTTCCTGGCCGAAACGCACGCAGCGCGTGCAATGGATGCAGCGGCTCATCTCCTGCATGGAAACCAGCGGGCCGACGTCTTTCACGGCAACGACACGCTTTTCTTCTTCGTAACGCGACGCCGAACCACCGTAACCCACGGCTAAATCCTGCAACTGGCACTCACCGCCCTGGTCGCAGATGGGGCAATCCAAAGGATGGTTGATCAGCAAAAACTCCATCACCGACTGCTGCGCTTTGATGGCTTTATCGCTCTTGGTGCGCACGATCATCCCTTGCGCCACGGGGGTCGCACAGGCGGGCATGGGTTTGGGCATCTTTTCCACATCAACCAGGCACATCCTGCAATTGGCGGCGATGCTGAGTTTCTTGTGGTAGCAAAAATGTGGAATGTAGGTGCCTGCGTTGTCGGCAGCATGCATGATCATGCTGCCCTCCAGGACCTCCACCTTCTTGCCATCGAGTTCGATTTCAATCATGCTTTTGCTTCTGCATCAAACGTAGGCTGGGACCATGCAGGTCTTGTGCTCGACGTGGTATTCAAACTCGTGGCGGAAATGTTTGATCATGGAACGCACCGGCAAGGCGGCGGCATCTCCCAGGGCGCAAATCGTGCGGCCCATGATGTTGTCGGCCACCGAATTGAGCAGGTCCGTGTCGCTGGGCCGACCGTGGCCGGTTTCGATGCGGTCCACCATGCGCGACAGCCAACCCGTTCCTTCGCGGCAGGGGGTGCATTGCCCGCAGGATTCGTGCATGTAAAAGTAGCTCAGGCGTTGCAGCGACTTGACCATGCAGCGCGAATCGTCCAGCACGATCACCGCACCAGACCCCAGCATGGAGCCAGCCTTGGCTATGGAGTCGTAGTCCATCGTGCAGCCCATCATGATGTCGGCAGGCAGGATCGGCGCGGACGAGCCGCCAGGGATCACCGCTTTGAGCTTGCGGCCTTTGCGCACACCACCGGCAATTTCCAGAAGCTTGGAAAACGGTGTGCCCAGCGGTACTTCGTAGTTGCCGGGCAATTCCACGTCGCCGCTGACAGAATAAATCTTCGTACCGCCATTGTTGGGTTTTCCGCAGGCGAGGTAGGCCGCGCCACCGTTGCGGATGATCCACGGCACTGCCGCGAAAGTTTCGGTGTTGTTGATCGTTGTCGGTTTGCCGTACATGCCAAAGCTGGCAGGGAACGGCGGCTTGAAGCGCGGCTGGCCCTTTTTGCCTTCCAGCGATTCCAGCAAGGCCGTTTCTTCGCCGCAAATGTAAGCGCCAAAACCATGGAACGCATGCAACTGAAAGCTATAGCCGCTGCCCAGAATGTGGTCACCCAGGTACCCGGCGGCGCGGGCTTCTTCCAGCGCTTCCTCAAACCGGTCATAACTCGCAAAAATTTCGCCGTGGATGTAGTTGTAACCCATTGAAATTCCCATCGCGTACGCGGCGATGATCATGCCTTCAATCACGATGTGTGGGTTGAACTGCAGGATGTCGCGATCTTTGCAGGTGCCCGGTTCACATTCGTCCGAGTTGCAGACGAGGTACTTCTGCCCTGGAAACTGGCGCGGCATGAAGCTCCACTTCAGGC
>JANLYO010000175.1:0-17410 GCA_031365665.1 Rhodoferax sp. | reverse complement strand
GCCATCGAACTGCCTCATTGCACACGCGCTCAGACCGTCTCAACCGACAAATTGCACGAATTCAAGCGGCAACTTCAAAAATACATTCCAAATCGCGCATCTGGATGCGGTCAAACTACTCTGCCGCCCAGACTCCTAGCTGGCTTGCGGCCTTCAACGGCGCGGTCCAGGGCCGCCGCTTTCAAGGCGTCCGTAGCAATGATTTCATGGGTGATGTCCTTCAGCGATTCCAGAATCTGCAGTCCGCGTGATTCCCAGAATTTGTCCTGTGGCAGGACTTGCGCCATCCGCTGGCCACTCAAAGTTTCGAGTTGAGACAGCGCCACCTCTGTTTCTTTGTGCGCCTTTGCTGCACCCTTCGCATAATTGGACAGATATTCCGTCCGGGATATGTCTGGCAAAGCAATCTGTCCCCGCAACTCGCGGAGCAGGCGTACGACCTGAAGCCCACCTCGCTTCACGAGCAGGTGGGTGTCATAAACCGCCGTGTTGGCGTCGCAAAAAAAGAAGAACAGGGGTCTATCGTCCATGGGCTTGCGGGGCGTGCCTGGCTAAACTATACGTTAGTGCCCGGCGCGAGACTTGCGCCGCCTTTGGGCGCTCGGCTATCCGACGTTCAAGCCGTGGTCACACGAATGTCTGGCGATGATCGCAGCGTCCTTTCGGAGCGCCGGGCGAGAACGTCCCAGTTCATTGCACTATCGCAGCACGTGATTCCGCAGCCAGGGTGCTGTCGACAAAGTCTGTTAGCTTGGAGACTGGCACAATTTCAAGATTCCGCCTCCCCAAAGCAGCCATTTGCCAACGACCGCAATTGGCCCAAAGCCGACTAATGACTCCCCCCAACGGCAAGCACATGAGAGCCTCCAAAAATCACTCTCACGACAACCGCAGCGCCATCACCCCCGCAACAATGGTCAGCGTGCCCACCACGCGCCCAACAAGGCGGCAAACAGCACCGATATCTCTCGCAGCGCAGCCACGGTGGCGACCGCGCCCCGGGCCATGGCCCACAGCACAATGCCGTAGCAGCCCAGCGCCGCCACCGCGCCGCCCAGTGCCACCCGCAGTCAGGTGCCAGCTTGTAATGTGTAAAGAAATGCTTTACACTCCGTGCCATGATCGAGTCTTTCAGGCACAAGGGCCTTCAGGCGCTTTTTGAGAAAGGCTACAGCGCGAAGGTGCAAAAGGCCTTGACTGAGCGAGCACTTCGCCGACTTGATGCCATCGACATTGCGAAAACACCTGAGGCTTTAAATATCCCTGGCTTTGATTTCCATGGGCTGCAGGGCAAGCCAAAACGCTTCAGTGTGCATGTCAACGGTCCGTGGTGCATCACCTTTGAGTGGCAGGGTGAGAACGCGGTCAGGGTCGATTTTGAGAACTATCACTAGGAGTGAAAGATGCGTAAACGTGTACCGACCCATCCCGGAGCTATCCTGCGGGAAGATGTGCTGCCCAGTTTGCCGGGCATGTCCGTGACCGCATTCGCCCGCAGCCTGGGCATTTCCCGGCAAACGCTGCACGCTGTGCTGGCCGAGCGCAGTGGGGTCTCGGCGGAGATGGCACTGCGTCTGGGAACGCTCCTGGGCAATGGCGCCCAACTCTGGCTGGACATGCAGACCAGGTTTGACCTTTGGCAGGCTGAGGCCAAACTGCATGATGAACTCGGTCAGATGAAGCCGCTCGAACAGGTGGCGATGGCCTGATCAAAAGAGATCAAACATCTTTTAATGCGACACGCATTGAAGCTCACGACAACCGCAGTGCCATCACCCCCGCAACAACGGTCAGCGTGCCCACCACGCGCCGCCGGGTAAACCTTTCCTTGAGCAGCCACGCGCCCAGCAGTGCGGCAAACAACACCGATGTTTCACGCAGCGCGGCCACGGTGGCCACCGGGGCCTGGGTCATGGCCCACAGCGCAATGCCGTAGGAGCCCAACGACGCCACCGCGCCCCCAAGTGCAAGGGGCCAGCGCTTCTGCGCATAGGCGCGGATGTAGGGCTGCGCGGCCCGGCCACGCCGCGCCAGCACGATGAAGGCAAAGGGCCAGCCGTCCAGCACGAACAGTGCGACAACGTATTGCAGCGCGTTGCCGCTCGCACGCGCGCCCTTGGCATCGATCACGGTATAGATGGCGATGATGACGGCGTTGGCCAGGGCGAAGCGGATCGCCTTGTTGCGCAGCCTGACCTGCTCCGTGTGGGCGGCTTCGGGCTCTGCGCCACCCGTGCTTGGGGCAAGCCCTTCGACAGGCTCAGGGCGAACGGCAAGCGAGCGCTTGTCATGATTTCGGAAACTCTCCATCGGTAGCGCCAACACCAACACGCCCAGGCTTACGCCCACTACACCCAGCCAGCCCATCAGAGAAAGATGTTCGCCTAGCGTGGCCGCACTCATCAGCGCCACCAGCAGCGGCGCGGTGCCGCGCATCAGCGGGTAGGTCAGGCCCAGGTCGCCATGTTTGTAGGCGCCAGTGAGCAGCAGGTAGTAGGCGATGTGGATGGTGACCGAGGCCATGATGAAAGGCCAGGCCTCGGGCTTGGGCCAGCCCAGCCACAACACCAGCGGAAGCGCGACCACGGAGCCCACCACATGGATCAGCACGGTGTCCAGCGCCTTGTCGCTGCTGGACTTGACCAGCGCGTTCCAGCTGGCGTGCAAGAGTGCACCAAACAGCACCGCCGCCACGACGGTCCAGGTCAGTGTCATCCCAGTGCACAGCCTTGTGCACGCGCCATGAAGTGTTGTAGCGGCGGTGTGGGCAAGCCAGCCGTCTTGGCCAGATCGTCCCAAATGCGCAGGCGCACCGCTTCTGGCGCGCCCGGTTGCGCGATGAAGGCCTTGGCCTGCCCTGCATCGAACACACCGCCCTGCAATGCCAGCGAGCGTTTGGAGTCGCTGGAAAGGTTGCCAAAATAGTCTGCGCGCGTGGCACACAGGTAGCGTTTGGCGTCAACATGCAGGCGGATGGCGCCCAGCACCTTATCGGGGAAGAGCCCGCGCAGGAAGGGGATGGCGCGGTATTGGTGCACATCGTCAACGCCGCGCGCGCTGGGGGTGTCGCCCAGTTCATGCAGCAGATGGCCCAGGTCGTGCAGCAGGGCAGCGGTGACGAGGGCGTCGTCAGCGCCCTCTTTTTCGGCCTGCATGGCGGTTTGCAGGGCATGTTCAAGCTGGGTGACGGGTTCCCCCGTGTACTGTTCGCCGCCCTTTTGCGCGAAGAGTAGTTCGATGTCGTTGAGGATCAATGCCATGGTTTTTTCAAGGTGCTAACTTGGTATTTTCCGTTTCCAAATCATTCGTGAAGTAGGCGCACCGACGACGACAGTGCTTTAGCACTGCTAGGAGATGCAACGACCTGCACGGATGATTTGGGAATGGAACTAGGCCCAGGGCAGCGAATAGGTTTTAATATTCGTGAAGCTCTTGATCGCTTCCTGCACACCCTCCTTGTAACCCAGGCCCGAATCCTTGATGCCGCCAAACGGGGTGAGTTCCAGACGGTAGCCCGGTACCTCGCGCACGTTGACGCTGCCCACCTGCAATTCGCTGATGAAGCGGGTGATGTAGTCGAGCCGGTTCGTGCAGACGGCACTGGAAAGTCCATAAGCCGTGCCGTTGCTGATGCTTATCGCCTCGTCGATGTTCTTGAAACGAATGATGGGGGAGACTGGCCCAAAGGTTTCCTGCATCGCCACCGTCATCTGCGGGTCCACGCGGTCCAGCACCGTGGGTGAATACAAAGCGCCCCGGCGCTGGTTGCCGACCAGCAGCCGGGCACCTTGCAACACCGCTTCGTTGACGCGGCTTTCAAACAGCATGGCGGCGGCCTCGTCAATCACCGTGCCCATGTCATTGGCCGTGTCCAACGGGTCGCCATATTTCCAGGCGCGGGTTTTTTCGACCACCTGCTCGACGAAACGGTCCGCCACCGCTTCGTGCACCAGCAGGCGTTTGACGGCGGTGCAGCGCTGGCCCGAGTTCTTGTAGCTGCCCTGCACGGAGAGGGTGGAGGCCTCGTCCAGGTCGGCGTCTTCCATCACGATGATGGGGTCGTTGCCGCCCAGCTCCAGCACCATGCGCCGGTAGCCAGCCTTTGACGCAATGTATTTGCCTATGCCCACGCCGCCGGTGAAGGTGACCAGATCGACGTGTTCGTTGGTGATCAGTTCGTCGGCAATCTCGCGCGGGTCACCGGTAATGACGCTGAGCATCTCGGGTGGCAAACCGGCCTCGTACAGGATGTCGGCAAACAGGATGGCCGAGAACGGCACTTTCTCGCTGGGCTTGAGCACCATGCGGTTGTTGGTGGCGATGCTGGGCACCACCTTGTGCGCCACCTGGTTCATGGGGTGGTTGAAGGGCGTGATGGCGCTGATCACACCCAAGAGCGGCGAGCGCTGGGTATAGACGCGGCGTTTTTTGCCATGGTGGGTCAGGTCGCAGCTGAAAATCTGGCCGTCGTCCTTCAGCACCTCATTGGCGCCGAACAGCAATACGTCAGCCACACGGCCGGCTTCATAGGTCGAATCCTTGAGGCACAGGCCCGACTCGGCGGTGATCAACTGCGCCACCTCATCCACGCGGCTGGCGATGATCGCCGCCGCCTTGTTGAGGATGGCCGCGCGCTCGAAGCGGCTCAGGCTGGGCTTGTAGGCGTGGGCTCGGGCAAAGGTGTCGCGGACTTCTTCTAGCGAGGCTTTGGGCACGCTGCCAATGCACGCGTTGGTGAACGGGTTGAAGACTTGGATGACGCGATCACCCGAGCGCGCCTGGCCCACTTGCTGCCCACACAGGCGCATCAGGTTGAGGTGGTGGCCTTGAATGAAAGCGGTGATGTCTTTCATAATTTATTTTTCTAAAATAAGTTAACGAAATTTATTTGCTACCGTGTCACGTATTTATTATGTATAATGCTATTAAAACATGATCAATTTTGACTTTTATATAATCATAAAATTATTTAAAATACAAAACAAAAGAATTTTTTCGTCTTCAAACGTAATTCAGCGCCAAATCGAAGGCGTCAAAATTCCTGAACCGCCGCGTGGTGCTCAAGCCCGTCAACACGCGGTTCACGATGAGCGGCACACGTTGCTCGCTGATGCCGCCGTGGGAGCGGAGCGGGGCATCCAGTGCGCTCAAGTCGTGCCGCGAAGCGCTGGTGCCGATGACCGTGAAACGCTCGCTCACCGCCACCAGGTCGCCGATGCGGTCGGCGGGCAACTCGAATCTAGCGGCGGCTTCCGCGCGGGGCAGCACCACCTCCATGCCTTTGACGGCGCCCAGCCGCACACACGCGGCCTGCGCGTCTACACCGGGCGGCAAATACACCGTGGCAAACGAGCCCAACGCGCCGTGGTGCACCACGTAGGGGTCGGTGATCGGCAAGATGACGCGGGCCGCGCCAGGGTCTGGCAGAGACTTGCCCAGCCAGGCGTCGAACCAGTCTTGCAGGTAGATGACGTCGGGTGTGCCGTCCATGGCCACCTTGGCGTTCATGCCGTGGTCGGCGGTCAGGGCGATCACACAACCCAGCGCATCGAGCTGGCCCAGGTAGCCGTCCATCATGGCGTAAAAGGCATTTGCACCGGGTGCGCCAGGGGCGTGTTTGTGCTGCACGTAGTCGGTGGTGCTGAGGTACAACACATCGGGCCGGCTTGCTTGGGTTGGCTGCTGCATCAGCTTGACACCGGCGGCAAAAACAAACTCCGATAAGTCAGCGGAATAAACACTGGGCAGCGGTTTGCCGACCAGGTTCAAAACTTCGTCGATGCCGTTGACGGCCAGGGAGACTTGGTCGGCCTTCTCGGCTGAAAAACAGATGCCGGCCATCTGGTGGCCCAGCAAGGCGCGTAGTTTGTCTTTGGCAGTGACCACGGCGACGGAGTGGCCGGCATCGGCCAGAGCGGCCAGGAGGGTGGGTGCGCGCAGCCACTTGGCGTCGTTCATCATCACCTCGGTGCCACTGGCCACATCAAACAAATAGTTGCCGCAGATGCCGTGCACGCTGGGTGGCACGCCGGTGACGATGGAGAGGTTGTTGGGGTTGGTGAAACTCGGCACCACGCAGTCGGCGGTCAAACCGGTGCCGCTGGCGAGTGTGCGTTTGAGCCAGGGCATGTGGCCGGTGGCGACGGCCTGGGCCAGGTAGTCGGGCTCGCAGCCGTCTACACAGACGACGACGGTGGGTTGGTTCGGGCGTTTGTAGCTTCTGCCGTTCACCAGGAGGCGGGCGGCGGTGTTGTCGTGGGGCGCGGTTGTAGTGGCCATGGCAAAGGGTGTGGGGCTGAACCCGGCCATTGTCACCCAACTGGCGCGTCTGGCGGGGCTTCAAAAGCGGGGGTAAACATGGGTAAACGGCGGCCCACAAAATTACCCCAAAAAGCGTCTGTCCGGGTAAGATTGTTTTGTCATCAAGCCGACACGTTCCCGTCACAGACTTCCCCTCTTTTGCTTCACCCTTTGCTTCACCCTTTGCTTCAAGGAGTTTCGAATGCGTTTGTCGTTCCCCCTAAAAACAGCGTTGAAAGCGTCGTTGAAAGTTTCGTTGACAAGCGCTGCGCTTGTCTTTGCCGGCCTCGCCACTGCGCAGAAAACCCAGTTGCTGGTGTACACCGCGCTGGAGACCGACCAGATCAAGGCCTACCAAGAGGCCTTCAACCGGGTTGAGCCCAACATCGAGATCAAATGGGTGCGTGACTCCACCGGCGTCATCACCGCCAAGCTGCTGGCTGAAAAATCCAACCCGCAAGCCGACGTGGTGATGGGCGTGGCCGCCTCCAGCCTTGCGCTGATGGACAAACAGGGCATGCTGGAACCCTACGCGCCGCTGAACCTCGACGCCATCATGAGCCAGTACCGCGACAAGAAAAAAGTGCCGGCCTGGTGGGGTATGGACGTCTGGGGCGCCACCGTATGTTTCAACACCGTCGAAGCCGCGAAGAAAAACATCCCCAAACCCGAAACCTGGAAAGACTTGACCAAGGCCGCCTACAAAGGGCAGGTGGTGATGCCCAGCCCCGCCTCTAGCGGAACGGGTTATTTCGACGTGATCGCGTGGTTGACCCTGTTTGGTGACGACAACGGCAAAGGCGGCGGCTGGAAATACATGGACGGCCTGCACGAGAACATCGCGCAATACACCCACTCTGGCTCCAAGCCCTGCAACATGGCGTCTGCCGGCGAGTTCGTGGTCGGCATTTCGTTCGAATACCGCGCCAACGCGAATAAAGCCAAAGGCGCGCCGATTGACCTCGTCTTCCCCAAAGAGGGTTTGGGCTGGGACTTGGAATCTTTCGCCATCCACAAAGGCACGAAGAACATCGCCGCCGCCAAGAAACTCGCCGACTGGGCTTCCAGCAAAGACGCGATGATCTTGTACGGCAAAAATTTCGCCATCACCGCGCAGCCCGGTGTGGCGCCACCTTTGGCCAACGTGCCCAAAGACTACGAACAGCGCCTCGTGAAGCTCGACTTCAATTACGCCGCCGAGCAGCGCGAGCGCATCCTGAACGAGTGGACCAAGCGGTACAACGGCAAAGTCGAGAAGAGATGACCCCCACGCTTTTCACTTCGTGTAATGCGCTGCCCCCCGAGGGGGCCGTGCCTTGCTTGGGGCGGCCCAGCGCGGCGGCGATGTGCCTATAGTCGGCATGGCGGCTTTTTTAAGCCTGTGCCAAATCCGCAAGGAGTTTGGCACTTTCGTTGCGCTTGAAGATATCGACCTGGATATCCAGAAGGGCGAATTTGTCTGCTTCCTCGGGCCGTCTGGCTGTGGCAAAACCACGCTGCTGCGCATCATCGCGGGTCTTGAAGTCCAGACAGCCGGGGCCGTGCACCAGGCGGGCAAAGACATCTCGCGCCTGCCGCCCGCGCAGCGGGACTACGGCATCGTGTTCCAGAGCTACGCGTTGTTCCCCAACTTGAGTGTGGCCGACAACGTGGCCTACGGGCTGGTGAACCGCAAAACGCCCAAAGCCGAGGTCCTGAAACGCGTCGCCGAGCTGGTCAAACTGGTTGGCCTGCCGGGCAGCGAAGGCAAATACCCGGCGCAACTCTCCGGCGGCCAACAGCAGCGCATTGCGCTGGCGCGGGCGCTTGCGACGAAGCCTGGGTTGTTGTTGCTTGACGAACCGCTGTCGGCATTGGACGCGCTGGAGCGGGTGCGCCTGCGCGGTGAAATCCGGGCATTGCAGCAGTCACTCGGCGTCACCACCATCATGGTCACGCACGACCAGGAAGAAGCGCTGAGCGTGGCTGACCGCATCGTCGTGATGAACCAGGGCGTAATCGAACAGGTGGGCACACCCATGGCCATCTATCGCGAACCGGCGTCGCCTTTTGTGGCCGATTTTGTCGGCAAGGTGAATGTGTTGTCCGGTCGGGTGTCGGGCGGCATGTTGGAGCTCGGGCAACTGCGGCTGCCGCACCCCGGCGTTACTTCAGCCCCCGAGGGCGCCGTCAAGGTCTACCTGCGGCCAGAAGATGTACTGGCCAGGCCGATAGCGCCGGGTGACGCAGGTGTGTTTGACGCCCAGATTCAAAAGATCGATTTTCTAGGCTCGTTTTGCCACGTGCATGTGCACGCGCCTACACTGACGCCGCAGGGTTTGATCGTCTACCTGTCGTTGAACTTTCTGGCCGAGCAGGGTTTGCAACTGGGTTCAAGCCTGCCGCTGAAACTGATGCAGGAACGCATCAAGGTGTTTTGATGTCTGCGGTGCTGGCATCTTCACGCGCACCGGCCAAGCTGCCGCGGGTCAAGCTGAAGACCGACCGGTCTGATGCGCTGGCGCTGGTTTTGATCAGCCTCTTGGCGCTGGTGCTGGTGGCGTTTCTCGCGCTCCCGCTGTTGGCCATCTTGTTGCAAGCCTTGGAAGGCAAAGACGGCAGTTTTGTCTGGCTGCAGAATTTCGTGGAGTACGCCAAAACGCCCGCTTTGCTGGACAGTTTGTGGAACAGCCTGTGGGTGTCGGCCTTGGTCACCGTGATCGCCGTGCCGCTGGCGTTTGGTTTTGCCTACGCGCTGACGCGCTCCTGCATGCCCTTCAAGAGCCTGTTTCGCGGCATCACCTTGATCCCCTTGCTGGCACCTTCGCTCCTGTCGGCGATTTCGCTGATCTACTGGTTTGGCAATCAGGGCGTGCTCAAAGCCTGGATGCAGGCCGTTGGCATCGAACAGATTTACGGCGCCCCTGGCATTGTGGTGGCCGAGTGTTTTGCGGTGTTTCCGCACGCGCTGATGATCTTGGTGACGGCGCTGAGCCTGGCCGACGCCCGCCTGTACGAGGCCGCAGACGCCATGGGTACGCGGGCCACGCGCAAATTTTTCACCATCACCCTGCCAGGGGCAAAATACGGCTTGATCTCGGCGGCGCTGGTCACCTTTACGTTGGTGATCACCGACTTTGGCATCCCCAAGGTGATCGGTGGCAACTTCAATGTGCTGGCCACCGATGTGTTCAAACTTGTGATCGGCCAGCAGGATTTTTCCAAGGGCGCGGTGGTCGCCATCCTGCTGCTGATGCCGGCGGTGCTGACCTTTGCAGTGGACAGTTATGTGAGCCGCCGCCAGACCGCCATGTTGACCGCGCGCGCCGTGCCCTACGCGCCCAAACCCGCGCCCGCCTATGACCGGCTGATGCTGCTGTATTGCATGGCGGTGGCGTTTTTGGTGCTGGCCATGCTGGCCATGGCCGTCTTCGCCTCATTTGTCACCCTGTGGCCGTACAACCTCGCACCCAGTTTCAACAATTTCAGGTTGGGCCTGGTCGATGCTGAAGTGGGCACCGGGTTTGTGAACAGTTTGAAAATGGCAGCAGGCACGGCCTTGTTTGGCACGGCACTGGTCTTTGCGGGCGCCTACTTGATGGAAAAAACCAAAGGCAACAGTTACGGCGCCGGGGCTTTGCGTAGTCTGGTCAAGTTGCTGGCCATGTTGCCGATGGCGGTGCCTGGTTTGGTGCTGGGCTTGGGCTACATTTTTTTCTTCAACGCTGCAAACAACCCGCTCAATGGCCTTTACCACACGGTGACGCTGCTGACGCTGTGCACCATCGTGCACTTTTACACCACAGGGCATCTGACTGCGGTGACGGCGCTCAAAAGCCTCGATGCCGAATTTGAAGCCGTCAGCGCCTCGCTCAAAGT
The DNA here is from genome assembly GCA_031365665.1 of Rhodoferax sp. Classification (GTDB taxonomy): domain Bacteria; phylum Pseudomonadota; class Gammaproteobacteria; order Burkholderiales; family Burkholderiaceae_C; genus JANYCG01. The sequence goes on along the minus strand of JANLYO010000175.1, from coordinate 7,252 downwards.
GCCGTTCTACAAAACCTTCTGGCGCGTGACGCTGCCTATCTGCACACCTGCTTTGATCGACATAGCGCGTTATTTCTTCATCAACGCGATGACGACCATCTCTGCCGTGGTGTTTTTGTATTCCCCCGACACCAAGGTCGCCTCCATCGCCATCTTGAATCTGGATGAAGCCGGCGAGATGGGCGCGGCGGCGGCGATGGCGGTGCTGATCGGCCTGGCCTCCACTGTGGCAACATTGCTTTTCATGCTCTTGGGGTGGTGGGCCGGAAACCGCACGCAAGCCTGGCGTGCGGTTTCCCCTTGACTGGCATGAGCATTTCTAGAAATTCAATTTTAGGGATGCAGTGCAAGGCGCAAACCAAAGCAATACACCAGTATTGCGCGGATTTGCAACGCGGCAATGCGCCCTAACATTGGATTTATAGAATTGCTCATATGGACAAAGACAGGATTCTTCTCACGCCTGGGCCACTCACGACCACGCTGCGCACCAAACTGGCGATGCTGCGTGACTGGGGCTCCTGGGATGCCGAGTTCAACGCCGTCACGGCCAGCATCCGAAAAAGCCTGCTCAACGTCATCCATGGCGCTGACTCGCATGTCGTGGTGCCATTGCAGGGCAGCGGCACCTTCAGCGTGGAGGCTGCTGTTTGCACGCTCGTCCCGGTTGACGGCCATGTGCTGGTGCTGGACAACGGCGCTTATTGCAAACGCGCCGCCAAACTGACCACGCTGATGGGCCGCCGCTGCACCGTGATGCCGTTTGACGAAGCGCAGGCCGTGTCGCCCGAGGCGCTGGAGCGGCAACTGCTGGAAGACGGCTCCATCACCCACGTGATGCTGATCCATTGCGAAACCGGCGCTGGCGTGTTGAACCCCTTGCAGGCGGTTGCCGAGGTATGTGAGCGCCACGGCAAAGGTTTGCTGGTGGATGCCATGAGTTCGTTCGCCGCCATCGCCATCGACGCGCGGACTACCCGCTTTGACGCGCTGGTCGCGGCCAGCGGCAAGTGCCTGGAAGGCGTGCCCGGCATGGGTTTTGTGTTCATCCGCAAGGCGGTGCTGGACGGCTGTGCGGGGCGCAGCCAGTCGCTGGCGATGGACTTGCATGACCAATACACCTACATGGAGAAAACCACGCAATGGCGTTTTACGCCACCCACCCACGTGGTGGTCGCGCTGCATGAAGCGATTGCCCAGTTCGAAGCGGAAGGTGGCCAGTCGGCCCGCCTTGCGCGGTACAGCCATAACTGCCAAACGCTGGTGAACGGCATGGCGACCTTGGGGTTCAAGCCCTTCCTCGACCCGGCCATCCAGGCGCCGATCATCGTCACCTTCCATGCGCCGGCAGATCCGAAGTACGATTTCAAAACCTTCTACGCTGCGGCGCGCGCGCGCGGGTTCATTCTCTACCCCGGCAAACTCACGCAAATCGAAACGTTCCGCGTGGGCTGCATCGGCGCAATTGGCGCGGTGGAGATCGAACAGGCTGTGCACGCCGTGGCTTTGGCGTTGAAAGACATGGGCATCGAGTCCGCCGCACCTGCTTTGTAAGCTGATTTAAACCGTGTAGTCCCAACCAGGAGCGCCCTGTGGCCACCCAAGCAAAACAGAAACCGCACCCTGCGGTTGCCGCCATCGAAAAGAGCAGCGCCACAAAAGTCAAGGTGGCCGTGAGCGACATCGACGGCGTCCTGCGCGGCAAATACCTGCACCGCGACAAGTTCCTGGGCACTGCCGAGCCTTACCCCAAAGGCGGCTTCGGGTTTTGCGATGTGGTGCTGGGTTGGGACATGATGGACACCTGCTACGACAACACCTCGGTGACGGGTTGGCAACATGGCTTTCCCGATGCGTTGGCGCGGCTGGACCTGGACACCGCACGCAAAGTGCCGTGGGACGACAGGGTCGATTTTTTCCTCGGCGAGTTTGTCAACGCCGACGGCACGCCACATGCCGCCTGCCCGCGCCAGACCTTGAAAAAGGTGCTCAAACGCGCTGAAAAAATGGGCTTCAAGGTCATGACCGGCATGGAGTTCGAGTGGTACAACTTTTTGGAGACGCCGCAATCCTGGGCTGCCAAAAAGGGTGTCGCGCCAGAGGTGCTGACGCCCGGCATGTTTGGTTATTCGCTCCTGCGCGTGAACCAGAATCGCGAGTTTTTCAACGCCATCATGGACGACATGTTGGCCTTTGGGGTGCCGGTGGAAGGCTTGCACACCGAGACGGGGCCAGGCGTATACGAGGCCGCCATCGGTTTCAGTGAAGCGCTGGAACAAGCTGACCGGGCGATTCTGTTCAAAGCTGGCGCCAAAGAAATCGGCGCGCGTTTTGGCATCATGCCCAGCTTCATGGCCAAACCGCATTTTGGTTTGCCGGGATGCAGCGGGCACATCCATCAAAGTTTGTCCGATGGAAAGAACAACCTCTTTTTCGACGCAAAATCGCCGCGCAAGATGAGCAAACTCTTTGAGAGTTACCTCGCTGGGCAAGTCAATTGCATGATGGAGTTTGCCCCGATGATCTGGCCCACCATCAACAGCTACAAACGCCTGGTCGATGGTTATTGGGCGCCCGTCAAACCGACCTGGGGCATGGACAACCGAACCGCGAGTTTTCGCGTGATCGCCGGTTCCCCGAAAGCCACGCGGCTGGAGACCCGCTGCCCCGGCGCCGACGTCAACCCCTACCTGGCCATGGCCGCTGTGATCGCCGCTGGGCTGGATGGCGTGGAGAAAGGCCTCAAACTCAGCGCGCCACCGATTACCGGCACGAACCAAGGCGCGGAGCATATTCCCCGCGCGCCGCGCACCTTGATCGAAACCACGCGCAATTTCCAACAGTCGACAATCGCCCGTGACTGGTTGGGCGACACCTTCGTTGACCACTTTGCCGCGACACGAGAATGGGAATACCGGCAGTGGCTCGACGCTGTGACGGACTGGGAAATGAAACGGTATTTCGAGATTATTTGATTTTATCAGATATATCTGATAAAATCAGATTTTGATTTGGAAAGGCCGCGATGCAAGCTATAACCGCCACCGAATTTGCCCGCAATTTCAGCCAAATGCTGGATCAAGTGGAGCATCAAGGCAAGAGTTTGTCGATTGTGCGCAACCACAAGCAAATTGCCACCGTATCGCCCCGGCTCAAGCCACAAACGGCCATGGAATTGTTTGGTGACGTCTATCGTCCGTTGGAAGGCCCGGTTGACGACGCTTGGATGGCTGACATCCGCCGAATGGATGAGGTCATCGCCCCCGACCTCTTTGAAAATCTTCGTGACCCCTGGGCAGAGCCGTGAGCCGGGCCGGGTATTTGATCGACACCGGCATTTGGATCGAAGTTGAACGGGGCCGTTTGTCGGCCGCAGATTTGGCAACATTGACGGCAGGTTTGCCGATGTACGTCGCACCTGTTTGTTGTGCTGAACTTCAATTTGCAGCCAGTATGGCGGCTGACGAAGTTGTGCGCCAACGCCGAAATCAGACGGTTGCGCGGCTAAGCCAAAAAACTGTTTTGCCAATTGATGCGCAAACCGGGTTTTTGTATGGGAAATTGGCCGCTGATCTGATCAAATCTGGTCGTGGGTCGCCCGTGCATCGAGGCCAGGACTTGTGGCTTGCAGCGTTGGCCATTCAGCACAACCTGCAGGTCATCACTTACAACCGCAAAGACTTCGACGACATTCCTGGCCTGGATGTCCAAGTGTTGAAGCATGGAGTAACGCAGTGAGCATCACCTCTTTTTCATTCCCCACTGCCATCAAGTTCGGCGCAGGCGCACGCAAACTGGTAGCGGCGCACTTGCTTGAAAACGGCCTCAAACGCCCGCTCATCGTCACTGATAAAGCCCTGGGTGTGCTGCCCGTGCTGGCCGAATTCAAAACCCAACTGGTCGGCCTCGAAGTGGCGGTTTTCAGCGGCGTATTTGGCAACCCGACATGCAGCCAGGTCATGGATGGCGCGGCGGCGTACAAGGCACACCGGGCCGACTGTGTGATCGGCTTTGGCGGTGGCGCGGCGCTGGATGTGGCCAAGGTCGTGGGTGTTGCGGCCACCCACGAAGGCGACATTCTGGAATACGTGTGGGACCATCCACAGGTCAAGCCCATCACCTATGCGCTGCCGTATTTTGTGGCGCTGCCCACCACCTCCGGCACCGGCTCTGAAGTCGGCCGCTCCAGCGTGGTGAGCGAAAACGACACCCACCTGAAGCGTGTGGTGTTCAGCGCCAAAATCCTCGCGAAATGTGTATTTGCCGACCCGGAATTGACCTTTGGCCTGCCCGCCCACGTGACCGCCGCGACGGGCATGGACGCGCTCACCCACAACATCGAGAGTTACCTCTCGCCCGCCTACCAACCTCTGTGTGACGGCATCGCTTTGGAGGGCACGCGCATCGCGGCAGCGGCGCTCTTGACGGCAGTCAGAGAGCCGACGAATTTGAAGGCCCGCAGCGACATGATGATGGCCTCGATGATGGGCGCCATCGCTTTCCAGAAAGACCTGGGCGCGGTGAATTCCTGTGCGCATGCCCTGGGTGCCGTGTGCGACATGCATCACGGCCTGGCCAACGCGCTGATGATCGATACCGTGATGGCCTGGAACCATGAGTCTGCGCCTGGAAAGTTCGACGAATTGGCGCATGTATGTGGGGTGGCCAGTGGCGGCCAAGGATTTGTTTCCTGGCTCAAGCAGCTCAAGGTCAGCGTGGGCATTGTCGGGGGCTTGGCGTCACACGGCGTCAAGCCGGAGCATTTGGCGCGCTTGGTTGAGATCGCGGTGGCTGACATGTGCCATCAGACGAATCCGCGCACTTGCACGGCGGCGGACTTCGATCGCCTTTTTCGGGCTGCAATGTAGAGATGGCCCCCACGCTCCCCACGTCGTGTGGTTCGCTGCCCCCCGAGGGGGCTAATTTTCCTAGGGGCGGCCCGTCGGAAAATTGACTTTTGCTTTGAAAGATACGTGAATGACCGAAACAAGTAGCCGCCTAAAAATTGGCATCAGCGCCTGCTTTCTGCATCCGGACCCGACCCGCGCGGCATTTGGCACGAAGACGCTGCAATACGTCGAGCAATCGATGGCGCATTGGGTCATGGCGGGCGGCGCTTTGCCGGTGATGGTTCCGTCTCCCGCAGGCGACACCATGCGCGGTGATGTGACACTGGCCGACTACGCCCAGTGGCTCGATGGGCTGGTGATGCACGGTGGCGCAGATGTTTGGCCCGGCAGTTACGGTGAAGCGCCCTTGCAGCCCGAGTGGACGGGCGACCGCGTCCGCGATGCGTATGAGATTGCGCTGGTCAAGGCTTTTGTGGCGGCGGGCAAACCGGTGTTCGGTGTGTGCCGTGGCCTGCAGTTGATCAACGTGGCTTTTGGCGGCACCTTGTACCAAGACATCGCCACCCAGCGGCCAGAGGCCTTGGTGCACCGGGACGCACAGCGCTACGACCACAACTTCCATCAAGTGGCTTTGATGCCGGAAACCCGGCTCAAGTCGCTTTTAAATGGCACAAATAGCTACAAAATAAATAGCATACATCACCAAGGAATAAAAGACCTGGCGGCAGGCTTTGTCGTCGAAGCGCGTTGCCCGGAAGACGGCATGATCGAAGCCATCCGGCACAGCGGGCCGTCCTACGTTGCGGCGGTGCAGTGGCATCCGGAATTTCATCAGCCCGAGCTGGGCACCTTGGATGACACGCCACTGCTCATGGACTTTCTCAACGCGGCCCAACAAGCCCAAAACTTAGCGACAAACACGTGAACTTTCTTGATGTTTACAACCCTGCCACGGGCGCGCTGATCGCCGAACTGCCGGCAGACGATGCCGCCAGCGTGGCTGCCAAATACACGGCTGCCCGCGCCGCACAAGCGGCCTGGGCCGCGACACCTTCGGCAGCGCGCAAAGACTGTGTCTTGCATTTTCGCGAAGCGGTGGTAGGCCAGCGCGACGCGCTGGCTGCCATCATGACGGCAGAGACCGGCAAGCCGATTCAGATGTCGCGCAACGAGCTCAATGGCCTGCTGGGCCGCATCGACTTCTTCTTGCAAGAGGTAGACGCGCTCTTGGCCACACAAACGGTTTTTGCCGAGGGTGGCATGACCGAGCAAATCCAGCACACCCCCTTGGGGGTGGTGGCGAACATCTCGGCCTGGAACTACCCCTGGTTTGTCGGCTGCAACGTGATTTTACCGGCGCTGTTGACTGGCAATGCCGTGCTGTACAAACCCTCCGAATTTGCCGCCCAGACCGGCCTGGCCATCACCCGGCTGCTGCATGAGGCGGGCGTGCCCAAAGACGCCATGCAATGCCTGGTGGGCACGGGCCCAGTGGGCGCTGCGCTGCTGGCGCAACAAATTGACGGTGTTTTCTTCACAGGTTCTGTCGCCACCGGGGCAAAAATAGCCGCAGCGGTGGGTCAGCGCTTCATCAAGCTGCAACTCGAATTGGGCGGCAAAGACCCAAGCTACGTGTGTGACGACGCCAATACCGCCACGGCGGCAGAATCTCTCGCCGACGGCGCGATGTACAACACCGGGCAGAGTTGTTGTTCGGTCGAGCGCATCTATGTGCATGAAAAAATCCACGACGCTTTTGTTGCCGCTTTCGTGAACGCCGCGCGAAGCTTCAAAGTAGGCGACCCGGCGCAGGCCGACACCTACATCGGCGCCATCACCCGCGCGCCCCAGCTCGATGTGCTGGACGCCCAAGTGGCCGATGCCAAAACCAAAGGCGCGACCCTGCTGCTTGGCGGCCAGCGCCTGCCAGGGCCTGGCAACTGGTATCCCCCGACGGTGCTGGCCAATGTGAACCACCAGATGGACTTGATGCGCGAGGAGAGTTTTGGCCCGATCATCGGCATCCAGAAAGTCAGCGGCGACGCGGAGGCGGTGCGCCTCATGAACGACACCCGTTACGGCCTCACGGCGGGCGTTTACACCCCAGATGAAGCCCGCGCCCGCGCGCTTTTGGCGCAGGTGAACGCGGGCAGCGTCTACTGGAACTGCTGCGACCGCGTCAGCCCCCGCCTGCCCTGGAGCGGGCATGGTGACTCTGGCGTGGGCCTCACCTTGTCACGGGACGGAATTCAAACCTTCACCCGGCCCAAAGCCTGGCACTTGAGGACGCCGGGTTGAGCAAGCCGCGGCTGACCCTGTTTGACCTGGACCACACGCTCCTGAGCGGCGACAGCGACGTCTTGTGGTGTGATTTCCTGATCGCGCAGGGGCTTCTGGACGCC
>JANLYO010000173.1:0-18769 GCA_031365665.1 Rhodoferax sp. | reverse complement strand
TGTAGCGGGGCTTGGGCGCATTGGGGAAAATGGCTTCACGCAATTTGGAATAGAGGCCATCGGCGCCAATCACCAGGTCATACCGTTGGCGCTGTCCATCGGTGAAGGTGGCGTCCACGCCGTCGGCATCCTGCTGGATGGCGGTGAAGCTGCAGCCCAGGCGCACATTCACCTCTGCGGCGCGGGTGGCTTCGGCGAGTATTCTGGCCAGCACCGGGCGCATGATGGCGCCGCCGCCGGGCAGGTCCGGCCCGGCCAGGCGTGGCGTCGGCAACTGGGCGACCTCCATGCCGGGCGGCGCGCAAAGTGAAATGCCATCTGAGCCATTCCCGTGCTCGAGAAACTGCTCGGCAATACCCAAAGTTTTGAACGCACGAATGGTGGCGCCGCCCAGGCTGATGCCGGCGCCGTAAGAGCGCCAACCCGAATCCACTTCAACCAGGTCGACTGCAAAGCCCTGTTTGCGCAGTTGAATCGCGGCCGACATGCCTGAAAATCCGCCGCCGACGATGAGAATGGTTTGCAAATCTGTTGTCATTTGTTTGTCTCCGATGATGGGTGCTTGGCCAAAAATACCTTGCCGGCCGCGTCGATTTTTAGCTGAACAGGCATCAGCCTCTGGCCCACACAGGGTCCCAAAGTGCACAGGCCGGAAGCGATGTCAAATTCTGCGCCATGTCCGTGGCAGATGATTTGGCTGCCGCTGGCATTGAGGTAGCGGTCTTTGCGCCAGGCCAGGGGCGAGCCGTCCACATGCGGGCAGGCGTTCTGATAGGCATACAGCCGCGCCTGCTGGCGGACCAGGAAGATCGAATCGCGCCCCTGATCGAAGGGGTCAAAGCCACGCGACTCTCCCTCTGGCACATCGTCGAGTCGGCACAAGGCCCTGGTGGATGGCATACCCGTAGGCTTAACGTGCTGGGCTTTGTGCGCCCGGTGGCGGCGGGCCCGGGGCCCATTTGCCGCGCTGCTGGAACAAAAAAAGCTGCGAGTTGTCGGCGTTCATGGGGGCTTCGCGGGCTACCCAGGCGCTGTCATGCAAATCCATGTCCGCGTCGTATTCAACGTGGCAATTGAAGGGGCTGTTGAAATACCAGAACCAATTGGAGCCAAACTTGTGCCGCCCCGGCCCCCAGAACGACTCATAACCTTTGTTGACAAAACGTGTGCCGGCCTGCATCAGCTCGGTAGGCCCCGCCAGATGGAAGGTGAAATGTTCGCAGCCCTTCATAAACGGCGGCGTCTGGATCAGGAACAGGCAATGGTGCTCATTGCTGCCTTGGGGGCGCAAAAATGGCCCCGCACCCAACAAGTGGTCGGTACGTGCGAAGCCCAGCCGTTTCACATAAAACGCTTCTGCCTTGGCCGCATCTGGCACGAAATACACCACGTGGGAGAGCGAGCGCGGCTTGATGACGGCGTTTTCATCGGTTGCGACATGGTTCACAGGGCGCTGGTGTGGCGAGCCCGGCGCATTGACGACCTCAGAAGGCTGGTGAACCGTGCGTTTCGCGGAGACCTGAAACCCGATGGTGAAGCCCATGTCGTCCACCGCTTCGATGGCCCCGTCGGGTAACTGGCGCACCGTGCGGTCTTTTGCCAGCTCCGCGCGGATGGCTTGAAGCGCGGATGCATCCGCAACGCCATAAATGGTTTTGCGCAGCATGCTGGCGGTGCCCATTGGGGGCGGCAAGTTGGCGTCGCTTTTGTGCGCGACGAGGATGGCGGAGCCGTCCTGCGCCTGAAAACGTCCGCCCTGGGCGTTGGCCTGGATGGCGTCAAGGCCATAGTCTGTCAGGTAGGTGCTACAGGCGCCGACATCGTCAACGCCGAAAACCAAGGCTTCAAGTCCGGTAATGTTCATGGGGTTGTATTGAGTTGAAAAGCGTTGAGATTTTTTTGTTCAAACTGGTTTGGTGACGGTTGCTGTTCCCGCGAACAACAGAGACTCTTCAGCCACCAGGTGGAAATCTGCCTCGGGCGCCAGCCAGCCGGCGGCCAGCAAGGGGGTCACCATCATGGCCTTCACGGCCTGCGCCAACGTGGCGGCAGACGCCCGGTCCGCCACCCAAAACTCGTCAACGCCGTCAACCCAGGGGGTTTCACCCGATTTGGCCATCACCTGGTTTTGCACATAGTGCTGAAAGAGGCTTGCGGCGCTGGAGGCCGCGAGTGCGTCGCCGCGTTGTTGCCACGCGCTGGCGAAGTCTGCCGAACTCGGGGCTGCGGCCTTGCTGAAAAATACGAACAACTTCAAAGGGCCGCACACCGTCGCAGCCTGGCCCAGCACCCGCTCGCGCACCGCCAGTTTGACGACAGTCGCCTGATCCACAAAATGATCCTCATCGGGTTGCAGATTCGCCTTGTACAAGGGGTGCGACAACGCATCGATGGCCTGGGCCGGGTTGTCAAACCACACCTGCGTGACGAAGTCGCGGCTCAAGGCAAACGGGTCGCCCGCTGGGCCACCTGCGCGCCAGGTGCCATCGACCACGCGGTTTTGCGCATAACGGCGCGGGGCGTGGTCGGGGTTGGATGCAATCAGACTCAACACCATCTTGCCGTGTTGTTCGAGGATGTGGTGGTGGTGGTCGACCAGGCTCATGCCCGCGCGCCTGCGCCCGGCGATCAGCAGTTTGAAGGCTGGGTTGGTGTTTGCCGTCATTGCCGTTAATTGAAAGTAAACGCGTTGATTCAGGCCGTTCTGGCACCCAGCGCCTCGGCCACCCAGTCAGCGATGAAGGCCCCGGCATTGGCCGAATTGTCAAAACTGGAATGCTGGCAACCGCCTTCGCGCTCGGTGAAAATCTTCAACTCGCGTTTGGGCGAATTCACCAGCTGTTCGTAGGTACGGTGCGCCCAGGCCAGTGGGATTTGTGAATCCTTCTCGCCGTGGGTCACCAAAAACGGCACCTTGATACGGTCCAGCACGCCGTCCAGGTGCATGTTCTCGGCCAGGCGCATGAAGTCGTCTTGATCTTTGGCGCCAAACACCCAGCGCACATGTTCCCAATAGTGCGGCACCGGAAAGCTGCCCTCTTTGAGCAGGCGTTTCTTCTGCACGTCGCGCCAGTCGTGGTTGGCACCCCAGCAGACTCCCATGGCAAAACGCGGCTCGAAGGCCACGGCTCGCGGGCAGTAGTAACCGCCCAGCGACACACCTTCGAGGCCGATGCGTTTGGCATCGACTTCTTTTTGCATCTGCGCGTCGGACTCGATCCAGTTCACCACCTTGCTGGCCCAGATTTCGCTGTTGTAGGTGGCCACCAGCTTTTGCTGGCGCAGCGCTTCGCCAGTGCCGGGCTGGTCGATCAGCAACGACGACACGCCGCGCTGCGCCAGCCAGCGCGGCAGGCCGACGCGGTATTTCATCTCCTTGGTGGAATCCAGGCCGTTGACCTGCACCAAGAGCGGTGATTTGCCTGTGGCCCCGTCGGCGCGCACGTACAGGCCTGAAATTACCGAATTGCCATACGGAATCTCCACCCGCTGGCAGTTCTCGCCCGCCAGTTTCAGGCCTTTGGCAAACACCTCCTGCATGCGCGCGTACAACGCCACGCGCCCCGGCGCGCCATGTGCCTGCAGGCGCTCGGCGGTCAGCAGATAGGTGGCAGCGCGGCCGTATTTGTCGCCCGCCGAGATCATCCGTCCTTTGGCCTCGTCTTCAGCGGCCAACTCGCACAACTGGTCGGCCATCTTGGCCCAGGTTTCGCGAAAGGCCTTGGTTCCAGCGGCGTCCGGTTGTTTGGCCGCCTCCTGCAAAGGCGCGCACATGGCCTCGATTTCGCCAATACGGGCCCCCATCTCGATGGCCAGATCAACCGACAGGTTCCAGACGTAATTGGTTGGGAAATATTTGAACATGGCAGCACTGTAGAGAGCTTGAAGCTATTTGCATAATGGTTTACATTGATAATTTAAATCATATTTATGAATACTATATGGGTTAACCCGTATAACTCCTGAAGAACTACGCCATGCGATTCAACAAGCTGGATCTGAACTTGCTGGTCGCGCTGGACGCTATGCTTTCGCTGAAAAGCGTCAGCCGCGCCGCCGAGCAACTGAACCTGAGCCAGTCGGCCATGAGCAATGCGCTGGCCCGGCTGCGCGAGCATTTTGACGACGCCCTCTTGGTGCAGGTGGGCCGCAAGATGGAACTCACGCCGCGTGCCGAAGGCCTGCAAGATTCCGTGCGCGACGTGCTGGTGCGCGTGGACACGACCATCAGCGCCAAGCCAGAGTTCATACCGGCCACGTCCGACCGAGAGTTCCGCATTTTTGTCTCTGACTACAGCATGGTCACGCTGATGCCGCATCTGCTGGCACTGGCGGCGCAGGCGTCCCACTCGGTACGTTTTCACTTCTTGCCGCAGCAGAACCAGCCGCAGCGCCTGCTCGACCGGGGCGAGGCTGACTTGCTGGTGATCCCGCAAATCTACTGCTCGCCCGACCACCCCATGGACAAGCTGCTGGACGAAGCGTTCTGTTGCATCGTATGGCAGGACGGCCAACTCGCCACGCCAGAGCGCGCACCGGGTGGCCGGCTGACGCTGGATGCTTATCGGGGCGCCGGCCATGTGGTGATGCAACCACCCGGCGCGGCGCCGTCGTTTGAAGGCGCGGCCATGCAAACCCAGGGCATCACACGCCGCGTGGAGGTGTCCACCTTCAGTTTTGTGGGCGCCCTGTCGCTGGTGGTGGGCACCGACCGCGTCGCCACCGTACACCGCCGCCTGGCGGCCTACGGCCAGCAGTTTTTACCGGTCAAGGTGCTGGAGCCGCCTGTCGACCTGCCCCTGATGACCCAGGCCATGCAGTGGCACAAGTACCGCACCAATGACCCTGGCCTGGTGTGGCTCAGAGAGCTGCTGGTGCAAGCGGTCAAACAGATGGATCAGCAGGCCTGAGCACGCTGGACAGATGCCGGCTTTAATGTTAACACCCATGTTAACAACAGAGAGATTTTTGCCTGTCGCAGCAGTGATTTTAAAAAAATAAACCTCTAGGCCACGCATAATATAGATAGTTTGCTATTAAATATATAGCAAAACAGGGGCTCGCCAAAATCCACCCCGACGCCGGGCATCACCTGAGCCGTCACGCAAAGCCTTTCACGGGCATCGCCGTGCCGCGCTGCAGCCAATTGCGCGCTGAATACGCGGCCCGCCCATCTGTCGCATGCAAGGTGTAGGCGTGGCGTGATTGAGCCGAGCGGTTGGCGGCGCTGTAGTGGGGCAACAGGCCGTGGAAGACGATGAGGGCCCCGGCAGCGACTTCCAGCGGCACGGCGCTGGCTTGGCTGGGCCAGGGCGTGGCATCGAGCTTTTCCATGGCGACGGGGCTGATGGCCTGGGTTGCAGCATCCACATCGGTTCCCACAGACTGCTCCCGGGTTCTCACAAACCGCTCCCGCAGTGGCCCCCGGTGGCCGCCCGGCTCCGCCCACAGGCAGCCGTTGTCCACGGTGGCCTCTTCCAGTGCAAACCAGAAGGTGGTGACGCTGATCGGCGTGGTATCAAAAAAAGTCGCGTCCTGGTGCCAGCGCACTTCGCCGCCAATGCCGGGCTGTTTGAAGATGTACTGCGATTGCCAGATTTGAGGCGCGACCAAGCCGAGGTCGGTGGCCACTTCCGCCAAACCCGGCCCGCGTGAGAAAGCGGCGAACACGGGGTCGAGGTCGTGCAGGGCATGGCCGATTTTGTTGATCGAGAGGGCTTTGGCTTGTTTCAGTTGCCCGTGGGCGTCAAAGGCTTCTTCCTCGAAAAAGCAGCGGATGGTGTCGGCCGAGCCCATGAAGTAGTCGTCTGCTGTGCGGGTTTGGACGTTGGTGGTGAAGATGGTTTGTGACTCGGCGGGGTCAAACGCCTCGACGATCGCCATCGCGCGCGCGCGCAGGGCGGCCATGGCCTTGGGCGACTTGAAGCCGGGCAACACGAGGTAGCCGTCTTCCTGGTAGGTGGCGCGTTGTTGAGGGGTCAGCATGGGGGCATTTTGCCGAGTTGCTGCTGCTGCGGGTCATTTGCTGGAATTGCCTCGCCGGAAGCCGCAGGATTGATGAATAATCCCAATGGTATGACGAATCAAACACACGTGCCTTTCCAAAACGCATCCCCCGGGGCTACTCAGCCCGCACGCATCACCGCAGGCGACCTACGTTCAGCCCGCTGGTTCGCTCCCGACGACTTGCGCGCCTTCGGCCACCGCTCGCGCGCCATGCAGATGGGCTACGACCACGTCGATTGGGCGGGCAAACCCGTCATCGCCATCCTCAACACCTGGAGCGACACCAACACCTGCCACACGCACTTCAAGCAGCGCGTGGAGGAAGTCAAACGCGGCGTATTGCAAGCCGGGGGGTTCCCGCTGGAGCTGCCGGCGATTTCCTTGAGTGAAAGTTTCGTCAAACCCACGACCATGATGTACCGCAACCTGTTGGCCATCGAGGCTGAAGAGTTGCTGCGCAGCCACCCGGTTGATGGCGCGGTGCTGATGGGCGGCTGCGACAAAACCACGCCCGGCCTCTTGATGGGCGCCTTCAGCATGGGCCTGCCGTGCATTTACCTGCCTGCCGGGCCGATGTTGCACGGCATCTGGAAAGGCAAAAAACTCGGCTCCGGCTCCGACGCCTGGAAATATTGGGACGAACGCCGCGCCGGCAATATCTCGGACAAACAGTGGATCGAAATCGAAAGCAGCATCGCCCGCAGCGCCGGCACCTGCATGACCATGGGCACTGCCGCCACCATGATGGGCATTGCCGAGGCCATGGGCATGACGCTGCCGGGCGCGTCGTCAATTCCGGCAGTAGACGCCAACCACCAGCGTATGGCCACGCAATGTGGCAGGCGCATTGTGGACATGGTGTGGGAAGACCTCACGCCTGCACGCATGTTGACGCGCAAGAATTTTGAAAACGCGGTGACGGTGGCGATGGCCGAGGGCTGTAGCACCAACGCCATCATCCACCTGGTGGCCATCTCGCGCCGCGCAGGCACCGGGGCCGACGGAAAACCATGCGCCATTTCGCTGGAAGACTTTGACGCGTTTTCGCGCAAAGTGCCGGTGATCGCCAACATCCGCCCGAGTGGCGACACCTACCTGATGGAAGATTTTTACGAAGCTGGCGGCATGAAAGGCCTGATGGCGCGCTTGCGTGACGGCAATCTGCTGCACCTGGACGCCATGACCGTCACCGGCCACACCGTAGGCGAGAACATCGCCGACGCTGAAGTGCACAACCACGACGTCATCCGCACCCTGGACAAGGCCATTTACAAAGAAGGCGCGCTGGCCGTGCTCAAAGGCAACCTCGCGCCCAATGGCTGCGTCATCAAACCCAGCGCCTGCGCGCAAAAATTTCTCAACCATACCGGCCCGGCGATGGTATTTGACGACTACCCGAGTTTGAAAAAAGCCGTGGATGACCTGGACTTGGACGTGACGGAAGACCACATCCTCATCCTGCGCAACGCGGGCCCGCAAGGCGGCCCCGGCATGCCGGAGTGGGGCATGGTGCCGATCCCGACCAAACTCGTCAAACAGGGCGTGCGCGACATGTTGCGCATCTCGGACGCCCGCATGAGCGGCACCAGTTACGGCGCCTGCATCCTGCACGTGTCGCCCGAGTCCTACATCGGCGGCAATCTGGCGCTGGTGCAAAACGGCGACTTGATCACCGTGGACGTGCCCAATCGCAGCATCCACCTGCAAATCTCGGACGCTGAGCTGGCCACCCGCCGCGCCGCCTGGGTGCCACCACCCAAACGCTTTGAGCGGGGCTACGGCTATATGTTCAGCCAGCACATTTTGCAGGCCGACCAGGGTTGTGATTTTGATTTCCTCGAAACTTCGTTTGGTGCGCCCGTGGCCGAGCCGGTAATTTATTGAAAACCTTACCAACCAGGAACGTCCATGTTGAACCGCCGCCAAGTCCTTCGTACTGCCGCAGCCGCTAGCCTCGCCGGTATCGGCATCTCGGTGCGGGCGCAGGCCTGGCCCAACCAGGCGCTCAAGATCATCGTGCCCTTCCCGCCGGGAGGCACGTCGGATGTGATCGCGCGGGTCATGCAAAACCCGCTCTCCGAATTGCTGAAGACCACCGTCGTGGTGGAAAACCGCACCGGTGCCAGCGGCATGGTGGGCGCCGGTGCCGTGGCGGGCTCTACTGACGCGCATACCTTGCTGCTCTCGGACATGAGCGCGGTGGCCACCGCCCCTATCCTCAACAAAGACCTGCCCTTCAAACCCGCCGATCTTCAAGGCGTGACCATGCTGGCATATTCGCCGCACATGCTGGTCGCCACGCCATCTTTGCCCTTCAGCAACCTGAAGGAAATGGTCGAGTTCAGCAAAATAACCAAGCTCAATGTGGCCAGCAGCGGCACCGGCTCCGCCAACCACCTGGGCATGGCCGAAATTGCACTCGACACCGGCATGAAGTGGCAACACGTGCCCTACCGGGGCGGCGCGCAGTCCATCGCCGATACGGCGGCGGGCGTCACACATGTGGTGCTCAACGGCATGCTCGCCACGCTACCGCTGGTGAACGCAGGGCGGCTCAAAGTGATCGGCATCAGCAAACGCACACGCATGGCGCTGGTGGCCCACATGCCCACCATTTCCGAGCAGGGTCTGCCCAAATTTGAATCCGGCACTTATCAGGGCATCGCTGCGTCCAGCAGCATGCCCAAAGCGGTGGTGGAGAAAATCGCTGCCGCGCTGATTGCCGTGGTCCGCGCGCCCGAGGTGCGCGCCCGTCTCGTCGCGGCAGGTGCGGAGGTGATGACCTCGTCACCTGCCGAGCTCAACGCCTTCTTGCTGGCCGACCGCAAACGCTGGGCCAGCGTGATCGAGCGCGCTGGCAAAGAACTTGAAGGCACGGCCTGACCACTTACCCATCTGAAATCAACAGGACACAAAGCATGCCCCTCTCAAACGCCACCCGCGAGCAGCTTAAAACCGTTAGCACCGCCACGCTGTGCACCGCACTGTACAAACGCGGGTTCAGAAACCAGTACATCCAGGACGTGCGCCCCATCAACAGCAACCTGCCCAATATGGTCGGCGAGGCGTTCACGCTGCGCTACATCCCGGCGCGGGAGGACCTGAACAAGATCGACGTCTTCCAGGACCGCGCCCACCCGCAGCGCAAGGCGGTGGAAGAATGCCCGCCTGGCGCGGTGTTTGTGATCGACAGCCGCAAAGATGCGCGTGCTGCCTCGGCCGGCGCCATCCTCATCAGCCGCCTGATGGTGCGCGGTGTGGCCGGTTGCGTAACAGACGGCGGCTTTCGCGACTCGCCCGAGATGGCCAAGTTGCCCTTCCCCACCTACCACAACCGCCCGGCTGCGCCCACCAACCTCACGGTGCACCAGGCGCTGGACATCAACGTGCCCATAGGCTGCGGCGACGCACCCGTGTGGCCCGGTGACGTGATCGTGGGCGACCAGGAAGGCGTGATCGTCATCCCCGCGCACCTGGCCGACGAGGTGGCCGCCGAGGCCGTAGAGATGACAGTGTTTGAAGACTTTGTGACCGACATGGTGCAGAACCAGGGGCGGTCGATTTTGGGCCTGTATCCGCCGACTGAGCAGAAATCGAAGGATGATTTTGCGGTTTGGAGAAAAGCTAAAAACCGTTGAGACCAGGTTTACTCCGCTGGGGTCAGGCCACTTGAGTTCGGGTATCATGTACAGTATTAAGTACATTTTTCACGCAACTGGAGCTTGTCATGGCGTTCTCTGCTAGCGATGTGGTGCCCCTTACCCAGGCTCGGGCCAACCTGTCTGATTTGGTTGAACAGGTCAAGGCGGGTGCCGAAAAGGTCATCACCAAGAATGGCGAGAGTTATGTCGCCATCATCGACTCCCAACGGCTGGACTACTACCACCAGCTAGAACGCGAGCGCATTCACCTGCTGCTTATTGACGATGCAGGCAAGGGCCTGGACGACATAGCCGCCGGCAGAGTGAAAGATGCGCGCACCACCTTGGCAGCGCTGAAGCGCCGACGCGCGGCCAAGGCGTACGCCTGAGCTTGCGTCCGCGCTGTGGCAAACCGGCATCAAGTCAAATTCACCGCGAACTTCGAGCGCAATCTCGAAGAGGCCGAGCGCTTTCTGCTCGAGGCCGATGCGCCCCAGGCATTCGATGCACTGCTGGATGAACTCACGGAGACTGTCATCCCAAACCTTGAACGCTTTCCCGGCATGGGCAGGCTGTTCTTTGAACGACCTACCCGCTCGGTGGAGGCCAGCAACGCAATCGACCGTCTGAAACGCAAGCTCAAGGCCATTACGAAGGACGGCGAGGTACGCGAATACGTGATGTCGCACTACCTGTTGCTGTACCTGCGTTTCGATGCCACGATCTACCTGTTATCGATCCGGCACCACCGGCAGCTCTCATTTGATTTTCAGTCGCTGTGGCCTGCGTCACCTTGAAGTTTCGGCAAGCCGCGCCGCCAGGCGCATGGGCATCCCCCAGCCCAAGGTGTCGGCCATGTTGCGCGGCGACTTCACCAACCTGTTCGAACGCAAGTTGATGGACTGCCTGAACCGCCTGGGGTAGGACATTGAACTCAAGGTGCGGTCGAAGGGTGCGCCTGTGGGGCGTTGATGCTGGCCGTTGCGTAGGCCACTGGCTGTGACGCCTTGTTTATCCATTCTGGCTTACGCCGAAATCTCCTCAAGGAGTTCGATCTGGTGAGTTATCCTTTTGGATGGCAAGCCAGCGATGGCCGCCATGTCGTCTGCAGGTACGTTTGACAGCTCACTTGGTTCGAGTTTGTGGAGTCCTCCCCCGTAGACCCGGCCATTGCCAAGCAAGGTTTCTGGATTGATCGAATTAAGCGCTTCCCATAGGCGACGGATGGTTCCGGGATTCAAAGCTAGCTGCGCAGCCAGTATCGGCTGCGGATAAAGCATGAGGTAGACGTTCGTGGCTGATGCGCGCGAATGATTCAGCAAAAATCTGAAAGGCCGTCGCGCGTGGTCGCTTCGGCCCAGGTACGTGCAGATGATTGGTGCGGCCTCCCGCTTTTCCTGCGCGTACCAATATTTGCGCGACTTGCAAAGATAAGCCGTTGCGACGGTTTCAAGACCTGTCTGAAAATATGACCACAGGCTGGGATAGTCGCGCTTGATTTCGTGTTCGGGGATATCACAATCAATCAAGAACTGGCGCTTTGCCAACAGAGGGATTCCCTTGGCGTCAGTGAAAATTTCATCATCTTTGATATGCCGCGAACTGGGCAATACAGGTCGCAGGAACCGGGCTGGAAGGGCCTGCTCTCTTGCGCGCTCTTCGTCAACAATGAAAAAACTGTTGTCTCCCGTTGCAAGCCCTCGCTTGATAGCGAACAGGTCGGAAAGACGATATCCGTTGTAATCGGCAGCCGGGTCATTTTTTGGGAATCGCGTCCATTTGCTCGCACGTTGCAGGTCTGTGACCGAAACTTCTTTATCCATCGCCGGAGCCATTAGAGACCCTCCGTACGAAAACTTGACACTGTGGTCTGCTGGCGGCTTCTTCTTGCGAAACCATACGACTGCCGACGATACGAGGGCATCATCAAACTGAACATCGTTCGGGTCAAACCGATGGATGTGCAGGAGAGTGACTTCGCGCAACAGATAGTCTTTGAGTTTTCGCCCGTAGTTCACGTCCATGAACTCGCTGGGGATCAACCACCCAGCTATGCCGTCGTCAGCCATCCACGCGTGCGACAAGGCCATGAAGTAGCAATAGAGGCCTGCAAGCCCGCTAAGACTGATATGCGCAATTTCCTTGGCGCGGGCATGAAGCCGGAGCTTTTCTGATCCTTCCAAGTGATGATGCCGGACGTAAGGCGGATTGCAGACAAGCAACGTCGCCTTGTCTATGTCCGAAGTTGGCGCCTCACTTTGCGTGAAGTCACCCATCGTAATTCGCAGTGGCGTATCTTTCCAGAGGCGGATGGCCGGAACGCCATAGTGCGGATCAATCTCATACCCACGTGCAGAATTTATGGTCCGGCCGGAGTCTTGAAGGGCTGCATAGAAGGAGCCTGTGCCAATCGCAGGATCAAGAAAACGAACGGGCCTCGACTTCGGAATCAGCGCGAGCCCATAAGCCAACACGTCGCGTGCAAGCGCAGTCGGCGTTGCAAACTGGCCGAGGCGATTGCGCTCTGTAGGCGTCTTCTGCCCATCAAGCGTCGCTTGCAGACTTAGACGGGTGGCTTCAATGTCGTCGGATGCTTGGCTCATCAATCAAATTCCGAATTGTGCGAGGTCGTCGATGCGGTGTTCCCACACCCAGTCGATACCCTCGGTTGCTTCATAACCCAGATAACCGCCGTCAAAATAGCCACACAAAAAGAGATTGAACCTCAGTTTGGCGCCATAGTTATTGCGAAGCTGGGCCATCTTCATGGCCTCTTCTTTGCGCCGTTTGTTAGTGTTGGTGAAATCTCCTGCTGATTTCGCCTCAAACAAGACCGGCAGGTCACCACGATTCGCGGCCAGCGGCATGATGACTGCATCAATCGGAATGTTGACTTGCTTCATACCGCCTTCGAGCTTGACGGGCACGTTCAGGCGAAAGCTGAAAGTACCTGGTTTCATGGCGTTGAACTTCACACCATCGCGGCCTGCAATGTGTGCGTAGCCACGCGCTTCCAGCCAGGCTTTGATGGCAGCGAGCTGCCGCTTCTCCTGCGCATTGCGGATGATGGGGTTGGCGACCGCGCCACACAACCGGTCTGCGACGATGGTTGCCGCCCTGTGCAACTCGACTTTGGTTGGCGGAGTTTTCCTTGCAAGCCAAACGAAAATATCGGGGTCTGCCAGGCGCTCAATGATGGAGCCGATCTTGGCAAGGTGAATGTCGGCATCTGCAGCAGACATGCGCACTGGCAGGCGTTTGTCGAACTCCATTGCCCTGACAAGTGTGGGCGACACTCCCGCCAGTCCAATAAGCCGATCTACCGCAATGGGCGGGCAGGTGGACATGCGCAAGGTTGGGAGGATTTCTGGATGAAGCCGCATCAACGACGGTTTGATGTTGGTGAGGTTGCCGGTTGCCTTGAGAGCGGCTGCAACCTCAACCGTCGTCTTCATTCGGGTTGCGCGAAACGCCACCGGCGCGAATTTCATGAACCAGTCGTTGTACATATCAACCGACAGGACGATATCGGCCTTCCAGCGGGATACTTTGTCTAGGTTGACGGCCATGTTTGGTCTGTCTCGTTTTGGGTTATTTTGTCGCTAGGGGTGATAACGCCTTTGCCCAGAAAGCGAGGCCCAGTTTACTGTATTTATATCCAGACAAATATCTTAAAATTTTTTAAACCAATGGACATTGACAACGCCAAAAAGAATCAAAGCCCGCACCCATAGCCCAATGCAAAGCCATTCCACCTGCGCGCACCTATGCTATGTTGCAGGAGACTCATAACGCTGGACAAGATCAAGAGCGCCCCTTGCGCTTTCAGCCAACAACCAGGAGCCCCTATGACACAAGCCCCCACCCAGCGCGACATCGCCGCCAACGGCATCACGCTGCACATCACCGAGCGGGGCAGCGGCCCGCTGGTGCTGCTGTGCCATGGCTGGCCCGAGCTGGCCTATTCGTGGCGGCATCAGATGCAGGTGCTGGCCGAGGCCGGGTACCGCGTGGTGGCGCCCGACATGCGGGGCTACGGGGGCAGTTCGGCGCCGCATGCCATTGCCGACTACGCCATTACCGACCTGGTGGGCGACATGGTGGCGCTGGTGGCGGCGCTGGGGGAGACGCGGGCCTGCATCGTCGGGCACGACTGGGGCGCCAACGTGGCCTGGAGCGCCGCGCTGTTGCGGCCTGATCTGTTCACGGCTGTCGCCGCGCTGAGCGTCCCGCACCGGCCACGCAACCCGGCGTCGCCGCCCATGGCCCTGCTGCGGGCGGCGGGGCTGGAAGATTTTTACTGGTTCTACTTCAACCGCGAAGGCGTGGCCGAGGCCGAGTTTGAGCGCGACATTGAATCCGCGTTGCGCAAGGTGTTGGTGGGCATCTCGGGCGATGCGCCCAACCCCGCTGGGGGCGACCGCAGCCGCACGCTGAACGTGCCAGCCGGCAGCGGTTTTCTGGATGGCTTGGTCGATCCCCCCGAAATGCCGGCCTGGCTGGGTGAGGCTGATATTGCGGTGTACGCGGCAGCGTTTCGCAGAAATGGCCTGCGCGGGCCCTTCAACTGGTACCGCAACCTCGACCGCAACTGGGCGCTCTTGGCGCCGTTTCAGGGGGCCAAAGTCTTGCCGCCGGCGCTGTTCATTGCGGGTGACCGCGACGCCGTGATTGCGTCACCCATGGGGAAGAGGGCGCTGGAGACGCTGGAAGCGAGTGTGCCGAATCTGCGCGGCAAGGTGCTGATCCCCGGTGCCGGGCACTGGATCCAGCAGGAGCGGCCCGCCGAGGTGAATGCTGCGCTGCTGCGCTTTTTGGCGGCGGATTACCCGGCGGCTTAGCGGAAATCCATAATTAACATGGGTGTTAATTATAGGTGAAAACCAACCTGTTTCGAGCAATAGTTTGATTAAACTGACACTCAGTTCTCGTGGAATATCAATAGTTTGCTATATAAATAGTAGTAACCTTGGATTTGCGCGTGGCCGGCCAGATAGGGCATCATGCATGCGTCAACCCAGCACAGGAGACAGAACATGACGCTCAGCCGAAGACGCTTTGCCACCCGCCTGGCGGGCTTGGCTGCCACCACGGCGGGCTTGCCGCTACTGGCGCAGACAAGCGCCGCCGCGCCCTTCCCCAGCCGCGTCATCCGCATCGTGCCTTTTGGCATCGGCGGCGGGCCGATCGACGTGATCGCCCGGGTCTACGGCGAGAAGCTGCAGCAGCGCTGGGGCCAGTCGGTGATCGTGGACGCCAAGCCTGGCGCCAGCGGCATCATCGCGGCGGATTTTGTAGCCAAGGCCGCGCCGGACGGCCACACCGTGATGTTCACGCTGCCGCTCACCCACGTGAACGTGCCGATTTTGCAGGCCAAGGTACCCTATGACCCGGTCAAGGATTTTGCGCCACTGTCGATGCTGGCCACTGGCGGGCCGATGATGGTGGCACGCGCCAACGCGCCCTACAGCAACCTCAGGGAGTTCATCGAGTTTGCCAAAAAGGCGCCCAAGCCGCTGAACTACGGCACCTGGGGCACGGGCTCGTCGGCCCACCTGTTTGGCGAGCTCTTGCAGCGCCAGAGCGGCGCCAGCCTGGTGCACGTGGCCTACAAGGCCGAAGCTGCCGTGCACAACGACCTGTTTGGCGATTCGCTGGACTTTGCCTGGGCCAACCCGTCCACCGCGCGCGCCCAGACCCAGGCCGGCAAGATGAAGGTGCTGGGCATCGCTGGGACGCGCCGCGTCTCCACCATGCCGGGCGTGCCGACTTTCACCGAGCAGGGTTTCAGGGGTTTTGACCTCGACAGCTGGATCGGCGTCTATGCGCCTGCCAAAACCCCGCAGCCCATCGTCGAAGCGTGGACGGCGGCGCTGCGCGACATCACCGCCATGCCCGACGTGGCGGCGCGGCTGACAGCCTTTGGTTTTGAGCCGCTGGGCAACACCCCTGCGCAGTTCGCCGAGCTGTTCAAGGCCGATTACCCGCGCGTGGCCGAGTTGATCAAGGCGGCAGGGGTCACCGCAGAATGAAACTGGCCCCCACGCTTCCCCACTGCGTGTGGGTCGCTGCCCCCCGAGGGGGCCGCAGTCGCCTTGGGGCGGCCCGGCGGCGACCAACCGGAGATTTTTGATGAGCGCTGCAAGCCCCCCTTCCGTCCGCGTCATTCCCATTGCCATTGACACCGGCACCGCTTATGGCCGCCCCAAGCCGAGCCACAGGCAAGAGTTGGCTGAAGTCGGCCCCGGCACGCCCATGGGTGAGTTGCTGCGCCGCTACTGGCACCCCATCGGCCTGCTGGCGGATGCGGGCGACACACCGCGCAAAGTGCGCGTGCTGGGTGAAGACCTGATCCTGTTTCGCGACAAAACCGGGCGCCCTGGCCTGGTTTATCCGCATTGCGCCCACCGCGGCTCCTCGCTGTATTACGGCAAGGTCGAGGAGCGCGGCATCCGCTGCTGTTACCACGGCTGGCTGTACGACGTGCAGGGCTATTGCCTGGAGCAGCCCTGCGAGCCTGACGGTGGCCAGGCGCGCGACAAGGTGCGCCAGCCCTGGTATCCGCTGCAGGAGCAATACGGCCTGATCTGGGCCTACCTGGGTCTGCCCGGCAAGAAGCCGGTGTTGCCACGTTATGAGTGCCTGGAGGTGCTGGAGGAGGGCGAGTTCCTTGAGGCCGACGACAACAGCATTGGCGGCGGCGGGCCGCAAGTCATCCCCTGCAACTGGCTGCAACATTACGACAACCTGGTGGACCCGTTCCATGTGGTAATCCTGCATTCGAGCTTCAGCGGTACGCAGTTTGTCGAACAGATGGCGGTGATGCCCGAGGTCACCTGGGACACGCAGGCGCACAGCGTGCGCACTTTGTCCATCCGCAAGCTGGCTGACGGCAAGACCCTGCGCCGAATCAGCGAGGCCGGCTTGCCCACGCTGCGGGTGATCCCCAGCCCGCGCATCGGCCGCTACGGCATGGTCGAGTCACTGGGCTGGGTCTTGCCCATCGACGACCACAGCTTCCGCATCTATGTGGTGGGCCGCGTTCGCGAAAGAGGCGAGCTCGTCAAAATGCGCTCGCGCCTGAACGGCAAGCTCTGGGAAGATCTCACCGAGGAAGAACACCAGCGTTTCCCCGGTGACTACGAAGCCCAGGTGAGCCAGGGTGCCATTGCGCACCATTCAGAGGAGTTTCTGGCGACCACTGACTTGGGCATCGTGCAGTTGCGCCGCCTGCTGCAGAAGCAACTCAAGGCTGTGGCAGAAGGCCGGGACCCGGCGGGCGTGAGTTTTGACGCCGACGCGCCACCGGTCAAGTTTTCAGCGGGGAATTTTCTGGTCGAAACGCAATAACTTGCGGCTTGCGCACCGAAGTCACTGCGGCTTGATGCCCGCCGTCTTGATTACCCGGGTCCAATTGCTGATTTCTGCGGTAGTGAAGTCGGTGTAAATTTTGCTGCCTTGCGGCGGCACGACAAAACCCTGGCTTTCCATGCGCATCTTGATGGCGGGCGAGCCCATGACCTGTTTCATCGCAGCCTCGAGTTTGTCGATCACGGGCTGCGGTGTGCCGCGTGGGGCGGACAGGCCAGACCATGACAGCGCCTGAAAGCCAGGAAAGCCGGACTCCGCCACCGTCGGTACATCCGGATACAGCGGGTTGCGCTGCAGGCTGCTCACAGCCAAAGCGCGCAGTTTGCCGGCTTTGACGTGTTGCAGCGCCACGTCCTGGTTGATGAACATCAGCGGGATTTCGTTGGCCAGGATCGCATTCATCAGCGGGCCACCGCCCCGGTAAGGGATGCCCGTCAAAAAGATGTTGGCGTTCTGTTTGAAGAGCTCCATGGCCATGTGGCCGCTGGCGGCATAGGTGTAGCCGTAATCGAGCTTGCCGGGGTTGCTTTTGGCGTAGCTGACGAGATCCTTCAGTGTTTTGAAGGGGCGCTCGGCGTTGACCACCAGCACGTTGGGGCCGTGGTGGATTTGGCTGATGTGGGTGTAATCGGTGTTGGAATTGAACTTGAGATTGGGGTCCAGCCCATGCGCGACGGCGTTGGAGCCGACACCGGTGAGCGTCAGCGTGTAGCCGTCGGCGGGGGCCTTGGCACCGCGCTCTGCGCCAATCACACCGCCGCCGCCACCGATGTTTTCCACGAGGAAGGGCTGTTTGAGAATCTTCCCAAGTTCATCAGCCGCCATGCGGGCCATGATGTCGCTTGTGCCGCCTGGCGGGAAGGGCACGATGACCTTGACGGGTTTGCTGGGGTAGTCGCCCTGCGCCATTGCGGCACTGACGCATGCTAGTGAAATAATAGCTGTATGAATAATAAATGCAAGGCTAAACGGCCAGTTTTTCATAATATTTCCATCCAACCCGTGTTGGGTTCTAAAGATATTGTCGTGTGCTGGCGGGCCGTGGCGAGCTATGGATTCCACCTACATGCCGACATTGCCCGGTTTGGTTTAAGCTGCGTCAGTCGCAGAATCGACCCAAGGCCAGAAAGTTAACCATGACCACTGCCCTCACGCCCCACGTCGCCGCCCACACCACCTTGCCGCCCTTGGCTTCCCGGCTGGTTGACGCCGATTCCCTGCCGTGGCAAACCACCCGATACCCCGGCATCGAAATCAAGACCCTGCTCTTTGACCGGGCCAGCGGCCTTGCCAGCTCACTGATGCGCATGGCGCCAGGATCAACGTTGCCGGAACACGAGCACGTGCAGATCGAGCAAACCTGGGTGATCGAGGGGCATTTGGTCGACAAGAGCGGGCCCGACGAAGGCATTGAATGCAAGGCGGGCCAGTTCATCTGGCGCCCGGCGGGCAGCCGCCACAGCGCCTGGTCGCCCAAAGGCGGGTTGATGCTGGCGTTCTTCCAGATTCCGAACAAGTTTTATGCCGACGGAAAAGCCACCGACATGGCTGGGGCTGATTGGGAATCGCTCTGGGGCACCGTTGACGCGTCGCGCAACAAGGCCGCAACCGCCTAGGAGTCTGGGCGGCAGAGTAGTTTGACCGCATCCAGATGCGCGATTTGGAATGTATTTTTGAAGTTGCCGCTTGAATTCGTGCAATTTGTCGGTTGAGACGGTCTGAGCGCGTGTGCAATGAGGCAGTTCGATGGC
>JANLYO010000143.1:0-4641 GCA_031365665.1 Rhodoferax sp. | reverse complement strand
AGCACTTCGGGTTGCAGCAACAGTTCTTCGCGGCGGGTGCCGCTGCGATTGAGCTGGATCGACGGGAAAACGCGTTTTTCATACAAACGGCGGTCCAGATGGATTTCTGAGTTGCCGGTGCCTTTGAACTCTTCAAAAATCACCTCGTCCATGCGGCTGCCGGTATCCACCAGGGCGGTACCGATGATGGTCAGGCTGCCGCCTTCTTCGATCTTGCGGGCAGCGCCAAAAAAGCGCTTGGGGCGCTGCAATGCATTGGCATCCACACCGCCGGTCAGCACTTTGCCTGACGATGGCAGCACGTTGTTGTAAGCCCTGGCCAGGCGGGTGATGGAGTCCAGCAAAATCACCACGTCTTTTTTCAGCTCGACCAGGCGTTTGGCGCGTTCGATCACCATCTCGGCCACATGCACGTGGCGCGCGGCGGGCTCGTCGAAGGTGGAGGCGATCACTTCGCCCTTCACGGTGCGCTGCATCTCGGTCACTTCTTCGGGGCGCTCGTCCACCAGCAGCACCATCATGTGGCTGTCGGGGTAATTGGCGGCGATGGCGTGGGCGATATGCTGCATCATCACGGTCTTGCCGCTCTTGGGCGGGGCCACCAGCAGGGCGCGCTGGCCCTTGCCGATGGGGGCGATCAGGTCGATCACGCGGCCGGTGATGTTCTCGTCGCCCTTGATGTCGCGCTCCAGCTTCATCTGCACCTTGGGGAACAAGGGCGTCAGGTTCTCGAACATGACCTTGTGTTTGTTGCTCTCGGGCGAGTCGCCGTTGACCGCATCAAGCTTGTTCAGCGCAAAGTAACGCTCGCCGTCCTTGGGCGTGCGCACTTCGCCTTCGATCATGTCGCCGGTGTGCAGGTTGAAGCGGCGCACCTGGCTGGGGCTGATGTAGATGTCGTCGGTGCTGGCGGTGTAACTCGTGTCTGGGCTGCGCAGGAAGCCGAAGCCGTCGGGCAATATCTCCAGCACGCCATCGGCGATGATCTGCTCGCCTGCGCGGGCGCGTTTCTTGATGATGGCAAACATCAGCTCCTGTTTGCGCATGCGGCCGGTGTTTTCAATCTCAAGCTCTTCGGCCTGCTTGAGGACTTCTGACACGTGCAGTGCCTTGAGTTCGTTTAAGTGCATGGAATGTGCCCTTGGGGGCCAGGAGTGAAATACAAATTTGGGGGGATGTCAGCAGCGGCAGCAGGTTTGCCGTTGCGAAGGCTGGGGGCCGGAAACTCGAACCAGCTTCGTATGGAAACTGGCGATCTGGGGGAATTATGACAGGAATTCCGCTGCGGCAAGCGAATGGTTCAAAGGGAAATTTTTCGCTGGGCCGCCCCGAGAAAAATTAGCCCCCTCGGGGGGCAGAGAGCCACACGCAGTGGGCGAACGTGGGGGCGTTATTTCTAGGCGAGCTGCTGGTCGATGAAGGCGGTCATCTGCGCTTTGCTCATGGCGCCAACTTTGGTGGCCGCCAACTGGCCGTCTTTGAACAACATCAGCGTCGGAATGCCGCGAATGCCGAATTTTGCGGGGATGTCGCGGTTTTCATCGACGTTCATTTTGGTCACCTGCAGTTTGCCGGCGTAGGTGGCTGACATTTCGTCCAGGATCGGCGCGATCATTTTGCAGGGGCCGCACCACTCGGCCCAGTAGTCCACCAGCACCGGAGTTTTACTTTGCAGCACATCGGCCTCAAACGTCGCATCAGAAATGTGTTTGATCAGTTCGCTGGCCATGGTGGGTTCCTTCAAGGAGGGGATTAAGGGAGTGCGGTACAGGTAAAGTGGGGAAATTGTGACAGATATCAAGCCCTCTCGTTCTGGCGCGGCCCGCAGCCGGCGCGCCCTGAAAACCTCGATTTCCCCAATGACGACGCCGGCCGCTGGCCATGACGTCATGAGGCCGCCGCGATTTGGCAAATAAAACTATGCGCGATATAGACAAAAGCCATCAGCAAAGCCATCCCGTTTTGACCGCCTGGGCGCAGGTGATGGCGCGTTTGCACGCCACCCTGGCCGAGCGGGCGCTGCACCCGTCGCAGGTGGTGGTGCTAGTGCCTTATGCGCAACTGATCCAGCAAGCGCGCGCTGCCTGGATCGCGGCGTATGAAGGTGTGCCCGCAGGTGCAGGTGGGCCCGCAGGGGCAGGCGCTGCCAGTTTCTTGCCGCGTTTCGAATCCACGATGAATTGGGCGCGGGCCACGTCTGGGTTTGCACCTGCGGGCGACGACCTGCGGCTTGACGCCGCCTTTGACATCCTGACCGCGCGCGACTTGCTGCATCGCGCCGGATTGGGCAGCCACGCGGGTGTGTTGGCGCCTCAGTTGATGGAGGCTGCCTGGAGCCTCGCGGCAGTGGCCGCCGCGCAAACGCCGCAGCATCGCAGTGACTGGGGCGGCCGCCTGGCAGAGGCCGTTTTTACGCAACTGCCCCAACCGGCGCTGGCTTTTGAAGTCGCCATCGGGCGCATCGCCCTGGCTTGGGCCAGCAGCTCCAGTTTTGCCAGTGATGGGCTCTTCCAGGCGGCTCCGGGTCTTTTGGTGGTGATCGATGGCTTTCAGGCTGAGCCTCTGGTGGACGCCCTGGCAACCTCACTCGCGCAAAACGCAGAGGGGCGCTGCCTTCGGCTCGCAATCGCGGCAGCCGCTGGTGAACCGCTGGGCGATGCAACACCATCTACCGGAACAGTGGGCCACGGCGTGGCCCTGCATGCCGCCGAAGATTTTGAAGATGAGGCTGAACGCGCTGCTGCCTGTGTGTTGCAACGCCTGGCAGAAGGGCGATCGCCAGTCGGGCTGGTGGCGCTGGATCGGCAACTGACGCGGCGGGTGCGAGCCCTCCTGGGCGAACAAGGCGTCGCCATCCGTGATGAGACCGGCTGGAAGCTTTCCACCACCCGTGCGGCAGCCCGGCTGATGGGCAGCCTGCGGGCCTGCCGCTGGGACGCCCCAAGCGACGATGTGCTCGACTGGCTCAAAAACGCCCCCGCTTTTGTGGACAGGCCGCCGCCTGCGGGCGTCCAAGCAGCGCCGGGCGCCCCTGCCGCGCTTAGCGCGCCAACGCCCCTCGTGCAATTGGAGCGCGATCTGCGGCGCTTGGGCCAACGTGACTGGCCGTCCGAGCCTGATCGCCTCGCTGGCCTGAGTCTGCCAGGCCAAGAGCTCATCCGCCAAGCCAACGCCTGGCGCGCTTCGATGCACAAGGCCCGCAGCTTAAGCCAGTGGTTGCTTGACCTGCGTGAACTGCTGGCCTGCTGTGAACAATGGCGTGTGCTGATGGCAGATGCCGCTGGGCGCGCGGTGGCGGCGGCCTTGGGCCTGCCGACTGAGCCACACATGCCGCAGGAGGCCACGTCTCCTGATTCTGTCTGGCGTGACTTTGCGCCTGCGGCCACGCGGCTCACAGCGGCCGAGTTCACGGCATGGGTGAGTCAAACCCTGGAAGCGGCGAATTATTCGCCAACTCACCCGCAACACGAACAGGTGGTGATTTTGCCGCTGGCCCAGTTGTTGGGCCGGCCCCTGGCGGCGGTGGTGCTGGCGGGTTGTGACGAGCAACGATTGCCGGTGTCGCCCGATGTGCCCGGCGCCTGGACGGCGCTGCAACGCGCGGCCTTGGGCCTGCCCACGCGCGAAGATCTGGCCCGCGCGCTGGGTGAGGCATGGCACTACGCGCTGCAATTCCCCTGCATTGACATCCTGTGGCGCACCAGCCAAGGCGGGGAGCGCCTGTTGCCCAGCGGTTTTGTGCAGGCCTTGCGCCAACAATCGGGCGCAGCGCCACTCGCCGCAGACCCTAGACGCCCGCGTGAGCTCGCCGCGCGGCCGTCCCACATGCCGCGCCCGCTGGGGCAGGCGCTCGCGCTACAGCGCCTCTCGGCCAGCGCTTACGACGATCTGCGCAAATGCCCGTACCGCTTTTTTGCGCTGCGGCAACTCAAACTGGCAGAAGCCGACGAGCTGGATGTCGAGCTGGGCAAACGCGACTTCGGCAACTGGCTGCACCGGGCCTTGTTTCACTTCCACCAGGCACTCAAAACTTTGCACGCCACCGAACGAGACCAGCAAGCGGCGCTCATCAACCAGGCAGCGCAACAGGCCACGGCAGACCTGGGCCTCTCAGCAGCAGAATTTTTGCCCTTCGCCGCCGCCTGGCCCAAAGTGCGCGCGGGTTACCTCGATTGGCTGGCGGATCATCTGTCGGATGGCAAGGTTTTCGTTGAGGGCGAAACCTGGAAGGACATGCCGCTGGGCAGCATCACGCTGGTGGGAAAACTGGACCGCATTGACCGCGCGGCCGACGGCAGTTGCCTGGTCATCGACTACAAAACCGAAAGCCGCGCCTCGACCAGCGAACGCATCAGGTCGGGCAATGAAGACACCCAGTTGGCTTTTTACGCGGCCTTGATTGACGTGGACAACATTGGCGCGGCGTATGTCAATGTGGGTGAAAAGGAGGCCACCAAGACGTTTGCGCAGCCCGCCATCGTCCCGATGCGCAGCCAGTTGGCCGAAGGCATTCTGGACGACATGCAGCGTATTGCCGATGGCAATGAGTTGCCCGCGCTAGGGGAAGGTTTTGCGTGTGAGTTTTGCGCAGCCCGCGGCCTGTGCCGCAAGGACTTTTGGGCATGAAAGATATGGCCCCCA
>JANLYO010000301.1:0-25590 GCA_031365665.1 Rhodoferax sp. | reverse complement strand
AGGCGGGCCTGGCTTACCTCAAAGCCTTTGTGGAGGACGTGAAGGCCTCGGGCTTCGTGGCGCAGGCGATTGCAGCCAACAAGGTAGACGGGGCCACGGTGGCGCCGAAAGCCATTTCGACGCCGTAAGTCGCTTTAAGTTGCCGCGCTGCCCTATGACCCAGATTGGGTTTCTGCCAACATCAAACCGCAAACGACACAACCAATACGCCCACTACCCCACTACCCCACCCACCGCCGCGCATTGCGCCACAACCGCATCCAGGGGCTGACGTCATCCCGGTTCATGGGGGTGTAACTCATTTGGATGTTGCGGAACACCCGCTCTGGGTGCGGCATCATCGCAGTAAAGCGACCGTCGGCGGTAGTGACGGCGGTCAAACCGGCGGGGCTGCCGTTGGGGTTAAAGGGGTAGGCCTCGGTTGCCAAGCCGTGGTTGTCGGTGAAACGCATTGCGGCGATGGCTTTGGCAGAGTTGCCACGGCCGCCTTTTGATGCCGTGAAATTGGCGAAACCTTCGCCGTGCGCCACTGCAATCGGCAATCGGCTGCCGGCCATGCCGGTGAAGAAGAGTGAGGGTGAATCCAGCACCTCCACCATCGACAGGCGTGCTTCAAAACGCTCACTTTGGTTGGTGGTGAAACGCGGCCAATCTTGCGCGCCCGGAATGATGCCAGCCAGCTCGGCAAACATTTGGCAACCGTTGCAGACGCCCAGGCCAAAAGTGTCGCTGCAGCCAAAAAAGGCGGTGAATTGGTCGGCCAGCACCGGGTTGAAAGTGATGGAGCGTGCCCAGCCGATGCCTGCGCCCAGGGTGTCACCGTAACTGAAGCCACCGCAGGCAACGACGCCGGCAAAGTCCTGCAGTTTCGCGCGGCCTGTTTGCAGGTCAGTCATGTGGACATCAAACGCCTCGAAACCCGCTTCAGTGAAAGCGTAGGCCATCTCGACGTGGGAGTTGACGCCCTGCTCGCGTAATACGGCGACGCGCGGGCGAGTCAACATGAGCGCGGCAGATTGGGGCGCTGGGCCGGCAGTGGCTGAGTGAGCCGCCGCTGGTTCAGGGTTCGACCCGTGTACTATCAAATTAGAAGCTGCATGATCAATATCTGCCTGATCTGACGCACCAAGGCTCTTCACGTAAAAGTGCAAACCTGGATTGGAAGGGTCGCCCACCGCAGCATGTTCTGCGTCCGCGCACAGGGGGTTGTCGCGCAACTTGCAAATCTGCCAACTGGTGTTGTCCCAAACCTGGTGCAAATCTTGCAGCTTGGCCGTGAAAACTGCCTTGGCATCCCGCCAGATTTGCACTTCGCCAACCCCGGTTTGAATCGCCGCACCGATCGGCCGCGTCTTGCCGATGAAATGGCTGAACTTGCTCAAGCCATGTTCGCGCAGGATTTGCATGACAGCATTGCGCTCGCTCGTGCGCACTTGCAACACAACGCCCAATTCCTCGTTGAACAAGGCCCGAAGTGTGAGCTCGTCGCGCCGTGCACTCACTTGCCCAGCCCAGTTTTTGCTGTCGCCCATGTCGGCGCGGCTGTCGCTGATGCCGTCACCTTCGGTGACCAGCAAATCAACGTTCAAACTGATGCCCACTTGGCCGGCAAAGGCCATTTCACAGGCTGCGGCAAATAGGCCGCCGTCGCTGCGGTCGTGGTAGGCCAGCAACTTGCCTTGCTCCCGCAGGGCATTGACGGCATGTACAAGATTCACCAGATCGCTGGGATGGTCTAGATCGGGCACAGCATCGCCGGTCTGATTCAGGGATTGCGCCAGGATGCTGCCACCCATGCGGTGCTGGCCCCGGCCGAGGTCGATCAAGACCAAGGTGCTGTCAGCTTGCGTCGCGTCAAGCTGCGGCGTGAGTGTGCCGCGCACGTCCTTGAGCGTCGCAAAGGCGGTGATGATCAGGCTGACGGGGGAAGTGACTTTTTTTCTCACCGACTCCATATCACTGAAATCAGCCCGCCTACCGGAGGGGACTTCCCATACTGTTCGCATCGACAACGAGTCTTTGCCAACGGGGATTGAAATGCCCAGCGCCGGGCAGAGTTCCATGCCGACCGCTTTGACGGTCGCATACAGCGCGGCGTCTTCACCGGGCTCGCCACACGCGGCCATCCAGTTGGCGGAGAGTTTGACACGGTCCAGTTCGATCGGTGCCGCCAGCAGGTTGGTGATGGCTTCGGCCACCGCCATTCGGCCCGAAGCGGGCGCGTTCTGGATGGCCAAGGGCGTGCGTTCACCCATGCTCATGGCTTCGCCAGCGAAGCCCTTGTAATCCGCCAGGGTCACGGCGCAATCGGCCACAGGCACTTGCCATGGCCCCACCATCTGGTCGCGGTGGCTCAAACCGCCCACGGTGCGGTCGCCGATGGTAATCAGAAAACGTTTGGACGCTACCGTGGGGTGCCGCAACACATCAATTGCAGCGGTTTGCAGGGTCACATCCGTGAAATCCAGCGGCTTGAACGTGCGGGCCACTGTGGCCACATCGCGCTGCATTTTGGGTGGTTTGCCCAGCAGAACGTTCATCGGCATATGCACACATGCCCCCACGCCTGTCACGTCGTGTACTACGCTGCCCCCCGAGGGGCTTGTGCTTGCTTGGGGCGGCCCCGCGCGGCGAACGCCCGCGTCTTCATAGGCCACGATGAGCTGAGGCTCTTCTGTCGCCACACCAACCACGGCAAAGGGGCAGCGCTCGCGTTCACACATGGCTTTGAACAGATCAAGCGACTCCGGCGCAATTGCCAAAACATATCGCTCCTGGCTTTCGTTGCACCAGATTTCTTTGGGTGCCAAACCGGATTCCTCCAGCGGCACAGCACGCAAATCAAAGCGGGCACCGCGGCCTGCATCGTGGGTGAGTTCTGGAAACGCGTTGGAGAGGCCACCGGCTCCGACATCGTGGATCGCCAAAATCGGGTTCTCAGCACCCAGAATCCAGCAATGGTTGATCACCTCCTGCGCGCGGCGTTCGATTTCAGGGTTGCCGCGCTGCACGGAGTCAAAATCCAATTGGGCCGCGTTGGCGCCTGTAGCCATGGAACTAGCCGCGCTGCCGCCCATGCCGATGCGCATGCCCGGGCCGCCAAGCTGGATCAGCAAACTGCCCGCCGGAAAGACGATTTTTTTTGTCATGGCGGCGTCAATGACACCCAAGCCGCCGGCGATCATGATGGGCTTGTGGTAGCCCTGCTGCGTCAAGGTGCCGCCAGTAGCCGCGGTAAATTTGACGGCTTGTTCGTATTCCCGAAAATACCCGAGCAAGTTGGGGCGGCCAAATTCATTGTTGAAAGCCGCGCCGCCCAGGGGCCCCTCGATCATGATCTGCAGCGGGCTGGCGATGTGCTCCGGTTTGCCGTACAGGGCTACAGCAGGCGAAAAGACAAGTTTGGAGACGGTGAACCCGGTCAACCCGGCTTTGGGCTTTGAGCCACGCCCGGTGGCGCCTTCATCGCGGATTTCTCCGCCCGCGCCCGTTGATGCGCCGGGGAACGGTGAAATCGCCGTAGGGTGGTTGTGGGTTTCAACCTTCATCAAAACATGGCTAATTTCACTATGTTTTTGATAGCTATTCACGCCCTTTGCACCAGACTGTGCGTTTACCTTTGCCACAAACCTTTCGACTGGCCCGCCCGCCATCACGGAGGCGTTGTCTGAATAGGCGACCAACATGTGTTGTGGGTTTTGCTGGTGGGTGTGGCGAATCATGCCAAACAGGCTTTTCTCCTGCGCCACGCCGTCAATGGTGAAGTCAGCGTTGAAAATTTTGTGGCGGCAGTGTTCGCTGTTGGCCTGCGCAAACATCATCAGTTCCACGTCGGTCGGGTTGCGGCGCAGTTGGGTGAATGCCGCCACGAGATAGTCGATTTCGTCGTCGGCAAGGGCTAAACCGAAGCTGGCGTTGGCGTTGACCAGGGCAGCGCGGCCTTGTTCCAACACCTGGACAAGCGCCATGGGGGCAGCGACGAGGTCGGTAAACAGGTTCAGGGCCTCCTTACGGCTTGGCATGACGCTTTCGGTCATTCGGTCATGCAGCACAACACCGACTTGGCTTACCTTCTCGGGTGGCAGCCCAGCCTTTCCCAATAAAGGCTTGGCCAAGTGAACACTGTATTCGACGACACGCTCGATGCGGCGCACCTGCAAGCCGCAATTGTGCGCAATATCAGTGGCCTTGGACGCCCAGGGCGAGACAGTGCCAAAACGCGGTGCCACGACGATCTTTACCGTCTGGTTTGGCGATGGTGAGACGCCCCCGTGTCCGTTCGGGTCTGCGAAGGGCTCACCGTAGGTCAACAGCCTGGCCAGTCGGGCTTGCAATGCGGCGTCAAGCATAGATTCAGAAGACGCCAAGTGGACAAATTGCGCCTTTACGCTGTCAATTCGAGGAGAGATGGCCTGCAATTTGGGCAGCAGTTGACCGGCCCGGAACTCGCTCAGCGCACTTGCGCCTTCAAAAAAGGTGATGTGAAGGGTCACTGTGTGGTCTGAAAATGGGATAAATCAAGGCAGCACCCCGTCGACGCAACCGGGGCTGGCAGCTTGCGCCGCGAAGTGTCTGAATTTTACCCGTGCCCTCTGGGATAATTGTGCACATGACGATTACCTACAAAGACGCCGAAGGCGTGCAAGGCATGCGGGTGGCCGGGCGTTTGGCGTCCGAGGTTCTGGATTACCTGACGCCCCATGTGCAACCCGGCGTGACGACCAACGCGCTGGACAAACTGGCCTACGACTACATCACGCAAGTGCAAGGCGGCATTCCGGCACCCTTGAATTATTTGGGTGGCAGCTCCGTGCCCTACCCCAAATCCATTTGTACCTCGGTGAATCATCAGGTTTGCCATGGCATTCCCAACGACAAACAGCTGAAAAAGGCGGACATTGTCAACATTGACGTCACAGTGATCAAAGACGGCTGGCATGGCGACACCAGCCGGATGTTTGTCGTAGGCGAGTCTTCCATTGCCGCCAAGCGCCTGTGCGGCATCACGTATGACGCCATGTGGCACGGCATCAAGATGGTCAAGCCGGGCGCTCGCCTGGGCGATATTGGCTGGGCCATCCAGAAATTTGCCGAAGGCCAGGGTTTCAGCGTGGTGCGCGAGTTTTGCGGGCATGGCATTGGCCGCGTTTTTCATGAAGAGCCGCAAGTTTTGCACTACGGCAAGCCCGGCACGCTGGAAGTGCTCAAACCCGGCATGACCTTCACCATCGAGCCGATGATCAATGCCGGACGCAAAGAGATCAAGGAAGGCCCTGAGAAAGACGGCTGGACCATTGTCACCAAAGACCACTCGCTTTCGGCGCAGTGGGAACACACCGTGCTGGTCACCGAGACTGGTTATGAGGTGCTCACCCTGTCAGCCGGCAGCCCGGCCAAACCGGCCTTCGTGGAAGTTGCCGTGCACCCATGAGTACCTCTCGTGCATGACGGCCGGTTCGCGCCCGCCCATGGCCATGGTTGAGTTTTCGCGAGGCGTCTTGCGCGCGCAAAAAGCGGGGGTGCTGAGTTCGATTGCGTCTGGCGGTGTCTCCACGCGCGGTGTTCGCCAGGCACTTGTCAAGTTGTCAAAAATTGCGGATCACGCGTTGTGCAGCTTATGGACGCAATCCGGTCTCACCACGCCATTTGCCTTGCTGGCAGTCGGCGGATTTGGGCGAAACGAACTTTTCCCGCACTCTGATGTGGACGTATTGCTGTTGCTGCCCGATGTGCGCTCTGCCGATCAAGAGCCCGCGCTCAAAGCGCAGATTGAAAAATTCATTGGCAGTTGTTGGGACACGGGCCTTGAGATTGGCTCGAGCGTGCGCACGGTTTCCGAGTGCCTGGCCGAGGCCGCCCGCGACGTAACGGTGCAGACCTCCCTGCTCGAAGCCCGCCTGGTCACGGGCAATGTCGAGTTATTTGAGGAATTCAAAACACGGTTCTTTTCGGCCATCGATCCTTACGCCTTTTTCGTCGCTAAAAACCTTGAGCTGCGCCAGCGCCACAACAAATTTGAAAACACCCCTTATTCACTGGAACCCAATTGCAAAGAGTCTCCGGGTGGCTTGCGTGATCTGCAAATTGTTTTGTGGGTGGCACGAGCAGCCAATTTGGGAAATAGTTGGGACGATTTGGCGCGCAACGGTCTGGCCACGGCATTTGAAGTCAAACAAATCAGGCGCAATGAAGCGCTTTTGCACCTGATCCGCCTGCGCTTGCACCTGATCGCCAAACGCCGTGAGGATCGCCTGGTGTTTGATTTGCAAACTGCGGTCGCCCAGGCCTTTGGTTATGTTGCGCCCACGCTCCCCGCTTCACCTGGCGCGCTGCCTGCTGAGCAGTCCGCTTTGCCTGGCGGTGCCCCGTCGTCAGTGCGGCCCTCTTCCGCGAAAACACCGTTTGTGCGGCCCAGCGAAACCCTGATGCGGCGGTACTACTGGGCGGCCAAAGCGGTCACGCAGCTCAGCCAAATATTGCTGATGAACATCGAAGAGCGGCTGCAGCCTCAAACCCATGCACCCAGCCCGCTCAATGCGCGTTTTTTTGAGAAGGCCGGGATGATTGACGTGGCCACCGACGACCTATATCAGCGCAACCCCCACGCCATCCTGGAAACTTTTCTGCTTTATCAGACCACCGTCGGCGTCAAAGGCCTATCGGCCCGAACCCTGCGTGCGCTGTATAACGCGCGCACGGTGATGAACGGCAAATTTCGCGTTGATCCCGTCAATCGCGCGACTTTCCGCGACATCTTGATGCAACATGATGGCATCACGCACGCCATGCGCTTGATGAACCAGACCTCCGTTCTGGGCCGCTATTTGTGGGTGTTTCGCCGCATCGTAGGCCAGATGCAGCACGACCTGTTCCACGTGTATACGGTGGATCAGCATATCCTGATGGTCTTGCGAAACGCACGGCGGTTTTTCATGCCAGAACACGCGCACGAGTACCCTTTTTGCTCGCAACTGGCCTCAGGCTGGGACAAGCCCTATATTCTGTACACCGCTGCCCTGTTTCACGACATTGCCAAAGGCCGGGGTGGTGACCACTCTGTTTTGGGGACTGCCGATGCTCGGCGGTTTTGCAAGCAACATGGCATTTCTCCGGAAGACACCCAACTGATCGAATTCCTGGTGCGTGAGCACCTCACCATGAGCCACATCGCGCAAAAATCCGATTTGAGCGATCCGGATGTGATTGTGGCCTTCGCCAAACGGGTGGGGAGCGAACGCTACTTGACCGCACTGTATTTGCTAACTGTGGCGGACATTCGCGGCACCAGTCCGAAGGTCTGGAACGCGTGGAAAGGCAAATTGTTGGAAGACCTCTACCGGCTCACCCTGCGCGCACTAGGGGGCCGAGCCCCTGACGCCGACGCCGAAGTTGTGGCGCGCAAACGCGAAGCTCTGGTGCAGATTTCGGCCGCCGCCCTTCCCTTCAACGCCCACAAACCGCTGTGGGACACCTTGGATGTGGGCTACTTCATGCGCCATGACGCGGGCGACATCGCCTGGCATACGCGCCAGCTGTCGCGGCATGTGGGCTCTGATCTGCCGGTCGTGCGTGCGCGCCGCTCGCCGATCGGGGAGGGATTGCAAGTCCTTGTCTACACACCCGATCAAACTGAACTCTTTGCCCGCATCTGCGGCTATTTTGACCAACAGGGCTTTAGCATCCAGGATGCGCGGATCCATACGGCAGCCAACGGCCATGCGCTGGACACATTTCAGATTGACACATCTGCAAGCGATGCAGAATACCGGGAAATGACCGCCTTGCTGGAACACGGGCTGAGCCAGACCATCCTGCGGGCTGGGCCACTGCCACAGCCTGGCAAAGGCAGGGTTTCCCGGCGGGTCAAGAGTTTCCCGATCGCGCCCAGGGTGAGCTTGCGGCCAGATGAAAAAGCCCAGCGCTGGCTGCTCAATATCTCGGCCAGTGACAGGGTGGGCCTGTTGTACAGCGTGGCGCGCGTACTGGCCAAACACCGCATCAATCTGCAACTGGCCAAAGTAGCCACATTGGGTGAACGCGTGGACGACACCTTCTTGATCGACGGACCTGAGCTGCAACAAAATAAAGCGCAGATCGAGATCGAAACCGAGCTGCTTGAAGCCCTATCTGCCTGACGGGGCTGCGCAGTTAGTTGGCCTTCACGAAGGCAAGCATGGCGTCGCTTACCACCTTGTCGTCGGTGTGGATGGAATAGATTTCCGACATGTGGCTGTGGCCGACAAAACGGTGGACGGCCGGGCAGCGGCCGACCTTGCACAGGGCCTCCTTGAGTCCTTCGCTTTGCGCCACAAAGCTGGGCGGATTCAGTTCGGCATACCCCACCCACAAAGGCACTTTAGTCCGGAGCAGGCCGCCCTGCGCCGAACGCTCACCATAGGTGGCGGCGTCTGCACCGAAATAGAGCCGGACCGGATCTTCCTGGGCCGTCAATTCCGGCGAAATGGCGAACAGGCCAGACAGCATCAGGGCGCCAGCCAGCCCGGAGCCCTTCACCTGGTGAAACCGCTCGTCGGCCACATACGAGGCCACATGGGCTGCACCCGCCGAGTGCCCCATCAGAAAGACTTTTTTCGGGTCACCGCCGCGTGCCGCCATCTGCTCGTTCACCCAGCGAATCGCCAGGCCAACATCCTGTGCGCCCGCAGGCCACAGATCCTTGGGCGCCAGCCGGTAGGTCATGTTCACGCCAATCATGCCGTTGCGCACTGCCCAGAGCATCAGCGTGTCATAAAACGGGCTTCCCGGGCCACGCCGATCGCCCCTGACGAATCCGCCCCCGTGCACAAAGACGAACACCGGGCGGGGCGCAGACGACGCGGCTTGGGGTGTAAACACGTCCAGCAGGTGGCGCGGGTCGTCGCCGTACTTGATGTCGCGCTGCACCGTGACACCTGCATAGGGCTCGGACTCGATCACGCGCGGTGCATACAGCGGCGCCGTGGCCGGCGGGTTCACCACACGACCGATGGCCTTGATTTTTTCGGCGATTTCAGGGGTCATTTGAGCTTGGGCAAGAGTGGCAAGAAGTGCGGTGGTGATGGCCGCAAGGCCCAGCCACGTGGATCGGTTGGTCATCTGCTCTCCGGTTTTGAATCACCCCAACGATAGCGCATGTCGGACCTCGTTGCCGGCTGCCGGCGCAGCCAGGCCAGCTCAGTCGTCTTCCGCCGCAGCGATGCCCGGCACCGACAAGCAGCCTCCCCAGTCTTCAATTTTTTCTTCGCCGAGAGGCGTGATCACCGGGTTGACCAGCACGGTGCGCGGCACCGGTGGCGCTTCGGGATAACGCGGGTTCGCCTAGCCGCTGCCAAAAATCATTATCTGCAGGTCTACGCTAATCTGCGGCACCGCCAGCCCGGCGCCATAAGTTCCAACTTGACAGCCCTCCCCCCAGTCGTGCGATAGTGCGCAGGCAGCGTTTTGCTGTTTCCACAACAAACACCCGAGGAGACTCACCATGAAACGTTCAACCTTGCTCAGGCTTGGCTTGCTGGTACCCGTAGTGGGCCTGGCCGCCTGCGCCAGCCGCCAGGAGGGTTCCGGCTGGGTCACCCTGCTGGATGGCGACAAAGGCATGGACAACTGGAACCGTCTGGGCGACGCCAATTGGCGGGCCGAGGCAGGAGCCATCGTCGCCGACCAGGGCAAGGGCGGCTACCTTGTCTCAAAGAGCAGCTATCGGGATTTCGAAATCTACGCCGAGTTCTGGGCGGCCACCGACACCAACAGCGGGATATTCATCCGCGCCAGCGACCCCAAGACTATCACCGCTGACAACGCCTATGAAGTCAATATCTGGGACATCAGGCCGGATCCGACGTATGGCACCGCCGCCATTGTCAACATCGCTGCCGTACCGGTCCCCACCGTGCACAAGGCGGGGGGCCGGTGGAACACATTTGAGATCCAGGCCAAAGGTGATGAACTGATCGTGAAATTCAATGGTGTGCAAACTGTCAACGTGCGTTATGGCAAGCTCTCCAGCGGTCCGTTTGCCTTGCAGTTCGGCGCTGGGGTGAACGGTGCGACAGGCGGCCCGATCAAGTGGCGCAAGGTGCAGATCAAGTCGATTTGACCGCTTTAGACCACTCCCGGGCCTGACACCCCGGTACCCCCTAGTTACCTCAATCGCAAGCGTCAGTTGTCCTCAGCAGCCGCAATTCCCGGGAACAAAACCTCGGTGAAGCCAAACTGGCTGAAGTCGCGTACCCGCATCGGGTAGAGCTTGCCGATCAGGTGGTCGCATTCATGTTGCACCACACGGGCATGGAAGCCCTCCACCTCGCGGCTGATCGGGTCGCCATATTGGTCAAAGCCGGTGTAGCGTATGCGCGCAAAACGCGGCACCACGGCGCGCAGGCCCGGCACCGACAGGCAGCCTTCCCAGTCCTCGATTTCTTCTTCGCCGAGAGGCGTGATCACCGGGTTGACCAGCACCGTGCGCGGCACGGGTGGCGCGTCGGGGTAACGCGGGTTGGGCGCGTCGGTGCCAAAAATCACCAGTTGCAAGTCCACCCCGATTTGCGGCGCTGCCAGCCCGGCCCCGTTGGCCGCGTGCATGGTGTCGAGCATGTCGCTGACCAGCAGATGCAGCGCATCGGAGTCAAATCCGGTCACCGGCTGCGCCGCACGCAAGAGGCGGGGGTCGCCCATTTTGAGGATGTCACGCACCGCCATCAAGCAATTCTTTCATTTGGTTTTCGTCTATCACTGCAACGCCCAGTTCCCTGGCTTTGTCCAGCTTGCTGCCCGCTTCGGCACCCGCGAGCAGGTAACTGGTTTTTTTGCTGACCGAGCCCGCGACTTTGGCACCTGCAGCTTCGAGCAGGTCTTTGGCTTCGTCCCGGCTCAGCGTCGGCAAGCTGCCTGTGATGACGAAGGTCTTGCCAGCCAGCGGCTTGGGCGCCACTGCGGCAGGTTCGCCCTCTGGCCACGTCAGGCCGCAGGCGCGGAGTTGCTCTACCACCTCGCGGTTGTGGGCCTGGTCGAAAAAGGTTCGCAGGCTTTGGGCGACGATGGGGCCCACATCGTCCACTGCCAGCAGTTGCTCGACAGTTGCGTCCATGATGGCGTCGAGCTTGCTGAAATGGCGCGCCAGTTCTTTGGCAGTTGCTTCACCCACATGCCGGATGCCCAGGCCAAACAGGAATCGTGGCAAGGTGGTTTGCTTCGATTTTTGCAGCGCATCCACAATATTCTGCGCGGACTTCTCGGCCATTCTGTCAAGCGCTGCCAGAGAAGAGAGGCCCAGGCGGTACAGATCTGGCAGGGTTTTGATGATGCCGGCGTCGACCAGTTGGTCCACCAGCTTGTCTCCCAGGCCCTCGACCTCGACAGCACGGCGCTGCGCAAAATGCAATATCGCCTCTTTGCGTTGTGCCGGGCAGAACAGGCCACCGCTACAGCGATGGTTCATCTCGCCTTTTTCGCGCACCACCGCGCTGCCGCAAGCCGGGCAGTGCTTTGGCATACGAAAGTTGGGGACATAACTGGCGCGCGGATAGTGAAGGTAGGATGCATCCAGAGTCTCACCTTCAAGGCTACTGCTATTCAGAATGTGTTGCACCAAGCCAACTACTTCAGGAATCACATCGCCCGCTCGACGAACGCTTACCAAATCGCCCGCCCGTACCTTTTTGCGGCGCAGTTCAAACAGGTTGTGAAGCGTGGCGTTGGACACGGTGGTCCCGCCCACAAACACCGGGGCCAGCCGTGCAACCGGAGTCAACTTGCCGGTACGCCCGACCTGCACTTCAATGGCCTGCACGGTTGTGATCTGCTCCTGCGCCGGGTACTTGTGCGCCACAGCCCAGCGCGGCTCGCGCGTCACAAAGCCCAGCTGGCGCTGCAGCGCCAGGCTGTTGACCTTGTAGACCACCCCATCAATGTAAAAGCCCAACTGAACACGCTCCCGACCCAC
Organism: Rhodoferax sp.; assembly: GCA_031365665.1. GTDB lineage: Bacteria > Pseudomonadota > Gammaproteobacteria > Burkholderiales > Burkholderiaceae_C > JANYCG01. Next base: position 13,649 of record JANLYO010000301.1, on the reverse strand, counting down.
GCGCTGGTGATACGCTATTAATTCAGAAGCGCCTTGTGCCCTTTCCACGAGGCCAGACACCGGAAAACCCCAAGCCTTCAGGGTGGCGAGCATGTCGAAATGGGTAGTGAACTCGGGGCCCCCGAGTTCCGCCGGTGTGATATCGCCCAGCCCATACGCAAAAAAGCTCAGCGGTCTTTGAGCCGCAATGGCTGGATCCAGCTGGCGCACGGCACCGGCGGCGGCATTGCGCGGATTCACAAAGGTCTTCTCACCCTTGGCACCTCGAGCGATTTTGTCGCGCTGACGCTCGTTGAGCGCTTCAAAGTCGTCGCGGCGCATGTAGACCTCGCCCCTGACCTCAAGAAGCGGTGGGGAAGCGCCGGTCAGCCTCAATGGAATCTGGCCGATCGTGCGGATGTTCTGGGTGACGTTTTCACCGTTTTCGCCATCCCCCCGCGTCGCGGCTTGCACCATCACCCCATGTTCATACCGCAGGCTCATGGCCAAGCCGTCAAACTTGGGCTCTGCAACGTATCCGATGGGGGCATCAGCTTCTCCCAGGCCCAATTCCCGACGCACCCGTGCATCAAAGTTCTGCGCACCGCTGGCTTCGGTGTCGGTTTCAGTGCGGATGCTGAGCATGGGCACAGCATGGCGCACTGAAGCAAATGCGTCTAAGGGTTTGCCACCCACGCGCTGGGTCGGCGAGTCTGCCGAGGCTAACTGGGGGAATTGCGCTTCAATGCCCTGCAGTTCCTGGAACAGGCGGTCGTATTCGGCATCGGGAATTTTGGGGTCGTCCAACACGTAATACTGGTGTGCGTGCAGATGCAACTGCTCGCGCAAGACCCGCGCCCTGGCTCCCGCCGCCTCCAGTGCGGCCATTACGAAAACAGACGCCGCGCCAGCACGGAACCCGCTCCCAAATCCCGGTCATGCAGGGTGTCGTACAGCTTTTCCAACTCGGAGCCAATGAGATCCATGGCCTCAGACGCCAACAATTGGCCGTTGTCGTCGGACACCACGCCGTCCATGGCCAGCGCCAGCGCGGCGGCACTTTCGCGCATCCGCACAAAGGGGCGCTCGGAACGTTCCACCTGCGGCACGTCCAGACTCAAGGTCACTTCACGGATGGCCGACTGTGTCGGGTCGTCCGCCAGCGCCGCCTGTGCATCAAAGCCCAAACCCAATATTGGCGGCATGCCTATCGTGCTGGCGGGCAGCACCATGCGCCCTGGAATCACACCGGCGACAAAACCGAGGCGGGCGGCATTTTGGGCGATGAAACCCGGGCTCCAGGCGGTTTGCCGGGCGCGCAAGGTAAAGCTCAATTGGGCGTCGTATTCACCGGCAAATGCATCGAGTTCGCGGGCGCGGGCCACTTCATCGCGCATTTCAGGGAACTCTGGCGCGCCGTTGACTGCATCGGCAAAGGCCTGCGTCTTGATGACGAACTCGGAATATTCAATGTCGTTGAGCCCACCAGAACGGTTGGCCAACTGCACGCCGGCCTGGAAGGCGTCATAACGCTGCCCGCTGGCGGGAGGCTCCCATTGCCGATGCGCCGCATTCAGGCCCTCGATGGCAAACGGCTTGCTGCCCACGCGCCGAGACGGCGCCATGGCACTCAGGGCAGCTTCTCCCGAAACGGCCGAATCCAGCACGATAGGCGCAATCACGTCGATGAGGGCATCAAGGCTGGCTTTCTTTTCGGGCACCGGCAGGGTGGCCAAGGCATCGGCGTCAAGCGACGGTTCGAGCAAATCGCGCGGCGGATGCACCGGATCCAAAGGCGGTTGTTCCCCATCCGGGTGGGCCTGCCGGGGCATGTTTTTGCGTGAAACCCACGCCCCATGCGCCACCACGCCAGCCAGTACCAAACCACCTGCAATGGCCAAACCGAGCTGGAGATTACTGAAGGCCATAAACCTAGGCGGCCAGCGCGAGGACGGCTGCTGATTCCATGTCCACCGCAACGATGCGGCTCACGCCCTGCTCCTGCATCGTCACGCCGATCAACTGCCCGGCCATTTCCATGGCGATCTTGTTGTGGCTGATGAAGAGGAATTGGGTCTCTTTGCTCATGCTGGTCACCAGTTTCGCATAACGCTCGGTGTTGGCGTCGTCCAGCGGCGCGTCCACCTCATCGAGCAGGCAAAAGGGTGCGGGATTGAGCTGGAAAATGGCAAACACCAGCGCAATGGCGGTCAGCGCCTTCTCACCGCCCGAGAGTAAATGGATGGTCTGGTTTTTCTTGCCCGGCGGTTGCGCAAACACCTGCACGCCAGAATCCAGAATCTCTGCGCCGGTCATTTCCAGGCGCGCGTTGCCGCCGCCAAACAGCTCGGGGAACATCTTGCCAAAATGTTCGTTTACGGTGTTGAAAGTGCCCGCCAATAGTTCGCGGGTTTCGCCGTCAATCTTCTTGATCGCGTCTTCCAGCGTCGTCATCGCTTCCGTTAAATCTGCCGTCTGCGCATCCAGAAACTGCTTGCGTTCGCGCGCAGTGCTGAGCTCGTCCAGCGCCGCCAGGTTGACAGCGCCCAGCGCCGCAATGTCGCGGTGCAGGCGGTCAATCTCGGCTTGCAGGCCGTTGAGTTTTATGTTGCCCTGGGTGATAGATTCAGCCACCGCCTCCAGGTTCGCCGCCGCATCGATCAACAATTGTTCGTATTGTTCAAATCCGAGGCGCGCCGCCTGCTCTTTGAGCTGCGCCTCGGTGATGCGGTTGCGCATCGGCTCGAGTTCACGCTCCAGTTGCAGCCTGCGCTCGTCGCTGCCGCGCAGTTTGCCGGTCAAATCGTCGTATTCACTGCGCTTGGCGCCCAGCGCCTGTTCGCGTTCAAGTTTCAACGCCAACGCGGTCTGCAGACCCGCCTGGGCAGCGGCATCGGTCAATCGCGCCAATTCTGCTTGGGCCGATGTTTCCTCCGCCACTGCCGCTCGCGCTTGCGCCGTGGCAGTTTCAATGGTGCGGGTCAGTTCAGCGCGGCGCGCGTCCAGGCTGCGCAGTGAAAACGTGGCTTCTTGGGCTTGCCGGTCCAGGCCGCGCTGCTGATCGCGGCAAGCGGCGAGTTTGCGTTCGGCTTCGATCACCCGCTCGTCCAACTGCGCATGGCGCTCCTGCGTGTCGGCCAACTGCATGTCCAGGCCTTCAAAACGCGCTTCCGCCGTCACGCGGCGTTCTTGCAGCTCATTCAACTGCGCGTCGATTTCGGCCAGGTCTTCGGCAATCTGCTGGCTGCGGGCCCGGCTTTGCTCGGCAATTTGGGCCAGGCGCAGGCATTCGACCTGCAAAGTGTGGGCTTGGGATTGGGTTTGGCTGGCATCGCGGCGCGCCGAGACCAGCCGCTGGGCGCTGTCGGCATAGGCGGCTTCTGCGCGGACCAATGCCGTTTGCGCTTCTTCGCCGATCAGGCTCTGTGCCCGCAGTTGTTTCTCGAAGTTTTCAATTTCCTGGGCGCGGGCCAGCAAACCGGCCTGCTCGGAATCTGGCGCATAAAAACTCACACTGTGCGCGCCCACCGCGTGCCCAGCTTGCACAAAAATCATCTCGCCGCCGTTCAGCTTGTCACGTTGTTGCAACGCGGCCTCCATGCTGGGTGCCGCAAAACAGCCGTGAAGCCAATTGCCCAAGATCGCTTTTTGGCCCGCGTCGTTCAAACGCAGCAAATCCGCCAAGGCTTGAAACCCGTGGCCTGATGAGGCCGCAATACCGGGTCTACCCGCTGCAGGCGGGCTGTAAAACGCCAATTTGGCCGGTGGCGCATCGGCACCCGTGCTGCCCAAAAACCCACGCACGCTCTCCAGCCGCGAGACTTCCAGCGCGCCCAGGCGCTCACGCAGCGCACCTTCGAGCGCGTTTTCCCAGCCGGGTTCGATGTGGATGCGGCTCCACAAACCGGCCAGACCATCAAGCCCGTGTTTGGCCAGCCAGGGTTGCAGTTTGCCGTCGGTCTTCACGCGCTCTTGCAAGGTTTTTTGCGCTTCCAGCCGGGCCTTGATATCAGCCTTTTTGGCCGACTCAGCCACCGCGTTGTGCTGTTGTGTACGGCGCGCTTCGTCCAAAAGCGGCACGGCGTCTTGCAGTTCGTGAAGCCGTGCATCGGCGATTTTGGCGGCTTCTTGCGCCTCTGCCAATTGGCGTTGCAGATCGCTCAAACGCGCATCTTCCGGGGCGGCGAGCGATTTTTGATCGGCCACCTGTTTTTCGTGGCGCAGGTTCAGTGCACGTGATTGCTCTTCAATGTGCCGCTGCTCAGCCGCCAGCACCTGAATTTGCTGCTGTACCTGCACCACTTCGCTGCGTTGTTGGTTGGCGTTTTTCTGCGCCAGGCGCAAAGCGTCTTCCAGGTCGGGCAAGGCCATGGCCTGCTCTTCGACCTGCGCGGCCAAAAGGATGGAATGCTCTTCGCCTTGGGCTGCGAGGTCCTCCATGCGGTCGATTTCAGCTTCGGCATCTTCTTTGCGCGTATGCCACTGCGTGGCCTGCTCCTTGAGCGTGGCCAGACGCTGCACGACGCGCTGGCGCCCCTCGACGACAAAGCGGATTTCCGCCTCCAAGCGCCCCACTTCGGTGCTGGCTTCGTACAACAAACCCTGCGCCTGGTTGACGTGGTCGCCCGCCGCGTAATGCGCCTGGCGCACGGTTTCCAGCTCGGCTTCTATCCCACGCAGGTCGGCCACTCGGGCCTCCAGCCCCGTGCGGGCACGTTCAGCGTCAATTTTGACTTTGTCCTGCTCCGCCAGCGCATCGGCGCGTTTCAAAAACCACTGCTGGTGCTGCTTGAGGTTGACATCGGCATTGAGCGTGTTGTACTTCTGCGCGACTTCGGCCTGTTTTTCCAGCTTGTCGAGGTTTGCGTCGAGCTCGCGCAGGATGTCGCTGACGCGGGTGAGGTTTTCGCGCGTGTCGTGCAGGCGGTTTTCGGTCTCGCGGCGGCGCTCCTTGTATTTGGAAACACCGGCGGCTTCTTCCAGAAACAGGCGCAATTCTTCGGGCTTCGACTCAATGATCCGTGAAATCGTGCCCTGGCCAATGATGGCGTAGGCGCGCGGCCCGAGGCCGGTGCCCAGAAACACGTCCTGCACGTCGCGGCGGCGCACCGGCTGGTTGTTGATGTAATAGCTGCTGGTGCCGTCGCGCGTCAACACGCGTTTGACGGCGATTTCGCCAAACTGGCCCCACTGCCCACCGGCGCGTGCGTCGGCGTTGTCAAACACCAGCTCGACACTGGCGCGGCTGGCCGGTTTGCGGGAATTGGTGCCGTTGAAGATCACGTCCTGCATCGACTCGCCACGCAATTCGCTGGCCTTGGACTCACCCAACACCCAGCGCACCGCGTCCATGATGTTCGATTTGCCGCAGCCGTTGGGCCCCACCACACCCACCAATTGGCCAGGGAGCTGAAACGTGGTGGGCTCCACAAAGGACTTGAAGCCGGATAACTTGATGGAATTGAGGCGCACGAAAAGACAGGCGAAAACGCTTAAGCTGTTGATTTATATGGAAAACATCAGCACGCAAAGTGCCAAAGCTGAGCCCTATGATAACTTGGCAGGTGCCTGAATTGCGCTGTTGCGTAGGTAACGGAGTGTGGAGCGCCGATGCGGGTAGACAGCCGATTCAACCTGCCGTCCACCGATCACCGCGCCAGCGGAAAAGAGGCAATGTCACTTATAAATTGCTATAATAATAGAAGCATACTAATTATAGTTTACATGACCTGGATGGATTTTTCTATAAAACCATCCGGTCAAATCGGCTTTCTGGCCTCAATCAAACCCATTTTGGGTATGATCGCTCATTGAGTTTGATCCCGCCCGAGTTCCCATAGATCACGTCACGGCCCTGCGTGATTTCGCGCCTGGACTTGCATCGCAGGCCATTAGAATTTCCCGCAACAGGGAGATCAGACTTTGAGCCATCCAGCAAATACGGCCTTACCGGCCAATGATTTGGCGCTGCTCGCGCGCGCCATTGTTTTAAACGTAGAAAAGGTACTTCAGGGTAAACATCAGCAGGTCGAACTGGCGTTGGCGACGGTCGTTGCAGGCGGGCATCTGCTGCTTGAAGATGTACCGGGCCTTGGCAAGACCATGCTGGCAAGAGCGTTGGCGGTATCGATCCGCCTCTCTTTCAAGCGGGTGCAATTTACCGCTGACCTGATGCCCTCGGACATCGTTGGTGGCCCGGTGTACAACCCAAAAGACGGCAGTTTCACGCTGCGCCCGGGCCCCGTGTTCGCCAATATCGTTTTGGCCGATGAAATCAACCGCGCCAACCCAAGAGCTCAATCCGCTTTGCTGGAATGCATGGAAGAAAATCAAATCACGCTGGACGGGCAGACCATCCCGCTGCCCGCCCCTTTTGCCGTCCTCGCCACTCAGAATCCCATCGACATTTCAGGCACCTATCCCCTTCCAGAAGCCCAGTTGGATCGGTTTCTGATCCGGCTGTCGCTGGGTTACCCAGACTTGCCCACCGAAGCTGGGTTGATCATGTCTCAGCAGTTTTCGCATCCGATCAGTCGACTTCAACCCGTATGCAGCGGCGAAGAATTCTCGCGCCTAGTGGCCCAGGCCAGGGAAGTCACCATCACGCCCGAAGTCGCCAATTTCATGGCTGGTATCGTCGCTGCGACGCGTAAACACCCCGCCGTGCGCTTTGGTGCAAGTCCTCGGGGTACGTTGGGCCTTGCTCGGATGTCGCGGGCTTTGAGCTGCATTCGCGGCCAAACTTACGTCGATCCCGCGACCGTGCGTGAAGTGGCCGTTCCGGTGCTTGCGCATCGGATCATCATGAATACGCAAGGCCTGCAAGCCAAGTCAGCGGCCGCATTGGTGCAAGAAATTTTGCAGGCCCAGCCGACGCCTCAATAGGCACGCCATGGAACGCTGGCTGTCCAAATCCCGAGTTTTGCTCGGCCTCAGTGCTGTTTTGCTGATCGCTGCGCTGAACCGCCAGGACCCCATGGTCTATGGCATGTTCTTGTTTCTTGCCGTGGTGAGCTTTCTAGGATTCGCACTGCCGTGGCTCTCGCTGCGTTCGATGAGCGTGCGAGTTGAGGCCAGCGGGGATCTTGAAGTGACCGAAGGTTCCGATTGCGACCTGAATATTCTCGTGGAGCGCCGCTTGCCTTGGCCTGCTTTCATGGTCGAGCTTGAAACCGAATGGGAATGGGCTTCGAATCGCCTGGTCTTGAGCCAAACGATACCCATCATCCGGGCTGGCCATGCACCGAAGCTGGATCGTCTGGTTCGGTTTTCATGCCGAGGTGACTACGAATTGATTGAAGTGCGCGTGGCCAGTGGTTTTCCTCTGGGCCTGATGCGCGCACAGCACACCCTGGCACGCCCGAACATCCATCTGCGGGTACTTCCCCATGCGCAGCCTGTGCAATGGCCGCTGCCTTGGGGGATTGCAGACGATCCTTTGGGTGAGCTTTCAACCCGCCGCATGGGCCAGTCATTTGAGCTTGGAATGCTCAGACCGTACCAAGACGGGGAGTCTGTCGGGCGGGTGAGTTGGCGCGCATCCGCACGTGTGGGCGAGTTGGTGATCCAGCACTTCCAGCAAAGCGGCTCGATCCGTCTGCGTGTTGTGGCAGAGCATCCCCGCGAGCCGGATTTCGGCGTTTTTGACAGCGCGGGAGAGCAGGTTCTGCGCCTGGTCGTCGGCGTAGCTGATGTGGCAGTGGCAGCCGGTGTGCGCTTGCTGGTGGATATCGATAAATCCTCCCTGCCCTTGCGTGACCCAATTTTGGTCAGGCGCGCATTGGCCCAGCTGCCGCCAGCGACCAGCACAGTTTTTCATTCCATTGCTCGGGCTGCGCGGCAGTCGGCAATTGGCGAACAGATTGCCGTCGTCGTGAGTTCAACCTGCCCGGCTGAACCGCTGGTCAACGCGCTGACTCAGCAGATTCCCAGAGGCGTTGCGGTTGTCGTGCTGATTGCCCTTGCAAAGACGCGGAAAGAAAAAGACGTCATCCAGGGGCAAACACTTCATGGCGCGCTCACACGGGCGGGATTCACTGTATGGATGGAAGCTCCGTGACCGAAACTGCGGTTGCAGTTGACCCGGCTGCGCCCTCACCTGCGCTCAACAGCCGTGCTGTGGTTGCGCTGACCGGCATGAGTTACCTGTGTGTGGCGGTGTCGTTTTCTTTTTTGGACCGGCGCTTTGGCTCATTTGGCGCAGAGAGTATTTTCTGGTGTCTTTGGGCGCTGATCGGTTTTGGCGCTGGCACCCTGCGTGCCCGCCAGCCGATGCCATCGGGCAACAGGCAATGGCAGATTCAGGGCACCCTGAGCGTGGTGCTGACCATCTTTCCGGGATTCCTGATGTTTACATTGCTGCGCTGGACCGCCGTCGCCCTGCTGCTGGTGATGGGCGCGCGGGCCGTTATCTTGCGCACACAGCGTGATTTCTATTTGACACTCACCGTCATTTTTGTCGTGAGTTTCATGGTCGCCACCCACGGCAATGCCAATTGGACCTTATGGTTCTACCTCGGCCCGGCCTGGGTGTTTGGTGGCCTCGCCCTGGCGTGGGAGCATGCGCGCGGGGTAACACTTTCACGCTGGATAAAGCTGTGCATGACAATGGCTTTCATCCTGCTCTCGTTCTTGATTGTCGTGGTTATATTTTTCTTTGTGCCCAGACCACCGATCCTTGGTTTTGGTTTTCTTCCGCCTGGAACAGACACGCCCGGCATGTTTCAAACGCCTACTGCCGCAGACGGTGGCAGTTCCAATAAAAATAATTCAACGGGTTCAGGTTCTGTTGGCGGCGCGGGCGGGTCTGGAAGTGATGCGAGTCGGGGGCCGGGGGCTTTGGCAGGCCAATGGGAGGGCATGCTCAAAGACATGCGGCGTGCCCTGTCTGACCGCTTCATTCCCCAATGGCAGCGTACGTTGATGGAAAAACTTCTCGGCGGCACACAGGCCATTTTGGACCAAATGACGGGCAAAGTGCGGCCCAAACCGGGACAAGAAAGTCCCGGAGCTCAATTGCAGGAGTCGGTGTCATCCTGGTTCACGGTGGATTGGCTCGTGCTCCTTGCCCTGCTGCTTGCGGCTTATCTTGTATGGCGCTATAGGTTTCGATTGGGAATTCAGGCCGCACTGTGGGCAGCTTGGGGCAGCGCCTCACGGCACCCTGCTGCCTCCATGAAGTTTTCTGCGCTCGCGATGAAATGGTGCTTGCGAACCCAGGGGCATCTGCGTACACCAGGGCAATCAGTACGCGAGCATTGGAGTGGCGCAGTGACCATCGCGCCTTTGGCCAGGCGCTGGCTCGGATTCGCGGTGGAAGTTTACTGTGCCATGCGTTTTGGAGGGCAAGCCGCCCGGCCCAGCCAAGCCAAGGCGATGCACCAGGCTGTTCGCGGCGCCTGCGACATCATGTCGGGGTTGGCGCCAGAGCTCAAGCAATGACAAGACCAACGAATCCCACAGAAAGTGCGCCATGAATCAAGACATACCCAAATGGATGTCGATCCCGGCAACCGTCGGCATTGGCATTCTGGCAATTCTCGTCCTCACAAGAATGGACACCCTCCACGTCTATGGCACTTACCTTCGCCAAAAATCCCCAGAAATTTCAACCAATCTGGACGCCTTGTCTCCCAAAATGGACGAAGCAGCTTTGCGCAAACTTTTTGAAGGAGTACCGCTCACCTGCATCCACCAGGGCCCCGACCGGAGCGAGTTGGGGGACCGTGTTTGTTACACCGCTATCGACCGTGCGGATGGTGACGCTGCCTTGACCTTTGCCGCCTTCTTCAAAAAGGGCAAACTGGCCCACACCATCGTGCAAACTCCCTGGTGGGTGCATCGGGCGTCAATGCAACGCCTCGAAGCCAGATACGGCAAAGCGCAAACTGTCGGCTTGGTAGGCGGGCGTTATGGCGGCCCCGTATTGCGATGGCAAACACCAAACGGCTATGTTGAAGTCAATCAAGCGCGAAGCTTCCATCCGCTGGATTGGAACTTGGTGATGTGGACAGGCCGTTAGGCGGTCTCGGCAAATTCGGCACAGAAAAAGTAGCCGCCCTGCGTTAGCATTGAACTCGCTATTTTCAAAGAGGTAACCATGATCGACCGTGATATAGACATCCCCACGCCCGACGGCGCTGTGAACACCTTCATCACCCACCCCGAAGAAGGCGGCCCGCACCCGGCCGTCATCTTCTACATGGACGCGCCGGGCAAACGCGAAGAGCTGCACGACATGGCACGGCGCTTAGGCTCCGCCGGGTATTGCGTGGTCTTGCCCAACCTGTACTATCGCCGCAGCCGCGACTACAAACTCAGCCCTGGCGCTGGTGAAGCTGAACGCGCCGTGATGTTTGAACACATGGAATCCATCACCCGCCCCAACATCCTCAAAGACACGCAGGCGCTGCTCGATTTCATTGACAAAGACCCGGCCGTCAAACCCGGCAAACTCGGCGTGGTGGGCTACTGCATGAGTGGCCCCTTCATCTTCTGGGCAGCAGAAGAGCACCCCAGCCGCATTGCCGCAGCGGCCAGTTTTTACGGCGTGCGCCTGTGCACCGACGACCCCGATTCACCCCACCGCGAGGCCCACAAGATCCAGGGCGAGGTGTACGTGGGCGCCGCAGAAACCGACGTCTGGGCCCCCACGGAGATGATCACCGCACTGGACGCCCACCTCAAATCCACCGGCATCCGCGCCCGCGTGGAAACCTACCCCGGCACCCACCACGGCTTCGCCTTCCCGAAGCGTGAAGGCATTTATGACAAAGCGGCAGCCGAGCGGCATTGGGAGCGCCTGCACGCGCTGTTCCGGCGGAACTTGTGACGGTTGCGAGGCGGCTGGCTAAACTTGCCCCATTTTTTGTGGTTTTTCTGTAAGTTCTAACGCTACTATTTATATAGCTACAAATCCATATAATACGTGGACTATAGGCCAAAAAACTGTCAAACTTCAAGTTTCAGATGAAAAATGAGCCCATAATTAACATGGGTATCAACATTTTTGGCGTGCTGGCGGCGTCTGTTGCTCAGTCCGGGCGCTCACCCGCCCGCGTTACAAAGATTTGTGGATCGCCGCCCAGGCGATCGAACACGGGTAGACCCTGCTGACCCTCAACTCGGAAGATTTCCGTGGCCTGCCAGGGCTGCGTTTGGCGCTGCTGTCTTCAAAGGCACAGGCTTGATGCAAGCATCTCCCGTCAGCCCAGCCCAGCCCAGCCTCAATGGTCATAATGCCCTCGGCAGGCGACCACGTCAAAGTCCGCGTCGTCCACCGCATACACCAGCCTGTGGGTGTCATCAACGCGCCGTGACCAATAACCCGACAAATTGCCCAGCAGCTGCTCGGGTTTGCCGATGCCTGCGAAGGGGTCGCGCCGGGCGGCTTCGATCAGCAGCTTGATGCGCTTCAGGGTCTTTTTGTCTTGCCCCTGCCAGTACAGGTAATCAGCCCAAGCCGCCGGGGTGAGCCGGATCGAGCGGGTCATTTCAAGTTTTGACCAGTTCGCGCCGAGTCGCTTTGCCCGCCTTGTGCTGCGCGATGGATTTGGCCAAATGCGCGGCGTTGGCCGGGGTTGACAGCAAATACATGGTTTCCATGATGCTTTGGTAGTGGTCGAATGACATCACCACCGCGTCTGCCCCGTCGCGCCGGCTGATCACCGTCATGTCCGCATCATCGTTAACGGCATCCAGCACGGACTTCAAGGAACTGCGTGCTTCGGAATAGGTGACGACTCTCATGGGAGCCTTTGCTTTTGAGTGTCTATTTGCGTTGAATTACTTGTACGTAAAGTGGTGCAAGTGCAAGGCAAGCTTGGGGCAAGTGTCGCTGTCTAACACCCGTCAGCCGCCTGTCGAAAAATTTGACAGTCTGGCTGCATGGCATGGCATGGCATGGCATGGCATGGCAATATTTAATGTCTAAACTGTTGATTTCAAAAGAAATATTTATTTGAACGACAGAATGGCGTGTTTATTGCATGCAGCGTGGGCAACTTCAAGGATCACCATGAAATTGCCTGCAAGCTCTATTTTTCGCCTGTTGGGTGTCTTGGCGCTGACCGCCAGCCTGGCCACGCCTGCCGCTGCCGTGCCGGTGGCGCTGACCGACGGCTCCGGCAACCTCACCGGCGCCACCGGCGTGGTTGTGGGCGCAGTGACCTACAACGTCAGTTTTGTGGAGGGCAGCTGCAACAGCCTGTTTGGTGGTTGCAACCCGGCGAATTTTGACTTTCATACTACTGCCGATGCCCTCGCGGCCAGTCAGGCCCTGCTCGACCAGATCATTAGCGATTTTGGCAACCACCCGGACAAGATTTTTGGCTGTGGCGCTGTTGACTGTTCCATCGTCACGCCCGGCACCACGATACTAACTCCATCAACGGGGCTTGTTATGCAAGGTGAATCAGTGCTGATGGCCCCCCTTTTTAGCTTCTTGGGGACTAGTTCGTTCACTCTTCCGGCAGCCGTCAACACCAGCGGCGACAACTTTACAGTTTTCGCCGACTGGACAGAGGCCACACCCACAGTGGGCAACAATGTGCCCGAGCCCGGCTCCCTGGCCCTGCTCGGTTTGGGCATGGCGGCGCTGGGCTGGTCGCGGCGCAGGCACGCTGCCGTAAAAGCGGCGCTGTAGGCTGCCTGCTGGCACTTGGAGCGCTTGCGGGCGTCGTTCCAGCGGAATTTGTGAGGGTTTCAAACCCACAAGCTTTGGCACCCCGCCCGATGCCATGCGCCACGTCAAAAATCCCGTTCAAGATAAGCTGGCACCACGCGCCCGCTTTCCCTTAAAAATTCAACCATGTGCCGCGCCACGCTGGCCACTGCGGGGCGCTGGGTCATGTGGGCGCGCCATTGCAGCAAGGCGGGTGTCGCAGTTGTCATCGGGGCGCCCAGCCGCGCGCCAAAAAACTGCGCCATGTAGAAGGCAATGTCCGCGTACGAATACGCGCCAGCCAGATAGTCGCGCCCCTTGAGTCGGGCCTCAACTTCCCCGTAGAACCGGTGCGCCGCCGCCTGCGCCGCCATGGCCGCGGGCGAATCAAGCTGCTGCTGCAAACCCATCAGCTTGACGATGTGGGGGAAATAAACCTCGTCGGATTTCATCTCCCACTGGCGCGCCAGGGCACGCGCCGCGCCGGGCGCCGGCCACAGCGCGGGCGTGGGTTGCACATCTTCAAAGTACTCAAATATCTGCGTGGAATCAAAAATCTCCACCGCGCCGTGCAGCAGCACCGGCACCTGCTGCTTGGGGTTGACGCGCACCACCTCGGGGTGTTTGGGCTCGTAAGCCTGGTCAAAGGGCACCATCACCACGTCGCAGTCCAGGCCTTTTTCCAGCGCAGCAATCTGCACTTTGGCGCCAAACATGCTCAATCGCCCGCTGTAGAGGCGCATGCGGGCGGGTGGTGTTTGCTGGGGTACGGGCGAGCCGGCCTCAGACGCAAGGGTGAGTTCAAATATGTCGGTGGTCATTGACTGCTCTTCAGATAATTGTTAACATGCATATCAACAAATGGTCTCCAGCGGCCTGTTTTTTTCATTGTAAAGCAAAAAATTCGCCTCTAGGCCACGTAGTATATTGGTTTATAGCTATAATTATAGTAGCATCCAAAATCTGTCGCCATGAAGCGCATACTACGCCCTTCAATCAAAACAGGAGC
>JANLYO010000053.1:0-4401 GCA_031365665.1 Rhodoferax sp. | reverse complement strand
GGCCTGCGGGTGGGCGGCGGAAAGGGCTAATTTGCTGGTCGCCAAACCGGGTTTCTGGGTGTAACCCGTGGCGCCTTCGGGCTGGGGGGGGGGGTTGTAGCTAAAGCTCGGCGCCGCGGCGCAGCCGCTGAGCAAGGTGAGAGGCAGGGCGACCGCAACGGAAAGAGCCGCCGCCCAGGCCGATTGGGCCAGGGGCTGCGCCACTTTCACCCGCAGCGCCGCTGGTAGGTCAAATCGGATGGAAGTCATGTCAATCCGCTGTTGCGGCTCCGTTCGTAAAACTTAAATTGCTATATTAAAAATAGCAAACTATTCAATTAATACGTGGGCTAGAGTCCAAAATTTCTTGAAAATTTGCAGAGCGGCCAAATTTGATCCAATAATTAACATGGAAGTTAATTACTGAAAATCACTTCGGTGCCAGGCGAATAGCGCCATCCAGCCGGATCACTTCACCATTCAACATGTCGTTCTCAAAAATATGCACAGCCAGGCGCGCGTAGTCCAGCGGCGTGCCCAGGCGCGAGGGGAAGGGCACGGCGGCGGCGAGCGAGTCTTGCACCTCTTTGGGCATGGACGCCATCATGGGGGTGCCAAAAATGCCGGGCGCGATGGTCATGTTGCGGACGCCGTTGCGTGCCAGGTCGCGGGCGATGGGCAGGGTCATGCCGACCACGCCGCCTTTGGAGGCGCTGTAGGCGGCCTGGCCGATCTGGCCGTCGTAAGCGGCCACGGAGGCGGTCGAGATCATCGCGCCGCGTTCGCCGGTGGCTTCGGGCTCGTTTTTGCACATGGCATCGGCGGCCAGGCGGATCATGTTGAAGCTGCCGATCAGGTTGATCGTCACCGTGCGTTTGAAGGCGTCGAAGTTGTGGGCGCCGTTTTTGCCCACGGTTTTTTCTGCGCTGGCGATGCCGGCACAGTTGACCAAACCCATTAGTTTGCCCAACGACACCGCTTTGGCGACCACGGCTTGGCCGTCGGCTTCGCTGGTCACGTCGCATTTGACGAAAGCGCCGCCAATGTCTTTGGCCACCGCTTCGCCTTTTTCAGCCTGCATGTCGGCGATGACGATCTTGCCGCCCTTGGAGGCCAGCAGCCGGGCCGTGCCTTCGCCCAAGCCTGATGCGCCGCCGGTGACGATGAAAACTTTGCCTGAAATGTCCATGTTGAATGACTCCTGTGTCGATGCGGTTGAGGATGAAAACGGTTTGGAAACCATTATCAGGCATGACTCAGGCATGGCTCAGGCATGACGCGTGCACAGAGCGGCGCGACTGTCCATGACGAAGGAGGCAGCCAAGAACACACTTCCATTGCTGCTACAATCTCGGCTTCTCGGATAGACTTTCAGGCGCGTAGCTCAGCTGGTTAGAGCACCACCTTGACATGGTGGGGGTCGATGGTTCGAGTCCATTCGCGCCTACCAACTTTTTCCTTTTCATTGCTTCTTTGCAATCAAATCAAGGGAAAACCTTTGGTGATAGTTTGTTTGCCACTCCCTAGAATGTGTTGCAGTGCAATATCTGCGAGCTGACCTGGACAGGCTGGCGACAACACTGGCAAGATTCCGAGGAGACCCTTATGCAGAACAAGAAAAATGGCGACAACGCCCCGGCACAACGTGTCATCAAGAAATACCCCAACCGGCGGCTCTACGACACCAACACCTCCACCTACATCACACTGTCGCAAGTCAAACAACTGGTGATGAACAACGAGCCCTTTGTGGTGCGGGACGCCAAATCCGCCGAAGACATCACGCGCAGCATCCTCTTGCAGATCATCCTCGAAGAAGAAGCCAATGGCTCGCCGATGTTCACGCCCGAGGTGCTCTCCAACATCATCCGTTTTTACGGCCATGCCATGCAGGGCTTCATGGGCGGTTACCTGGAGAAAAGCATCCAAACGCTGGTGGACGTGCAAAGCCGATTTGCGGGGCAAGCTGGCGGCGTCACCCCCGAGCTGTGGTCGCAATTCATGGGTTTGCAGTCACCTTTGATGCAGGGCCTGATGGGCAAAAATTATGAGCAGTCGAAAAACCTGTTCACGCAAATGCAGGAACAAATGCAGGAACAATTGCAAAAACAAACCGAACAGATGTTGGGCACTTTTGGAGTGAAACGTTGAGCCAAGCCGCTGTCGTGCCGGCGCCCGCCAAAACGCCCGTCAAAACCCCGAAAGTCGGCTTTGTAAGCCTGGGCTGCCCGAAGGCGCTGACCGATTCCGAGTTGATCCTCACCCAATTGAGCGCCGAGGGGTATCAGACCTCCAAGACCTTTGAAGGTGCCGATTTGGTCATTGTCAACACCTGCGGTTTCATTGACGACGCGGTGAAGGAAAGCCTGGACACGATTGGCGAGGCCCTTGCCACCAATGGCCGTGTCATCGTCACCGGCTGCCTGGGTGCCAAGGCAGGAGCCGAAGGCGGCAACTTGGTGCGCCAGATGCACCCCAGCGTGCTGGCCGTCACCGGCCCCCACGCCACGCAAGAGGTGATGGACGCGGTGCACCTGAACCTGCCCAAGCCGCATGACCCGTTCATCGACCTGGTGCCCAACAGCTTTGCGAATAGTTTTGGTGTGGCCGGCATCAAGCTCACGCCGCGCCACTACGCCTATTTGAAAATCAGTGAAGGCTGCAACCACCGCTGCACCTTTTGCATCATCCCCTCGATGCGCGGCGACCTGGTGTCGCGGCCGATTGGCGCTGTCTTGGACGACGCGCGGGCGCTGTTTGAAGGTGGCGTCAAAGAGCTGTTGATCGTGAGCCAAGACACTTCAGCTTACGGCGTGGATGTGAAATACCGCACAGGCTTTTGGGACGGCAAACCGGTCAAAACCCGCATGCTGGAGTTGGCGCAATCACTCGGCGAGTTGGCCGCGCCTTATGACGCCTGGGTCCGCCTGCATTACGTCTACCCGTACCCGAGCGTGGATGAGGTGCTGCCACTCATGGCCACCGGTGCTGTGTTGCCGTATTTGGATGTGCCGCTGCAACACAGCCACCCTGACGTGCTCAAACGCATGAAGCGCCCGGCCAGTGGCGAGAAAAACCTGGACCGCATTTTGAAGTGGCGCGAGATTTGCCCCGAGATTGTGGTGCGTAGCACCTTCATTGCCGGTTTTCCGGGTGAGACCGAAGCTGAGTTCCAGCATTTGCTGGATTTCATGCAGGAAGCAAAGATCGACCGTGCCGGTTGCTTCGCCTACAGCCCGGTTGCTGGCGCGGTGGCCAACGGCATTCCAGGCATGTTGCCCATTGAGCTGCGTGAAGAGCGCCGTGCCCGTTTCATGGAAGTGGCAGAGGCAGTCTCAGCCGTCAAACTGCAAAAACGCATCGGCGCCACGATGCAGGTGCTGGTCGATTCCGCGCCCGGCATGGGCAAAAAAGGCGCTGTTGGCAGAACCTACGCCGACGCGCCCGAGATTGACGGTACCGTGAAACTGCTGCCCCCCGAACGCATCAGCAAAACGCTGAAAGTGGGGGAGTTCACCAGGGCGCGGATTGTCGGCACGCAAGGACACGATTTAATTGCGCAGCCGATTTGAATCACTTGAAAACGGCAGCGCAAGAAAATAAAAGCGGCATGAAAAAAATCTCATGCCGCAGTAAAAATCGCATCAAGTCACTGCAAATCACCTTCAGAAATTCAATTTTCGGGATGCAGCGCAAGGCGAAAAACGCAGACATACACTCGTATGTCGAGGCTTCTCAACGCCGCGATGCGCCCGACAATTGGATTTATGAAGGTGATTTGGTGCCCAGGAAGGGACTCGAACCCCCACGAAGTTACTCGCTAGTACCTGAAACTAGTGCGTCTACCAATTCCGCCACCTGGGCTAACCTGCTGCTTGCCGCAGTGTTGTCCACACCGCAGAAGCGACCTGTTTTGAATTTCAGGAAAGAGAGAATTATATCAAGAATATGAGCACCACCAGCGCCTTGCTGGACGAAGTTGAGGGCACCGTGCAGGGCCACCGGGACGGCCACGGTTTTGTGTCGCGTGACGATGGCGGCCCCGACATTTACCTACCGCCCAATGAGATGCGCGCGGTGTTGCACAAAGACCGCGTCAAGGCCCGAGTGGTACGCAACGACCGCAAAGGCCGACCCGAAGGCCGCGTTGTCGAAATCATGGAGCGCCCACCGCAACCGATCATTGGCCGCCTGCTGCAAGAAAGCGGCGTGTGGCTGGTGGCACCGGAAGACAAGCGTTACGGCCAGGATGTGTTGATCCCCAAATCAGGCACCGGCGCCGCCAAACCCGGCCAGGTGGTGGTGGTCGAACTGGTCGAGCCACCGGCCCTGTATGGGCAACCGGTGGGCCGGGTCAAGGAGGTGTTGGGCGAAATCGACGACCCCGGCATGGAAATCGAGATCGCGGTGCGCAAGTACAGC
>JANLYO010000019.1:0-27178 GCA_031365665.1 Rhodoferax sp. | reverse complement strand
AGGCCGCGCCAGGCAGCCATGGTCCAGTCACTGCCAAGAGCCGCCTTCAAGGTGGGCACATTCGGATACAGCGCCGCAGGCGTCGGGTTCATCACCGCCAGGCTGCGCACCTTGCCGGCGTCGATCAGCGAACGCGCCTCGGGCAGCGAGGTCGGGGCCACGTCCACACCCCCGGCGACCAGGTCCTGCAAACCGGGAGCAGCGCCATTGCTCGGCACCCAGGGCAGCGCCGCCGGGTCGATCTTCTGGTCGCGCAGCAGGCCGGCGATGGCCAGGTGCCAGATGCCGCCCTGCCCGGTTCCCGAAGCCTTGAGTTTGCCGGGATTGGCCTTGACGGCGGCGAGCACGTCCTGCACGGTTTTGTAGGGCGAATCAGCCCGCACCTGTAGGCCGGCCGGATCGGCGTTGACCAGGCCCAGCGGCGTGTACGAGGTGCCCGTCAGCTCGGTCAGGCCCTGCCAGTGCATCATGCCAATCTCGACGGTGGCCATGCCGATGGTGTAGCCGTCCGGCGCGGCGGTAGCGATGGCCGAGTGGCCGACCACGCCGCTGCCGCCGGTGCGGTTCACCACGGTGACAGGTTGGCCCAGGTCTTTCTCCAGCAGGCTGCCGATGATGCGTGCGGTGGCGTCGGTGCCGCCGCCAGCGCCCCAGGGCACGATCAGCGTGATCGGGCGGGTGGGATAGGCCTGGGCCAGTGCGCTGGACACGCCCAGCGCCAGAGTCAACCCGGCCACTGCGCCCGCAGCAATTTTGGCAAATCGCCGACGCGACGGCTTGTGGGATGAAGTGAGTGATGACGTGCGGGAAGCGACCATGGAAACCTCCGTTGAATGTGGGGCAAAAATATGGTTTTCAGCGTAACCCAAACCATCCGGGGTAGCATTAGGGTGAACCATACTATCGTATGATGATTGAAGAAAATTCGCAGTTGTCTGCCTCCCCCAAATTCAGCGGGTAGCATGGACTACCCACAAGAAACCAACAGGATCCGACCATGTACCAATCCAACTTGATGAGCGGCCAGCGCATTTTGGTCACCGGCGGCGGCACCGGCCTGGGCCAGGCCATGGCCGAGCATTTTTTGAGCCTGGGCGCCAACATCGCCATTTGCGGGCGGCGCAAGCAGGTTTGCGACGCCACCGCGGATGCCTGGCGCGCCCAATATCCGAAGGCGCAGATCGACACTTTCGGCGTGGACATCCGCGTGGCGCAGGCCGTTGAAGAAATGGTCGAATCTCTGTTTGAGACGGGCGGGCTGACCGGCCTGGTCAACAACGCCGCAGGCAACTTCATCTCACCCACGGAAGCGCTGTCGCCACGTGGCTTTGACGCGATTGCGGGCATCGTGTTCCACGGCTCGTTTTATGTCACGCAGGCGATTGGCAAACGCTGGGTGGCCGAGGCGAAATCCGGCCAGTGGACGCCCGCCAAACCTTATCGCAACGTGATGAGCATCATCACCACCTGGGTCGATAACGGCAGCCCCTACGTCGTGCCCTCGGCCATGAGCAAGGCCGGGCTGGACGTGATGACCAAATCGCTCGCGGTGGAGTGGGCGCGGTTTGGCGTGCGTCTCAACGCCATTGGCCCCGGCGAGATCCCCACCGAAGGCATGAGCAAACGCCTGAACCCCGGCGAAGAACCCGGCACCCGCAGCAAACTGCACAACCCCATGGCGCGGGTCGGCCAGATGCGCGAGCTGCAAAACCTCGCCACGTTCCTCATGTCGCCCGGCCATTGCGACTGGCTCACGGGCCAGAGCATCATGATGGACGGCGGCGGCGCACTGGCCCACGGCGGCAATTTCTACGAGCTGCGCAAATGGACCGATGCCAACTGGCAAGAGGCACGCGACCGCATCGAGACGCAGAACAACAAAGACAAGGCGCAGCGTTGAGGCTTGCCCGCAAGGTGGCCATTGACGTGGCAGCACCTGTAGCCTGGGCCGGACATTGGCCACGATGAACGATACAGTGCTCAGCCCTGCCTTGGCGGGTGAGGCCAAGCGCCAGGTGCTGGCCTTGATCGGCATGATGATCATGGTGCATCTGGCCTTCACGGGCGGGCGGGTCGGGCTCACGCTTTTGGCGATTGACCTGCACGCCAGCGCCTTTGTGGTGGGGCTGATGGTGAGCCTGCTCTCGGTCGTGCCCATGTTGCTCTCGGTGCACATGGGCCGCTGGACCGACCGGGTGGGCATCCGGCGCCCGGCGCTGATCTCGACCAGTTGTGTGGCGGCGGCCTGCACCCTGCCGTATTTGGATCAAACCATCCCCACGCTGTGTGTGGCCAGCATCCTCCTGGGCTCGGGCTTCATGCTGCTGCACATCGGCATCAGCAATGCGGTGGGCCACGCGAGCACGCCCCCAACGCGCACGCAGGCCTACACCTGGCTGGCGGTGGGGTTTTCAGTGTCGACCATCCTTGGGCCGGTGGTGGCCGGCTACGCGATTGACCACTTTGGGCATGCCCAGGCATTTTTGCTGCTGGCGGCGTTTCCGGCGGCAACGTTTGTTGCGCTGCTGGCGCGCAGGCGGCCATCACCGCCGCCAGTTCGCGCCGTAGAGCCGGCACAAGACGCCCACGTGATGGATCTGCTGCGCGACAAGCCGCTGCGCGCCGTGTTCATCGCCAGCGCCTTCATGAACGTGAGTTGGGACATGTTCACCTTCATGGCGCCGGTGTATGGCGCCTTGATCAAGCTGCCGGCGTCGAGCATCGGCCTGATCATGGGCAGTTTTGGCGTGGCCACATTTGTGGTGCGGCTCTCGATGCCCTGGGTCAACCGCTATCTGGGCGAATGGAAAGTGCTTTGCGCCGCCCTGGGCATTGCCGGGCTGAGTTACGCGCTGTTCCCGCTGCTTGAGACCATGCCCTTGTTGGTGGCGGTGGCGTTTTTTCTGGGCCTGGGACTCGGCTCGGCGCAGCCGATGCTGCTGAGCTTGATCCACCAGGTGGCACCGCCCGGTCGCACGGGCGAGGCGATTGGCGTGCGCACAACTTTTTTAAACCTGAGCCAGGTGGTCATGCCCTTGCTGTTTGGAGCCTTCAGTGCGGCAGCGGGCATGGTGCCCGCGTTTTGGGTGATGGCAGCCGTGGGCGCGGGCGGCAGCTGGTTTACAGGGTCGCGCGACAAGGCGTCGAGAAATCTAAAAATATAATTTTCAAAATTTATATTTAGTTAAATTTATATTTAGGCCACGAATTTATTGAATTTATTGCTATAAATATTGCTAGTTAATTTTAATAATTTTTAGTTAATTTTATTCAATAAATTAATTAAAAACGACATAAAATTCGACTTTGTTGGACGCCGTTTTTGACGTGAAAAACTGCCCCTCCCCTGCCGCAAGCTTCAATCGGCCTTGATGCCGCGCGAATCGATCAGTTTCTTCCAGCGGTCGTATTCTTTGAGCTGAAACGCGGTGAACTCTTCCGGCGAGTTGGCCACGATTTTGATGCCCAGATCGGTCAACATCTTCACATTGGCAGGGTCTTTCATCGCGCCAACCGCCAACTCATGCAGCTTTTTCTTCACGTCGGCAGGCAGGCCTTTGGGGGCGGTGAGCGCGTGCCAGCCCGCCACCTCCATGCCCGTAATGCCTAGCTCCGCGAAGGTCGGCACATTGGGCAGCGCAGGCGACCGCTCAGCGGCGGTGATGGCGATCGGAAACAACTTGCCGGCGCGGATGTGCGGCAGTTGCACGTTGATGTTGGTCATGAAGAAATCCACCTGGCCGCCCAGGGTGTCGTTCATGGCCGGGGCGCCGCCTTTGTAGGGCACGTGCAGGCCTTCAGTGCCAGTTTGTTGCCACATCAGCTCGGCCGACAAGTGGTCTGAGGCGCCATTGCCCGAGCTGGCAAAGGTGATTTTGCCGGGGTTCTTTTTGAGCAGATCAATCACCTGCGCCACAGTGCGCTCGGGCCGCGCCGGGCCAGTGACGAGCACATTGGGCGCTTCGTACACCAGGCTGATGTAGTCCAGGTCAGTGCGCGGGTCAAACGTCAGGCCTTTGAGCAAATGCGGCGCTGTGACGTAAGTGCCGATGGAGTTCACCAAGAGCGTGTAGCCGTCCGGTGCGGCGCGTTTCATCTGCGTCGCCGCGATGGTGCCTGTGGCGCCGGGGCGGTTCTCCACCACGAACGGCTGCCCGGTCACCGCCTGCATGTGTTTGGCCAAAATCCTCGCCGCAATGTCGGTCGGCCCGCCCGCCGGGAAACCCACCACGATGGTGACCTGGCGGTTGGGATAAGGGCCGGTTTGGGCCCATGAGGCGATTGCGGCGCAGCTTAAAACCAGAAGTGCCACCAGCTTTTTCATAAATTCTCCAAGCGCATCGAATCCAGCTTTTTAATCTACAGTCGCGCCGGACGCAATCACCAAAGGCCGCCAGGTCTCGGCATCCGCCCGTACAAACTTCTGCATGTCGTCCAAAAGAAGCGTGCCCGAGGTGGAGGAAGCGGCCTTGTAACGCTCTTGCATCGCTGGCAGGGCCATCACTTCTTTGATCGAACTGGCGAGCTTCTCCAGGATGGGCCGAGGCGTGCCTGCCGGCGCTGCGATGCCAGCCCAGCCTTCAACGACGTTGTCTTTGAAGCCCTGCTCGACAAAGGTCGCGAGCTCAGGCAACACGGCGTTGCGCGCTTGGCTGGTCACGCCCAGGCCCTTGAGCGCGCCAGAGCGCAAATGTGGCACGGCGGCGGCCAGGCCGTCCATCACCAAGGGCACGGTGCCGCCAATCGCGTCCGTCACCGCCAGCGCGCCGCCGCGGTAGGGAATGTGGGTGAGTGTGATGCCCGCAGCCTGTGCAAAACGCATCATCACCAAATGCGGAATCGAACCAATACCCGAGGTGGCAAAACTGATGCCCGGCGTGCGTTTCGCGGCGGCCACAAATTCCGCCAGATTGGCGTAGGGCACATTTTTGTTGGCCATCAGCGCGTAAGGCGTGCGCAGGATGTCAGCAATGTGCGCAAAACTTTTGTCCGGATCCCAATCCAGCCGCCCACGGTACAGCGTGGAGCCGACCGAAGACGCACTGATCACCGAGACCAGCAGCGTATAGCCATCCGGCGCGGCCTTGGCCACCAGGCCGGTGCCCAAGGTGGAGCCCGCGCCGGCCTTGTTGTCCACCACCACCGTCTGGCCGAGCCGCGAACGCAGCTCATCGGCAATCTGCCGCGCCACGCCGTCGGTGGAGCCGCCCGGCGCAAACGGCACGATGAGTTTGATCGGGCCGGCGCCAGGCCAGGCGGTTTGGGCCTGCGCGTTCGTCAACAGCGCGGGCGCAGCCAGCCAGGTGGCTGTGGTGGCCAGGGCGGTGCGGCGGGACATGCCGGTTGGATTCATCAGAGATCTCCTGAAAAATTGCAAACTGGATTGTCAAGCGGTCCGCCGCGCCACCCAAAACACCGCGCCATCCGGGCCATACCGCTCCGAATGGGGCGTGCCGCGCGCCAGCTCAAACCGGCCTCCCGGCTTCAGGTGCCGCGTTGCGCCATGGGCCGTGAGCCACATTTCACCCTTGACGACGAGGGCGCTGGCATCAAATGGGTGGGTGTGCTCTGGCGCGACGGCGTTGGCCTGCCAAACACGCTCCACTACGTCAGCGGGGCTCTTTGCGAGTTCTAAAGCGGTGAATTCTTCGAAGGTGATGGCCATGGTGTTTCCTCCTTTGACGTGCCGGATAGTTGCCAGGGCAGTTCATCAGCCCAGGTGGTGGCCAAAGAAGCGCAGCGTGCGGTCCCAGGCCCGCTGCGCCCACACCGCGTCGTATTGCGTGCCAGGAATTCGGCCCGGGCCCACCGCCGTCTCGTTGGCAAAGCCGTGGTGCGCCGGGTAGCGGTGAAACTCGAAGGCCACACCGGCCGCACCCAGCTTGGCTTCGAGCGCATCCACTGTGTCGATCTTGAAAAACTCGTCCTGCGTGGCCCAATGGCCCTGCACCGGCACCTTGATCTTGCTGGCGTCAACATAGTCGAGCGGCGGGCAGCCATACCACACCACCCCGGCGTCAACTTCAGGCGCCATCGTCAGCGCCAGAAGCGTCAACGCACCGCCCATGCAAAATCCGGTAACGCCGACTTTGGACGCGCGCCCCTTCAAGAATTGCGCCGCCCCGCGAATGTCTTGCGACGCCGCATCGCCAAAATTGAGCGCCGTCATCAAGTGGCTGGCCTCTTCCGCCTCCACCGTCGATTTGCCACGGTACAGGTCGGGCACCAGTGCATGGAACCCGGCAGCGGCCAGGCGGTCCGCCACGCCGCGAATCTGCGCGTTCAGCCCCCACCACTCCTGGATCACCACAATCGCCGGGCCACCCGCCCCGGTGGCCGGCTCGGCCAGGTAACCACTGACCGTTTGCCCGTCGGGGCGCTGGAAGTTGACCGTGGATCCCATTGCTGTCTCCTCAGTTGGTGAATCGGCATCCCATGTTACGCGCGGAAGTTGCGGTCGGACAAGGATTAGATTCGTAGCTTATAAACTACTACAATCAATTCTGCATGTACCAAATCCTCACTTTCAAGCGCGGTGAAAACCAGCCCTTCTGGAAGTGGTTGAAGGGACGCCAGGATGCGCCATAAAGCAAGTGCTGAAAGTTACACAGACCAACTGGTCGAAGACCTCAAAGACCCGGTCGAAGCTGCCGCCTATTTGCAAGCCGCCATTGAAGAAGGCGACCACGAGGCGCTGCTGATAGCCATGCGCCACGTGACCGCAGCGCACGGCGGCATGACGGCCATTGCGCAACAGACCGGCCTCTCTCGCGAGAGCCTGTACCGCGCATTCAGCAAGCGTGGAAACCCGACGGTGGCCACGCTTTCAAGCGTGTTGGCCGCTACGGGGTTGCGGTTGAGCGTGCTGCCGGCGTGAACAGGCCGCAACACCAGGCAGTCGGGTCAATGGCCGCTTACTTCGCCATCGCCGCCGTTTCAGGCGGAACCGCGATCAAGATTTCATCTATCTGCGTTTCGCTTGGAATGGGAGGCTGGTCAAGGTTATAGGCTTTCCTTCCCCAAACAGCCGCTTGCAAACACCCCTCTGCAATTTCCTCTGGGAATTCCCACTCTTCACACTGGGAAATTGCCTCTGGAAAATCCCGAAAGGTGATCAGCCACCCACCTTCAACTGCGCGGGCAATTTTTGCCGGATATTGCACGGTCATCAAACCGATTCAACAGCGTCACGCCGCACGATGCGCGCCAGCGCTGCGCCCATGGATGCACGTGCCTTCGCCATGTCGTAATCAGTTTGCAAACCCAGCCAAAAATCAGGGCTTGTGCCGAAGTAATGGGCCATGCGCAAGGCGGTGTCCACTGTCACGGTACGACGCTCGCGCACGATGTCGTTGATGCGCGGCGCGGGCACCTGCAAAGCCATCGCCAACGCGTGGGCGCTCAGGCCCATGGGCAGCAGAAACTCTTCGCGCAGCACTTCACCGGGGTGGATCGGGCGCATGCCATTGGTTGGCGATTCAACCGGCGATATAGCAGGCGGTTTTTGCGGCAATTTGGTGACAGATTTCATGGCAATCTCCTTTCAATGGTAGTCCACGATCTCAACATCCCAGGCATCCCGTCCGTCAAAACGGAAACACAAGCGCCATTGATCGTTGATGCGAATACTGTGTTGTCCTTTGCGGTCACGTTGCAAGGCCTCAAGGCGGTTATTGGGCGGAACACGCAAATCGTCAAGGCGCGTAGCACGATGCAGTATTTGAAGTTTTCGCTCTGCTACTGAGCGGAAGTTGACGTATGCCTTGACCACTGCGCCTTCAAACAAGGCTTGAGTATTTGCATTGCTGAATGAGCGAATCACATGCGTAGTGTATAACGCCAAACGTTATACGTCAAATAGAATATATGGATTTATTGCTTTGGAGCCCTTATGACAAGTCGATCTGTTGAAATTGAGGAAATTCGAATCCCAATTGCCAAAATTGCAGCACTGTCAGAACAGGAACGCTTCACCTACTACATGCTTGGCCACATGTTCAATGAGTTGATGTGCCTTCAGAAATTGGTAGCATTTTCGATGCCGAAGCACACCGACCATCGACCTGCCCGGCTCCGTCCAGAGCTATCGCAGACGATGCTTCTTTTTCGCATTGCCTGCTCCAAATTGTGGGAAGCGATCATCAGGCTTCGGCAACCCGAAATGACACAGACTATGGCCAATGCCATATTGCCAAAAATGCCAGACGGAGCGCAGCGTTGGAAAAATTTGGAGGATGCGGTCAACTCAGCTTCGTGGCTTAAACGGGTGCGTGACGGGATAGGCTTTCATTTCCCGGAATACAAAAATTGGACACCCTTTATTACGCCAAATGCCAATTGGGTTGACGATGTCATTTTTGTAGGCGAAAGGACAGGCAACACGTTTTACGACGCTTCCGACAACCTTGCGCAGACTTGGATGTTTGAAATAAAAAGCGCAGACAGCGTGGAAAAAAATGTTACGCCAATGATTGATCAAATGATCGAGCTTCTTCGGGCAATGAACGGGTTTCTCGAGGATTCTTTGGGAGTATTTATCGCGGAGTTCATCCTGGAATCAAAAGGAGAAAGCACGCCAATAGGAAAAGTGATCGCCCCGGAATTTGAGAGCGTAGCCATTCCATTCTGGACGGCCCTCTAGCAAACCCGCGGAGCGTCTACTTCCCCAGCCCCATCGCCCGCGTAATCACCTCTTTCATGATCTCGTTCGTCCCCCCGTAAATGCGCTGCACGCGGGCGTCGGCGTAGGCACGGGTGATGGGGTATTCCCACATGAAGCCGTAGCCGCCGAAGAGCTGCACGCATTCGTCCATCACCTTGCATTGCAGGTCGCTGCACCAGTATTTGGCCATGCTGGCGGTGGCGGTGTCGAGTTTGTCCTGCAACAACAGCTCGGTGCATTTGTCGACAAACACGCGGCCGATTTGCACCTGGGTTTGCAGCTCGGCCAGCGTGAAACGCGTGTTTTGGTAACTCGCCACTGGCTGGCCAAAGACCTTGCGGTCTTTGACGTAGGCCACCGTCCAGTCAATCGCCGCCTGCGCTGCCGCCATGGCGCCGATGGCGATTTGCAGGCGCTCCCAGGGCAACTGCTCCATCAGGCAGATGAAACCGCGGTTCTCCTGCGGCTGGCCGCCCAGCACGGCGTCGGCACTTAAATGCACATTGTCAAAAAAGAGTTCGGACGTGTCTTGCGCGCGCAGGCCCAGCTTTTTGAGGCGCTTGCCGACGCTGAAGCCCTTCATGCCGCGCTCCACCATCACCAAGCTGGTGCCTTTGGCGCCTGCGGCGGGGTTGGTTTTGGCAACTGTGATCACCACGTCAGCATGCCAGCCGTTGGTGATGAAGGTTTTGCTGCCGTTCAGGATGTAGCTGCCGTCCGCCTGCTTGATCGCTGTGGATTTGACACCCTGCAGGTCAGACCCGGCGGCGGGCTCCGTCATGGCGATGGCGCCGATCAACTCGCCGCTGGCGAATTTCGGCAGGTAACGCTGTTTTTGCGCCTCGGTGCCGTAACGCAGGATGTAAGGCGCGACGATCTCGTTGTGCAGGCCGTAGCCAATGCCGCTGAAGCCTGAGCCGCTCAGCTCTTCCATCTGGATCACGCTGTAGAGCTTGTCGGCCCCCGCACCGCCGTATTCCTCGGGCATGGTCATGCACAGAAAGCCGTTGGCACCGGCCTTGTGCCAGACCGCGCGGTCTACATAGCCCTGCTCTTCCCATTCGGCATGAAACGGGGCGATTTCTTTGTCCACAAAGCGGCGGAAGCTGTCGCGGAATTGTTCGTGTTCGGGGGTGAAAAGGCTGCGGTCGATCATGGCGTCACTTTCTGGGCTGAGTTCTGGGCTGAAGGCGGGCGGGCGTTGAGCGGGAAAGCATACACCGCACTCCCAGGTCAGGCCAGAATGGGCAATGCAGGCACGGGCAGGGCATCAAAACCCTTGAATTCCTGTAGGGAGATGCTGGACTGCACCTGGCGCACGCCGGGAAGACGGTGCAACTTGCTTTGCAAAAGCACCGAATAGGCATCCAGATCCTGGGCGACCACCATGAGCAGAAAGTCTGCACTGCCCGTGGTGCCGTGGCACATCACCACCTCGGGAATAGCCGCCACTCGAGCGACAAACTCTGCCGTGCGCACGTCGTTCTGGTAATCAAGGCTGACACTCACAAAGGCCACGACACCATAGCCCAGAGAGCGGCGGCTCAGGCGGGCGTGGTAGCCCGTGATCAGCCCCGCATCTTCCAGCCGCTTGATGCGCCGCCAGCAGGGCGACTGCGAAATGCCCGTCATCTGCGCCAAATCGCCTGTAGTCAGGCGCGCATTGTCTTGCAGGGAGAGCATGATCTGCCGGTCTACGTCATCGAAAGAAATTTGCATAAATTTTCCTTATATTTAAATAATAATGAATAAATTATCCAGTTTTCAAAAATAGCTTGCCATCAAAATTTTACTATTTCACAATAAATGCATAAATCTCACCAAAGCAAAATTTCGCCATGACCACCACCATAACGTTGCCGATTGCGCCGCCTATTTCGTCGCCTATTTCGTCGCCTATTTCGTCACCTATTTCGTCACCTATTTCGTCACATTTCGCCCACCTTCCCATCTATGGCGGCGACCCCATCCTGTCGCTGATGGACTCATTCCACGCGGATCTACGCCCTGAGAAAGTCTCTGTAAGCGTCGGCGTCTACTTCGATGAAACAGGCCAGTTGCCCATGTTGGAATCAGTGCGCCAAGCCGAGACCGCGCTGTTGCAGGAACTCGGCCCGCGCCCCTACCTGGCCATCGACGGCTTGCCCGGCTATTGCAGCGCTGTGCAGCGTTTGTTGTTTGGCGCAGGCCACGAGGCCCTTGCCAGCGGGCGCGTCGTCACCCTGCAGACACCCGGCGGTTCTGGCGCGCTGAAGGTCGGCGCGGACTTCTTGCACCAATATTTCCCAGAGGCCGGCATTTGGGTCAGCGACCCCACTTGGGACAACCACTGCGCCATCTTCGAAGGCGCCGGTTTGAAAGTCAGCACCTATCCGTATTACGACCCCGCTGGCGGCAGCCTGCGTTTTGACGACATGCTGGCCGCTATCAACGCCCTGCCCAGCCGCAGCATCGTCCTGCTGCACGCCAGTTGCCACAACCCCACCGGCGTGGACTTGACCATGGCCCAATGGCGGGCGCTGATCCCGGTGCTGCTGGCGCGCGGCCTGATCCCCTTCGTGGACATCGCCTACCAGGGTTTCGGTGAAGGGCTGGACGAAGACGCTTTTGCCTTGCGCGCCATGGCTGAGGCAGGCCTGCAGTTCTTTGCGGCCAGCTCGTTCTCAAAGAACTTCTCGCTGTACGGCGAGCGCTGCGGTGCCTTGAGCGCAGTCTGCACCGACCCGCGATCCGCTGACACTGTGCTGGGGCAACTCAAAGCGACGGTGCGGCGCATCTACTCGACACCGCCTACCCACGGTGCCCGGGTGGTTGAGCGCGTGTTGCAAAGTCCCAGCTTGTTGGCCCAATGGACACAAGAGACCGCGCAGATGCGACAGCGCATCAGGGCCATGCGTGTGGGCTTGCACGCGGCGTTGAATCAACAATTTCAGGGCCGGCGCAACTTTGACTACCTGCTCACCCAACGCGGCATGTTCAGTTACACGGGTTTGAGCGCCGTGCAGGTCGATCGCCTGCGGGATGAGCACGCGGTGTACCTGGTACGCTCTGGCCGCATGTGTATTTCGGGCTTGACCACACGCAATATCGACCACGTGGCCCGGGCCTTTGCCTCGGTCCTCGGGTGAAGCCATGAGCATCGGCAAGCCACCGCGCACCCCTGCCCTGCCGTCTGAGCCGGCGCAGATCGTCCACGAAGAAAAAGCCCAGCTCGACTTCAGCCACTCGATGAGTTATGGGGACTACCTGCAGCTCGACGGCATCCTGAACGCGCAAAAACCGCTCTCGCCCGCACATGACGAGATGCTGTTCATCGTGCAACACCAAACCAGCGAGTTATGGATGAAGCTGATGCTGCACGAATTGCAGGCGGCGATTGCCTGCGTGGCAGCCGACGAACTGGGCCGTGCCTTCAAGATGCTGGCCCGGGTGTCGCGCATCATGGAGCAACTGGTGCACGCCTGGGATGTGCTGGCCACCATGACGCCGCCTGAATACACCGCGATGCGCCCGTATCTGGGCGCATCCAGTGGTTTCCAGAGTTACCAATACCGCTGCATTGAATACGCTTTGGGCAACAAAAACCCGGCCATGCTCCAGCCCCATGCCCACCGGCCCGACCTGCTGGCGCGGGTGCAAGCGGCGTTTGAGGCGCCCTCGCTGTACGACGAATCCCTGCGCCTGCTGGTGCGCCGCGGCCTGCCGCTGGCGCCTGGCGATGTGCAACGCGACTGGTCCCAGCCCTACGTTGCCAGCGACGCGGTGGACAAAGCCTGGCTTGCGGTCTACCGCGACCCCAAGACACATTGGGAGTTGTACCAGTTGGCCGAAGAGCTGGTCGATCTGGAAGACGCTTTTCGCCTCTGGCGCTTCCGCCACGTGACCACGGTAGAACGCGTGATCGGCTTCAAGCGCGGCACCGGCGGCACTGGCGGCGTGAGTTACCTGCGCAAGATGCTCGACGTGGTACTGTTCCCTGAACTATGGCGAATCCGCACGGCGCTTTAAACTGGCAACCTGCTGAACCTGCTGAATCTGCCGGATCCGGGTAAGATTTTTGACCTGAACTCCGACCCTGGGCGTGTCACGGATTGGACTGGGCGCCAGGGCAATTTCTAGCTGAAAGGCCTACACTGGCGCGTGCCATCTGCCCACCCCGACGGTGGCGGCTCGATATCCCCTATTTTTTCCCCCGCAGGAGAACCCCATGACCGAAGCATTCGTATACGACGCCATCCGCACCCCGCGCGGCAAAGGCAAAAAAGACGGCAGCCTGTATGAAGTCAAACCCGTCAACCTGCTGGCCGGTGTGTTGACCGAACTACAGCGGCGCAACGACTTTGACACCGCCACCATCGACGATGTGGTGATGGGCGTGGTCTCCCCCGTGGGCGAGCAAGGCTCAGTCATCGCCAAAGTGGCTGCATTGAAAGCCGGGTGGGACTTCACAACCTCGGGCGTGCAGATCAACCGCTTCTGCGCCTCGGGCCAGGAAGCCGTCAACATGGCCGCGCAAAAGGTGCGCTCGGGCTGGGAGGACCTGGTGGTCGCCGGTGGCGTCGAGAGCATGAGCCGCGTGCCGCTCGGTTCCGACGGCGGCGCTTGGGCGCAAGACCCTGAAACCAATGCGCAAACTGATTTTGTCCCACAAGGCATTGGCGCGGATTTGATCGCCACGCTGCATGGCTTCAAACGCGAAGACGTTGACGCCTTCGCCCTCGAATCACAAAAACGCGCCGCCCGCGCGCGTGAAGGCGGCTACTTCGCCGGCTCCGTGGTGCCCGTGAAAGACTTCTTGGACCAGACGATTCTGGATTTCGACGAGTTCATCAAACCCCACACCACCATGGAAGGCCTGGCTTCGCTCAAATCGGCATTCGAACAAATGGGCGCGATGGGTTTTGATCAAGTGGCGATGCTGCGTTACCCGCAGGTGGCGAAGATCAACCACGTGCACCACGCGGGCAATTCCTCCGGCATTGTGGATGGCGCAGCAGCCATCTTGATCGGCTCCGAAGCCGCAGGCAAAACCCACGGCTTCACGCCACGCGCACGCATCGTGGCGGCAGCGCTCTCAGGCGCAGACCCGACCATCATGCTGACCGGTCCGATGCCCGCCGCACGCAAAGCGCTGGCCAAAGCGGGCATGACGATTGACCAGATTGACCAGATTGACCTGTTTGAAGTCAACGAAGCCTTCGCTGCCGTGCCCATGCGTTTCATGCAGGAGATGAAGGTGCCGCACGAGAAGGTCAACGTCAATGGCGGCGCGATCGCCATGGGCCACCCGCTGGGCGCCACCGGCGCGATGATTTTGAACACCTTGATCGACGAGTTGCACCGCCGCAAGCTGCGTTACGGCCTGGCCACCCTGTGTGTGGGCGGCGGCATGGGCATTGCGACGATTGTCGAACGTATCTAAAAAATACTTCCTCTCCAGATTAGAGATTTTTTAAGCCATTGGGCCACATATCTAATGGCTTAGTAGCTCCTATTTTTATTAGATTTTAAGACCAATGAAGAACATTAAATACGTATTAAACGATGAGTTGGTGGGCAAAATTGCCACGGTGACATTCGACGAACCCGACAGCGCCGTCAACACCATGAGCACGCAGTGGAACGCCGACATGACCGAGCTGGTCGCTCAGCTCACGGCAGACAAAGCGTCATTGAAAGGCATTATCCTCGCGTCGAACAAAAAGACATTTTTCGCCGGTGCCGACCTCAAAGGCACGATGCGCGACACCCATCCCGACCCGAAAGAAGTCTTCACCCGCATCGAAGGCTCGAAAAAACGGTTCCGCTCCATCGAGTCGCTCGGCGTCCCCATTGCCACTTGCCTCAATGGCTCGGCGCTGGGCGGCGGTTTTGAAGTGGCTTTCCTGGGCCACTTCCGCGTGGCTGTGGACGACGGCAAGATTCTGCTGGGTCTGCCTGAGGTCACCTTGGGCTTGCTCCCCGGCGCCGGCGGCGTCACCAAAATGACGCGCCACCTCGGCCTGCAAGCCGCCATGCCCTACCTGGTGGAAGGCAAAACCTTCTCGCCTCGCGAGGCGCATGAGCTGGGTTTGGTACATGAGTTGGTCAAACCTGGCACAGAATCTGCCGCCGACATGCGCCGCGCCGCGCTGGCATGGTTTGCCACCCAACCGCTTGCCAAACACCCGTGGGAAGACAAAGATTACAAAGTGCCCGGCGGCACGCCGTCCAACCCCAAAATCGCCGCCATGCTTTCCGTGGCGCCGGCCATGCTCAAGCAGAAAACACGCGGCCTCTACCCAGCCCCGCAAGCCATCATGAACTGCATGGTGGACGGGCTCAAGGTCGACTTCGACACCGCGCTGCGCATCGAGTCGCGTTATTTGGCCGAGCTGTTTGTAGGCCGCAACGCGCGCGCCATGATCACCACCTTTTTCAACATGAACGCGATCAAGAGCGGCCAAAGCCGCCCCAAAGACGTGCCCAAATACAAGCCTGCAAAAATCGGCATTTTGGGCGCCGGCATGATGGGCGCGGGCATCGCCTGGTCGCAGGCGAGCAAAGGCATCAGCACCGTGCTCAAAGATGTGAGCCTGGAGAAAGCCGAGTTCGGTAAGGCCTATTCCAAAAAATTGACAGACGCCCGCGTCGCCAAGGGCCGCATGGGCCCGCACGACCAGGCCGAACTGCTCAAGCGCATCAAAGCCACCGATGCCGCCGCCGATTTGCAAGGCTGCGACTTGATCATCGAAGCCGTGTTTGAAAACCGCGACTTGAAAGCGACCGTGACCCAAGAGGCCGAGCCGATGCTCGCCAGCGGCGGCTTCTTCGCGTCCAACACCTCCACGCTGCCCATCAGCGGCCTGGCCAAGGCCTCGGCCAAGGCAGAGAAATTCATCGGCATCCACTTCTTCAGCCCGGTGGACAAGATGAAGCTGGTGGAGATCATCCGTGGCAAACAGACCGACGACGAAACGGTGGCCCGCGCCTTTGACTACGTGCAAGCGATCGGCAAGATCCCGATTGTGGTGAACGACTCGCGCGGTTTTTTCACAAGCCGCGTGTTTGGCACCTTCGTGATGGAAGGCGTAGCGATGTTGAGCGAGGGCATCCCCGCACCGGCAATTGAAAACGCCGGCGTGCAATGCGGCATGCCGGTGGGGCCGCTGGCGGTGATCGATGAGACCTCGCTCTCCTTGAGCGTTCATGTGATGGACCAAACCCGCAAAGACTTCGAGGCCGAGGGCAAGCCTTATGTGCCGACGTCCGGCCAGTTGCTGGTCGAAAAAATGGTCAAAGAACTCAAGCGCCCTGGCCGCGCGGGCGGTGGCGGTTTTTACGATTACCCCTCGAAAGACGAGGCCAAAGCCGGTGCCAAAAAGACGCTGTGGCCCGGCCTGGCGGCGCAGTTTGAGAAACCCGGCGCGCCTTGGAACATCACCGACTTGAAAGACCGCATCCTGTTCCGCCAGTCCGTGGAAACCGCGCGTTGCCTGGCCGAGGGCGTGTTGACCAGCGTGCACGACGCCAACATCGGCAGCATTTTCGGCATCGGCTTTCCGGCCTGGGCCGGTGGCGCGATGCAGTTCATTTACGGCATGGGCATCCCTGCTTTCGAGAAACGTGCCGATGAACTGGCGGCCCAATTTGGCGACGGTTTCAAGATGACCGCCGAGGTGCGCGCTGCGATACGGAAGTTTGAGCCGGTGTATTGAACCTGTTTTCTCATCTCTCACGGGCGCTTTCGTGGAAAGCCTTTTGCACGGGGGATAACAGGTACTCCATGACAGTGCGTTGGCCTTGGTTGATTTCAGCCACCGCCTGCATGCCGGGCACCAGCTTGAGGGCGTTGCCCTGCGCCGTCAACACCTGTTGGTTCAGTTGCACCATGGCTTTGTAGTTCAGGCTAGCGGCGGCTTTGCCGATGGCAGTGCCGTCTTTGGTGGCGGGCGTTGCCTGGTCTTGGGCGTCTGCCCCCAAATGGATGACTTCGCCGTCCAGCATCCCGTATTTCTGGAACGGGTAGGCCACCAATTTGACCCGCACTTTCTGCCCCGGGTGAACGAAGCCGATGTCATCGTTCTTGATCAATACCTCAGCGACCAGGGGTTCGTTTTCCGGGACGAGCGTCAGCACAATGGTGCCCGGCGCAATCACCGCTCCCTGGGTGTGGGTAGCCAGGTCTTTTACAAACCCGGCTTGCGGCGCCCGAAGCTCCAGCAAACCGGCCTTGTGCTGCTGTTTGCCCCATTCTTGCTGCACCTTTTGTAGCTGGCTTTGGGCATCCACCCGTTCGTTGTGCAAACCACTGGTGTAGTTGGAGCGGATTTGCGCCAGTTTGGTCTGCGACTGGTTGACGGCAGATGTGAGGCTGTCCACGGTGGATTCCTGGGCTTTGAGGTCTTGCGCCCGTTCCTGGTAGTCACGCTGTTTGTCCTGCACCATCAAACCCGATGCATAACCCTCTTTGCCCAGGTCGGCGTAAGACTGGGCTTGATGTTTCAGCATGGGCACACTTTGCTGCAACTTCTTGAGCACTTCGGCCGCCGATGCCAGTTCATGCCGGGTCTTTTGCAGCACCTGCTGCTCCTGGTTGACGGTATCGAGGTAGTTTTGGCGGTGTGCCTGATACTGGGCACTGATCTGGGCGAACAGATCAAGCGGCTCACCGGGCCTGATCACCAGCGCTGCGCCCGCCAGCTCGGCATCAATGCGGCGCAATTGCAGGGATTTGTTGGCCAGTTCCGCCGCGAGCGCTTTTTCGTCCACACTGGAGAGTTGCGCGTCCATACGCAGCAGCACCTGCCCGGCTTGCACCCGTTGACCCTCCTTGACCAGGATGTCCTTGACCACACCGCCATCGGCGGGCTGCACGATTTTGACAAAACTTTGCGGAATCAGACGCCCCTCAGCCGTGGCGATGATGTCCAGTTTTCCGACGCTGGCCCAAAGCAGGAGGACAGCGCACAGGGCCGCTACCAACCAAAACGTTGCGCGGATGACGCCGCTGGGGGCCTCCCGCTCGATGTCCTCCATTGAGCGAAAGTCCGCCTCCAGCGCTGCGCTGGGAGAGGCTGCTGCGGTGCCCATCTCAGACTCCAAGCATCAGGTCAACCGCAGGCGCGCT
Organism: Rhodoferax sp.; assembly: GCA_031365665.1. Taxonomy (GTDB): domain Bacteria; phylum Pseudomonadota; class Gammaproteobacteria; order Burkholderiales; family Burkholderiaceae_C; genus JANYCG01. The sequence continues at coordinate 9,407 of JANLYO010000019.1, read as the reverse complement.
GACCAAAGGCCGTTGCAGGGACTGGGCCGATACGCCAAAGCTGGCACCCAGGGTGGTCTGGGCCGCCATCAGGCCGATGCCCACATGGCTGCCGCTCTGCGAATACCCATACGCCAGGTCGCCGCCCAGGGCCAGGGTGTCGCTGGAACTGAGGTAAGCCGTCAAGAGGCCATTGCTTAAGGCCCAGGTGCTCAGGGGCTGCTGGGCCGCTGGCAAGGCATTGCGCGCCGCATCGGCGGCGTTGACCATGGTGATGAAGTTGAAGGTCTCCACTTTCTTGTTCAAAGTCTTGTCGGTTGACGCCGGGTTGTAATCCGCCGTGCCTTCCTTGACGAACTGCACCGTGGTGGTGTTGCGGTTGGCGCTGCTCAGGTACCAGTCCTTGAAGGTCACCATGTCGCTGGCCCCGGCGTCCAGGATCAGGTCGTTGCCGGTCTTCCTCAGTACCAGGCTGGCGTAGGTGATGCCTTTGCCCAGGGACAGAGTATTGACCGCGCCGCTGCTGGTGATGACGGTGTCGGCGCCATCGCCCCGGTTGAAGGCGATGGTGTTGTTGCCGGTGCCGGTCTTCAAGGTGTCAGCGCCCGTGCCACCTGCCAGCAGGTCGTTGTCTGCCCCGCCGTCCAGCGTGTCTGCGCCCGCGCCGCCGAACAAGGCGTCGCTGCCCGCCAGGCCCAAGAGGCTGTTGGTGGCCGCGTTGCCTGCCAACACATTGGCCGTTGCATTGCCGCTGCCGGTGGCCGCCGTGCCCAGGAGTTGGAGGTTTTCGATGTACTGGGGCAGCACAAAGGCGATGGACGACTGGGCCAAGTCGGTTCCGCCCAGCAGGGCTTCAATGGCCTGGTCGAGGCTGCTGTCGATGACATAGGTATCGTTGCCGTCGCCGCCGGTCATGCTGTCGTTGCCCAGGCCACCATCCAGGATGTCGTTGCCGGCCAGGCCAACCAAGGTGTCGTTGCCACCCAGGCCGGACAAGGTGTTGAAACCGCTGTTGCCAGTGATGACGTTGGCCAGGTCGTTGCCGGTGCCTTTGAGGTTGGCGGTGCCAAGCAAAGTCAGGTTCTCGACGTTGGCGCCGAGGGTATGGGTCGCGGTGGCATAGACCAGATCGGTGCCTTCGTTCAGGTTTTCCAGGGTGGTGTCAGCAAGGTTGTCGACGCAATAGGTGTCGTTGCCGGCACCGCCGGTCATGGCGTCCACGCCCAGGCCGCCGTCAAGGATGTCATTGCCGATTCCACCGTTCAGCGTGTCATTGCCGGACGAGGTCCAGATCACATCGTTGCCATCGCCGCCATAAACGACCACATTGCCATAAGCAAAAGTGTCGCTGGCCAGATCGACGACGTCATCCCCCAGTCCCACGTCGATGATTTCGATGTTTTTAAGACGCGGTTCGGTGCCGCCGGCATCCAACACGATCGCGTCTGCGCCCGTCGTTCCGAGCAAGGCATCGGAGCCTGCGCCGCCATCGTAGAGGTCGAAGCTGCGGTTCTTTCCGCCAATGCTGACGACAAGGTTGCTTCCCGATACACCCGGACTGCCAGACATGATCACCTGTGTCCCTGCCGCCCACAGCGCGTCCGTGCTGAACTTGAAGGTGTCGTTGCCGCCTTCGCCGTACAACGAGTCAGTGCCCGTTCCGCCGGTCAACATGTCGTCACCAGCGCCGCCGAACAAGAGGTCGTTGCCGCTGTTGCCGGTGATCGTTTCATTCAAGCTGGTGCCGTTGAGCACGGCGTCCAGCACGCCACCAGCCACGACCGTGATGCTCGCCCCGGTTCCGGCGAATTCATCACTGATATTGACCGTGAAGCGGCCCATCACTGTGGCGCCCGCCAAATCGGTGGCGGTCACCTGCAGGTCAAAACTGCCACCAGCTGTGTAGCCCGGCGTGCCACTGAAGGTTCGGGTGGCGGCGTTGAAACTCAGCCAGGCGGGCAAGGCCACCAGGTTGCCGTTGGGGTCGACCAGTTTGGCGCTGTAGGCCAAGACGTCGCCGTTGTCGATGTCGGTGAAGGTGCCTGCGGGCACGGTGTAGGCAAAGGCCTGCTTCTCCCGGCCGGACTGGGTCGCCAGGGCGGTTGTGAGCACCGGCGCATCGTTGGTGCCGGTGATGGACACGGTTAAGGCTGACACACTGGTCAAATTGCCCACGCCATTGTCCCGGGCGGTGTAACTGAAGACATCCGTGACGGTCTGGCCCTGCCCAAGCTTTTGCACGTTGGCCGAGGCATTGTTCAAGGTGTAGGTATAGCTACCATTGCTGGCCAGCACCAGAGTGCCGTAGAGGCCCGTCAAGGTGCCTGGATTGGCCACGCTCAGCACCGTGCCGACATCCACATCCGTGTCATTGGACAGGACGTTGCCGGTCGTGGTCAAGGTGGTGTCTTCTTTGACCGCCGCCAGGTCTGCCAGGGAGACGGGTGCGTGGTTGGTTGCACCGCCGCTGCCCACCACGGTCACCGTCACGGTGCTGGCCGAGGTTGCCAAACCATCCGACGCCGCGTAGGCGAAGGTGTCGGTGGCCAACATACCCGCCAACAGGGCTTGCACATTGGCGGCGGCATTGTTCAGGCTGTAGCTGTAACTGCCGTTGGCGGCCAGGGTGAGGTCACCATAGATGCCGTGCAAAACGCCGAGTGCCGCCACTGTCAACAGATCCCCGGCGTCCACATCGGTGTCGTTGGTCAGCACATTGCCCGAGGCGGATAAGACGCTGTCTTTGGTGACCGACGCCACGTCAGCATTGGCCTTGGGCCCGTCATTGCTGCCATTGACCGAGACGGTCAGGACGGCATTGGCGCTCAAGGGCGCCGTGCCATTGTCCTGGGCGGTATAGGCGAAGCTGTCGGTGACGACGGCGTTGCGGCCCAGGGCCTGGACGTTGGTCGCCGTATTGTTCAAGGCGTAGCTGTAACTGCCGTTGCTGTTGAGGGTCAAGTCACCGTAAGCGCCGTGCAGCAGGCCGGTGGCGCTGGAGACCTGTAAGGTGTCACCCACATCGGGGTCAGTGTCGTTCGCCAGCACATTGCCGGTGGTGGTCAAGGTCAGGTCTTCTCTGGCGGCAGCGCTATCGGCCAGCGCCGTGGGGCCGTCGTTGGCGCCGGTGACGGTGACCGTCAAGGTGCTTGCCGCACTGGCCAAGCCGTCTGAGGCAGCATAGGCGAAACTGTCGGTGACCTGCTGGCCACTTCGCAGGCTTTGCACGTTGGCGGCGCCATTGTTCAGCGCGTAGCTGTACTGGCCGTTGGCGGCCAGGGTCAAGACGCCGTAGGTGCCGGCAAAGACGCCCGGTGCCACCACCGACAGGTTGTCGCCTACGTCCACGTCGCTGTCGTTGGCCAGCACGTTGCCAGTGGCCACCACCGCGCCGTCTTCGACCACCGTGGCGGCATCGGCATTGGCCTGGGGGCCATCGTTGCTGCCCGCGACGCTGATTGTCAAAGCGCTGCTGGCGCTCAAGGGGATGTTGCCGTCGTCCTGTGCGGTGTAGCTGAAGGTGTCAATGACCGTGGCGTTGCGGCCCAGGGCCTGGACGTTGGTCGCCGTATTGTTCAAGGCGTAGCTGTAACTGCCGTTGGCATTGAGCGTCAAATCGCCATAGGTGCCGTGCAGCAGGCCGGTGGCGCTGGAGACCTGTAAGGTGTCACCCACATCGGGGTCGCTGTCGTTGGCCAGCACGTTGCCAGTAGCGGTCAAGGTGAGGTCTTCCTTGACCGCCGCACTATCGGCCACAGCCGTCGGGCCATCGTTGGCACCTGTGACCGTGATCGTCAAGGCGCTGGCCGCGCCGTCCAGGCCATCAGTGGCGGCATAGGTGAAGCTATCCGTGACCTGCTGGCCGCTGCGCAGGCTCTGCACATTGGCAGCCCCATTGTTCAGGGCATAGCTGTACTCGCCATTGGCCGCCAGAGTCAGGTTGCCGTAGGCACCGGTCAATATTCCAGGGGTCTGGATCGTCAGCGTGTCGCCGACATCAACGTCACTGTCGTTGTACAACACGTTGCCTGAACCCGTTGCCGTGCCGTCTTCAGCGACGGTGGCGCTGTCCGCTGCGGCCTGCGGGCCGTCGTTGCTGCCCGTAATGGTGATGGTCAAAGTGGCAGTGGCGCTCAAGGGCAAGTTGCCGTTGTCCTGGGTGGTGTAGGCAAAGCTGTCGGTGACAACGGCATTGCGACCCAGGGATTGGACGCTGGCAGCGCTGTTGTTCAGCGCGTAGCTGTAGCTGCCATCTGCCGCCAGTGTCAAATCGCCGTAAGCGCCATGCAAAACGCCTGTGGTGCTGGAGACATGCAGGGCATCGGCAAGATCCGCATCGGTGTCATTCGCCAGCACATTGCCGGTGGCCGTCAAGGTGACGTCCTCTATAACGTTTCCTGCATCGTTCAAGGCGACAGGTGCCAAATTGGGCGGCGGCGCCACCACCAGGTGGAAGGTCTGCGGAATCGCCGCGCCGCTCGCGTCTATCGCGTACACCGTAAGCTTGTACGTCCCTTGCGCGCCGCTGGGCGGCGTGCCGTTGAAGCTGCGCGTTTCGCGGTTGAACACCAACCAGCCGGGCAAGGCGTCGCCGCTTTCCAATACCGCCTCGTACGACAGGGGTGTGCCGTCCGGGTCAATGAATGCCGTCGCGGAAATTTCAAAGGCAAGGGCCGAGCCGACCTGGGCCGCCTGATCCGTCAACAAGTCACCGACTTCGGGCAGCTGGTTGATGAAGCTGGCAAACGGAATCAAGCTGCCGTCTTCCAGCGCGATGTTGTCGATGACGTGGGTAGGAGGATTGATGCCATCCTCCGAGACGATGACCACGGAGTCGCCCAAATCGCCGTAATGCACCACAAAATTGAGGCCATCGCGCGTGACCGTGATGGACTCCGCCGTGACGAATTCGCCAAAGCTCAGTGTGTTGCCTTGGGAGCTCGCGTCGTACAGGGAATCGTTGCCATCCCCCACATGGAAGACGTAGTTGTCTGCGCCAGCGCCGCCTTCCAGGGTGTCGTTGCCAGCGCCGCCGGTGACGACGTCGTCACCCGCCCCGGCCGACAACACATCGCTATCGCCGTACCCGTAAAGGCGGTCGCTGTGGGTGGTGCCGGTCAACACGTCAGCCAACGCGTCGCCCTCAACCACAAACACTTTGTCCAGCATTTCCGACCAGGACAACACGGTGCCGTCGGCGAATTCGAAGAACTCGACCGCATGGGCGCCGGTTTCTGGCGCATCCGGGTTGAAGCCCAGCAGGCTCAGGCTGTCGTTTTCGTCAAAAGCAATCTGGAAGCGGTTGTTGGCGGAGTCCACTGGGTCTACCGTGAAGCGCAGTTTGCGTTCGATCAGGTCGGGCGTGATGCCTTCCCCAAAACGAATGACGTTGCCGCCCGTTGCGTCCGCCACATCGTCGATCCGCACCGCGCCATCACCTAAGCGGTATTCGAAGCTGTCATTGCCGGCACCGCCGACCATGTGGTCGCTGCCGCCCGTCGCCGAGATCAGGTCGTCGCCCGCGCCTGCCAGGATTTCGTCATGCAGGCTGGTGCCCAAGAGGCGTTCACCCTGGTCAGTGCCGAGGATCTCAAAGCCGCGCAGCAACAAGTCCTCGTAACTCAAGGTCGAGCCGTCGTCGAAGTTGAAGAAATCAATCGAATGGGTCGCCAGCGACACTTCGACTTTGACATCGGTCAGCGTCACCTGGTTGCCACCGCCCAGCACCAGCACCATCTGGCGGTCTGCATTCACGGTCAGGCGCAAGTCCTGCGACACCATGCCGTTGTCAAGGATCAGGGTGTTTTCCTGGCCGAGGACGGAGGCGTCGGTGATCGTGTCCGCCCCGGAATCCAGCCCGATCACATAGGTGTCGGCGCCACCACCCCCACGCATGACATCGTCGCCCTCCAAGCCTTCGATCCAGTCGTCATTGCTGGTGCCGATCAGCACATCAGCCTGTGGCGTGCCCACCATGCCACGCGGCCGATCCCACAGCTGTGCGATGGACAACTCGCTGCCGTCGGCAAAAATGAAGTTGGCGACCGGCGCCGTCGCCGGGTCCAGCCCGTCCCAACCCTCCAGGGTGATGCTGCCGTTGCCGAAGTGCACAACACTGACGCCGCCTTGTACCTGCAGCCAGAGTGACCCCGCTGACAACTCCAGGGTGTCGAACACGACCGTGTTGAGATCCCGCGCCGAGTCCACAATCGTGTCATGGCCCGAGCCGGCACGAAACACGTAGGCATCGCTGCCCGAGCCGCCGACCAGGCGGTCGTCTCCAGCGCCGCCATCCAGCAGGTTGCCGCCGGCGTCGCCGCGCAGCTCGTCGCGTAAATTCGTTCCAAGCAGATCACCTGAGCCGTCACCTTCATTCACCAAATAACTGCTGGAACCCTCGCCAAAGAGCCCTCCCAGTCCCACCGTCTGCCCGTTCTGGAAAACGAACTGCTGGATGGAGCGGTTGCTGCTGGCCAGGGAGGTGTCGAAGCCTGCCAAGTTGATTGCGTCGCCAGTATTCCCGCCTTCGCCGCCGACCACCACTTTGAGATTGCCGCCGACCTGCGAGAAGGTCAAATCTTCAAAAGTAACACCTTCCCCAAAAACCAACTGGTTGATGTCACCGCCATAACCGCCATAAGCGCCGATGCCGCCCTCGCCGCCATCGAAAAATTGGCCATCTTCAATGTAAAGTGATCCATTGCCCCGGGCGTACAAGTAGGTGTCACTGCCTGCGCCGCCATACGATTTGTCATTGCCTACACCGGCGTCCAGCACATCATTGCCCGCGCCGCCCACCAGCACGTCGTTGCCTGCTGCGCCCTGCAGCAGGTCGTCTGCGCCCGCGGCCATCACGATGTCGTTGCCGCTGCCGCCCCCCAGGGTGTCTGCGTTCGGGGTTCCAAACAGGATCTTGTTTGCAGTCGGATCAGTGTTGGCGGCTACGAATACAGCCCCTTTGAGGTTGCCGGTCTGTGCGTAGGCCATGGCCGCTTCGCCGCCGTAGATTTGCGACGTGCCGGTGTTTTCCACAAGCCTTGGCGCTTCAAATTGGTTGTCAGACCTGACCAGATCAAACCAGCGCACTTGGCCACTGGCATCAATGAACTGCAGTTTGTCAACCGCAGTGCCAAACGCCGCAACACCGGTTTCTGGATCAATCCAAACCATGCGGATGCTGTCGTCAGGCTGGCCAGAGAACCCGATGAGCAGATTGCCCTGTGCGTCAATTTGCAATTGCACATCCGCAGGATCAATGCCCACGCCCAGGCTGAGCACGTTGGGAGAAGCGCTGCCAGCCAAAACGTCGTGCCCGTCGCCAGAATTGAAAAGAATGGTGTTGGCTTCGCTCGAAGAGAGCGAGGTATCAATCACGTCGTCACCCGCATTGCCAGCCAGCACAGCGCCACCCGCGAAGCCTGCGACCAGCCGGTCGTTGCCGTTGCCGCCGTCAATCAGCGCGCGTGGGCCATAGCCCTGCAAAATGTCGTTGTTGTCACGCCCTTCCAGATAAGCGTCGCGTGCGCCGCTGACAGAAATATAGTCGTCGCCCTGGCTGCCCACTGCATGCACGTCGCTGGTGGTGGAGAAGTTTTGGTCACCCGCAATGCCAGCGTCAACATGGGTGAGCAGGTCGGCGAATGTCCAAGTCGTTCCGTCTGCAAAACTCAGACTGACCAGGGTGCTGGCGCCTCCTAGATAAATGGCATCGTCCGCCACGCTCAAGCTGATGGCGTCATTGCCGCCAAAACCGATCACCATCTGGCGCAGGAACTGCGTGCCATCCCAGTTGGACTGCTGGCCCACCTGCACGGTGACTTGGCTTGGGTCAATGCCCGCACCCAGGGTGATCGTGTCCGTCGCGCCGAGCGTCAACAGCAGGGTGTCCAACTGGTCGCCCCGGTTGTACACATAGGTGTTGGCACCTGCGCCGCCGCTTAAGGTGTCCCGGCCTGCACCGCCCGACAAGACGTCATTGCCCGCGCCACCGTCGAGCTGGTCATGCCCGACGCCGCCATACAAGGCGTCTTGGCCCAAACCGCCGACCAGCACATCATCGCCCGCCTCTCCCGCCAGCATGTCGTCGCCATCGCCACCGTTCAGTTGGTCGTTGCCGTTGCCGCCATACAAAGCGTCCTGGCCCAAGCCGCCGTCCAGCACGTCCCCGGCATCGTTGCCAAATAGTTGGTCATTGCCGCCGAAGCCGGAAATGAAGCTCGCCTTGCCAGTGCCAACCAGCACATCATCGCCCGCCGTGCCAAAAATGTTCTCTGTGCCCTCCGATTCCACCAGGCCCAGCACCTGGTTGTAAGTCAAAGTCACGCCGCCCACTTCAAAGTTCTCGATGGCGTAGGCAGAGTGGTTTTTGATGGTCACCTGGTCGCTGGTGCCTGCAATGCTGATCACCAAGTCATTGCCCTGCTCGGTCACCACCAAATCAGCGGCGGAGATGCCGGGGCCGAAGCGCAGGGTGTCGTTAGAGCTGTAGGCGCTGCCTTCGTCCACGGTGTCATGGCCGTCGCCCAGGTTGAACACATAGACCGTGTTGCCGCGCTCGCCAACCAGCAGGTCATTGCCAGTTCCACCCGTCAGCGTCGTCTCGCTGGACGAAGGCACATCGCGGATGATGTCGTCGCCCGCCGTGCCTTGCATGGCCATCTGGTCGATCTGCGCCGGCGTCCAGGTGGTGCCGTCGGCAAAACTCACGCCGGCCATGTACTGCAGGGCTGCGCCGGGCTGGTAATAACCCGGGAAGACGTTGTCAAACGTGATCGAGTCAGCGGTTCCTTTGATCGAAAACACTGCACTGTTACCGACTCGGCGTACTTGTACATCGTCAGCGGCCACGCCTTGTTTGAACGCCAGGGTGCCCAGCGCGCCGTAGTCGCTGAACAGCACGCGGTCAACCCCATCGCCCCGCCCGAAAAGATAGGTGTTTTGGCCGCCTGCACCGTCCAGCACGTCAGTGCCGCCCTTGCCGTCCAGCATCTCGTTGGTTCCAAATCCGACCAGCCGCTCGTCGCTGTCGTCGCCGATCAGGGCTTGCGCCAGCATCTGTTGCGGGCCCCAAGTCGTGCCATCGGCAAAGCGGATTTCCCGCAGGCTGAAGTTGACGTCCACGGGTGCCACACCCGTGTCCAAGAATGCGCCCAACACCGTGAGGCTGTCGTTCGTGCCTTTGATGGAAATCGTGAGTGTGGTGCCCGACCGCGTGATCTTCACATCTTGTGGGTCTACGCCGGCTTTAAGCTCCAAACTGTTGTCGCCGCCCGGGTTGACAATCGTCTGCCCCCAATAACTTCTGTAATACGATGGCCAAACCATATCTCGATTGAGGGTGTCGTGGCCGTCGCCACGGCCAAAACGGATGATGTCCGTTCCGCCGCCCGCGTAAAGGGCGTCATCGCCCGCGCCGCCGTCGAGAATGT
>JANLYO010000010.1:0-11477 GCA_031365665.1 Rhodoferax sp. | reverse complement strand
CGCCCAGGTCGCGGTACAACACCAGGTCTTCGCCCAGCAGGCGCACGGGCTTGACGGGGGTGCGCACCAGCTCGTCCACACCGGCAATGGGGTGCCAGTGGCGGCGCAGGACGTCGCCCATCGGCGTGCCTGCACCCACCTGGGTCAGTTCGCGGTTTTTTTCGGCAGACAGCACAGGCTATTCTGGCTTGAAGCCGGAGGCCTTGATGATGGGCTCCCAGGTGGCCAGTTCCTCGCGCTGCAGGCGGGCCATGTCGTCGGCGCCGCGGTAGTGCGGCATGACTGAGAGCTTGGTCATCAGGTACTCGCGCGCCGCCGGCTGGGCCAGCACTTTCTGCAGAGCCTCCTGCATGCGGGCCAGTTCGGCTTGGGGCGTTTTGGCGGGCGCCCACATGGCCGTCCAGCCATCACCCGAGGACACCTTGAAGCCCTGCTCGGCAAAAGTGGGAATCTCGGGCATCAACTCGGAGCGTTTGTCGCTGAAGATGCCCAGCACCCTGAGCTTGCCGCTCTTGTGGTGCTTCATCAACTCGTCCATCAGGCTGATGCCGGCCGACACGTGGCCACCGAGCAGGTCGGTGATCATAGGCGGCGTGCCCCGGTAAGGGGTTACCGTTAGTTCTATGCCCGCCACCTTGGCAAACTGTATCCCCAGGAAATGGTTTTGCCCGCCCGTGCCCGGTGTGCCAAAACTTGCCTTGTTCGGATTGGCTTTGGCCCAGCGCACGAATTCGGGAACGGTGTTGACGCCCAGGTCGGCGTTGACGGCCATGCCCAGCGGGTAACTCACCAGGCCGGCCACCGGCGCAAAGTCGCGCCATATATTCCACTTGAGCTGGGGGCCGAACACCAGGGTCTGAAAGGTCGGCGTGGCATTGGGCGCGATCATGTAGGTCAGGCCGTCGGGCGCTGCGGTCATCAATGCGTCTGCCGCAAGGCGTCCACCCACGCCGACTTTGCTTTCGATGATGACGGGCTGGCCCAGTTGCTCACGGAGGCGTTCGGCGATGTAGCGGGCAATCGAATCGGTGCCGCCGCCCGGAGGCAGGCCCATCAGGATCTTGATGGCGGGCTTGTCGGCCTGTGCCTGCGCTTGAACGGGCAGGAGCACAGTGGCGCTGGCGGCCAGCAAAAGGTGTCGGCGCAGGGGCATGGTGGTTCTTTGCAGAAGTAGTAGTGATTGGATGATCAGGCCCCGATGCCGGAGCGTACCGGCTTACGCCCCAGCTCGCGCCAGTCCGCGCCCTTGGGCAGCACGCTGCCTACGGAATGGATATTGGCGTAATCCAGTTTGCCATGGTTCGCGGGCAGCGGTGTGGGCGCGTTGGCGTAGTCTTTGGCCGCCTTGAGCAGCAGGCGCCGCACGCGGATCACCGCGCCATCGGCCGGGCACAGTTGCTCTTCAGTGCGGTCGTGGATAGGCCCCTGGCTGATGAACATGGCAAAGTCTTCGGTGCCCAAGTGCTGCGGGAAGCCGGTAGCGTGGCCGCGTTTCATCAGGTCGCGGTTCTGGCCCCAGTTTGTGGCAGCGTCACCCGGCGGCAGGGGCGGGAAGTTCCAGACATCGGGCGTGGCCGACATGATGGTCATGCCCAGCGGGCGCACCATGTTGAAATGCACGAACCAGGCGCGGTGCGTCACGTCGTCGACCGGCGTCGAGAAAAACACCGTGGCCGGGCCGTTGGCGTCAGGCGCGCAGATGATGCCGTACCAGGGCATCACGAAGTTGTTGACACGGGCATACACCTGGTCGTCGGTCACTGCGCGCAATGCGGCGTAGCGGTAGCCATAGGGCTGCTCTTCGAATTCAAGGCGCGGGGCGAGCGCCTGGGTCATCAGTTGGCGCTGGTTGCCGCTACCGGCGGTGATCTGGGTGGTGGACTCGTGCAACACGCCGACATGCGAGGAGTCCATCGACGCCTCCACCGCCTGCACCCAGTTGGTGGGCACCTCGGCGCTGGTCACGCTGCGCTGGCTGGCGGGCAGGTCCACAAAGGGCAGGGCCGGGAAGGGCGGTGGTGTGTCGCCCTTGCCAAACCAGGCCCAGACAATGCCGCCGCGGTCCACCGCCGTGTAGCGGTTGATGCGCAGGTTTTTGCAGAACGTGGCCTGGTCGCCCGGGTGGTTGGGCGCATCGACCACCTCGCCTTTCACGTTGTACTTCCAGCCGTGAAAAATGCAGCGCAGGCCGTTGTCTTCATTGCGGGCCAGCGCGAGCGAGGCCTTGCGGTGCACGCACTGCTCGTCGAGCACACCCACGCTGCCGTCGGTGGCGCGAAAGGCGACAAAGTTTTTGCCGGTCAGGCGGATGCGGGTCGGGGCGCCATCGGCCACCAGCACACTGCTGGGCACCACCGGAAACCAGTGGTGCTGGCGCAGCATTTCGCCCATGGGTGCGCCGTTGTCAACGCGGGTCAGCAGCTCGTTTTCTTCGCGGGTCAAAGCCATTTCAAGCCCCTTTCAATACGGCAATGACTTCCAGCTGCAAAACCATGCCATTCTGCAAGTCGTAAATGAGGATGTGGCGGGCCGGGCGGTCGTCTGCGTCGGGGAAGCAGGCGACCCATTCCACATTGATGGCTTCGCGCACGGCCTTTTGATGCGGGCCGTCCTTGAGGTAGACCGTCAGCTTGACCACGTCAGCCAGGGCCGCCCCGCCTGCCGCCAGCAGGCTTTGCAGGTTGGCGAAGGCGTGTTTGACCTGGGCCAGCGGGTCTTCAGGCAGTTTGCCGGTGGCGGCATCCATGCCATTGATGCCGGAGGAGCACAGCAAATTGCCGACGCGGGCGCCCATGGGGATGGGCGTGTGGCCGTGGCCGAGGCCAGCGACGTGCAGCGAGCGTTTGCCGGGTGCGAACGGGGTCATGCGGCTTCGGCTTCAAAAAAGCTGGCGGGCACCGTGGCGAGAAACTCTGAAAAGCCGCTGGAGCCCGCCGGCACGTGTACCAGCATGGCCCGCGCGGCGGCTTCTTCGTCGCCTTCGTTGATGGCCCGGGTAATGGCCACGTGGTCGTCGAGTGATTTTCGGATCTGCGCGGGCGTCTGGAAATCGCGCACGCGGTAGCGCTGGATCAGCCGGTGTGCCTGGCGCAACTGGGCGGCCAGGTACTCGTTGCGGCTGCCTTTGAAGATCGCTTCGTGGAACATGCTGTTGGCAAGGGCGTATTCGGCAGCGGCGCCACTTTGGGCAGCTTCTTCGCAGCGCGACATGGTGTATTGCAGGCGCTCGCGCGTGGCGTCATCCACACGGCGCGCGGCCAGGCGGGCGGCGAAAGACTCCAGCTCGCCCAGCAGTTCCATCAGGCCGCGAATCTTGCTGATGGACATGCGCGCCACCATGGCGCCCTGGCGCGGCGTGATGACCACCAGTTCGCGCGCCACCAGTTGCTGCAATGCCTCGCGCACCGGCGTGCGCGACACCTCAAAACGCGCGGCCAGGGCGCGTTCGTCCAGCGGTGTGCCGGGTGGCAACTTGCCGCTTTCGATGTCTTCCAGCAACGAGGCGAGGATGCCCGAACCCCGGCCCATACGACTTGAATGACCTGAATGGCCATCGCGGGGGCGCGGTTCGGGTGCGATGGGCACTTGGGCGAGGGTGGAGGCGGGCATGGCGAGGGGCAATAAAAATGTCAAATCTGCGTTGTGGTGTACTTTAACTTAAAATTTGTATGCCACAAATAGATTTATGAATAATTTAATGGCAGAATAGGCTTGGCTGCACGCTTTCACTTGTCGTAGATTTTGATTGAAATGCTAGTTCTATTTCATTTTAAATAAATAAATGATCAATAAAATTTAAAAAACAGTCATTTATTTATAGCTAAAAATAGAATAAATACGAGACTTAAAATCAATTATTTTTAGTAAATAATTTTTAGAAAAATTATTTTGAAAATTTCAAACCAACACTGTCCAGGCTATTGCCGACCCCTGCCATCGTGATGCAACACATCCTCAACCCGCGTTCCATTGCCATCGTCGGGGCCTCGTCCGACCCGCGCTCCTTTGGGGGCTTTGTTCTGGCCAATCTGGAGCGGTTTGCTTACCAGGGCGCGATCCACCTGGTCAGCCGTGGCAGCACGGACATCAACGGGCGGCCCTGCGTGGTCACAGTTGACGCGCTGCCGCAGAGCATTGACCTGGCCGTGCTGGCCATCCCCGAAGCCGGCGTGCTTGAGGCTATTGAAAAATTGGGCCGGCTGGGCACCCGGGCGGCGGTGCTGTTTGCTTCTGGTTATGCGGAAAGCGGCGACGAAGGTATTGCCAAGCAGGCGGCGCTGACGCAGGTGGCGGCACAAAGCGGCATTCGCCTGATTGGCCCCAACTGCATGGGTTTCACCAACTTTGCCGCCGGTGTGCCGGTGACATTTGAGCCTCTGTCAGCGCCGATGCTTAGCGCCCGGCCACAAAGCCCGGGCATCGGCGTCGTGGCACAAAGCGGTTTCATGGCTGCCACGCTGCGCGATGCCTTCGCCGGGCGCGGCCTGTCTTTGAACTGCGTGTTTTCTACCGGCAACGAAGCCGGCGTGCGCGTGGAAGACGTGTTGGCACATTACGTTGGCGACGCCTGGATTGGCGTTGTAGCGGTGTACGCCGAGCAAATCCGCAACCCGCAAAACTTTTTGACGCTCGCCCGCGCGGCGAAGGCAGCCGGCAAACCCGTCGTGATGCTGATGCCGGGCAAAAGCGAGCGGGCCCGTGCCGCTGCGCAGTCGCACACCGGCGCGCTGGCCGGTGACCATGCCGTGGCGCTGGTGCAGCTGCGCCATGCCGGGGTCACCGTGGTGGACACGCTGGACGAACTTTTTGACGCCACCGTCATCTTGTTGCGGCACCCCCAGCCACCCGCCGGTGGCGTGGCCTTCATGACAGGCTCGGGTGCGATGAAAAACCTGGCGTTGGATTTTGCCGACAGCATTGGCATGCCGGTGCCGCCCCTGTCTGCGGCCACCACCCAGGCACTGAAAGAAAAGCTGCCGGCCTTTGCGGTGGCCGAGAACCCGCTGGACTACACCACCATTGGCGTGCGCCAGCCCGGCCTGGTCGGCGAGATTTTGAGCACGATGCTGTCAGACGACGGCATTGGCAGCCTGGTGCTGGCCATTCCGGCTGGCCCCAGCATGGCGCAACGTGACAAGGCCGACCACATCCTGCCGGCGCTGGCCACTGCCAACAAACCAGCCATCCTGGTGATCACTGGCGACGACGGGCCGATGGAGGCTTTTTTTGTCGAGGCGATCCGCGCCAGCGGCGTGCCCATGTTCCGTTCGGCCGACCGCGCTTTAAGGGCCGTGCGGCATGTCGTCGCGCGTGGCGCTGACGCTTCGGCGCGCAGCTCAGGCGCGCAGGCCCTGCAGCCCGTGGCAGTTGGCTTGTCTGGCCCCAAGCCCAGGACCGGCGTGTACCCTGAATTTCAGGGCAAGGCCTGGCTCCAGCAACTCGGCATTGCGGTGCCGCAGGGCGCGCTGGCCACCTCGGCCGACGAGGCGGTGCAGATGGCGCAGCGCATTGCCTACCCGGTCGTGCTGAAAGCGCAGGCGAGCGAACTGCCGCACAAGAGCGACGCTGGCGGCGTGATCGTCAACCTGAAAGACGAAGCCGCCCTGCGTGCGGGCTGGCATACGCTGCACGCCAATATCGCACGCCACCGCCCCGACTTGCAGCTTGACGGCGTGCTGGTTGAAGCCATGGGGGCGCCGGGGCTGGAACTCGTGATTGGCGCCAAACGCGACCCCGACTGGGGCGCGGTGCTGCTGGTCGGTTTGGGCGGCATTTGGATCGAAGCGTTGAAAGACGTGCGCCTGATTCCCGCTGACCTGTCTGAAGAAGCCATCGTGGCCGAATTGAACCAGCTCAAGGCGGCGTCGGTGTTGCGTGGCCTGCGCGGCGCCAAGCCCGTGGATTTGGCCGCCGTGGCCCGCGTAGTGCACCTGCTCGGACAGCAAATGCTGGCCAACCCATCGATTCTGGAAATTGACATCAACCCGCTGATCGCTTACGCCGAGGGCAGTGCCCTGCCAGTAGTGGCGCTCGATGCGCTGGTAGTACTCGCACCTTGATGCTTGCGCCTTAATCCTTGCGCCTTGATTCACCGATTCGCCACCCACCTCTTACAACCTGGAGACCATGCCATGAACCGTCGAACTCTTTTTACACTGCTTAAACCGGTGCTAGCTGCGCTTGCCGCAATTTCACTGGGCGCGGCCCTGCCCGCCCTGGCGCAGGACAAACCTGTCATCAAGATTCTGGTGGGCTTTCCGCCGGGCGGCCTGTCTGACAACTTGGCCCGGATGATGGCCGAGCGCCTGCGCGACAGGCTTGGGCAAAACATCATTGTCGAAAACCGCCCTGGCGTGGGCGGGCGCCTGGCGGCGCAGGCGGTCAAGGCTTCCAGCCCAACCAGCAACACCTACATGATCGCGCCCAACGCCACCTTCACCTTCCAGCACCTCACTTACCCGGTGTCGGTGCTGGGCTATGACATGACCACGGACTTCACCTCCATTGGGCAGATCATCAGTTACCCCATGACCATGGTGGTCGGCAGCAGCATTGGCGTGAAAAGCGCCAAAGACTACGTGGCTTGGGCCAAGGCCAACCCGGGCAAGGCCAACTACGGCACGGCCGGCGCTGGCGGCGACACGCACTTCAACGGCTTGCAGTTTGGCAAGCTCGCCGGGCTTGACATGCAGGTCGTGCCCTACCGCGGCAACGCGCCGTTGGTGGTGGACATTCTGGGCGGCCAGATCCAGACCGGTCTGATGGTGGCGGGCGACGCCATCCAGCACATCCGCAACGGTAAGATGGTGGCCATTGGCATTTTTGCCAACGCACGCTCGCCCTTGATGCCCGATGTGCCGACCATGAAAGAGCAGGGTTTTGACACCGGTGGCACCGACGGCTGGATGGGCATGTGGGGCCCCGCAGGCGTGCCGCGCGCCGAGGTAGACCGCATCGCCAATGCTTTGCAGGCGGTGCTGGCCAGCCCTGAGGTGAAGGAGCAGATCGTCAACCGCTTTGTGGCATTGGCCGATTTCCGCGAAGGGGCGCTGGTAGACCGGCAATTGCGCTATGAGCTGAGCCACTGGGAGCCGATCATCAAGGCCTCTGGTTTCAAGCCGCAACCCTGATTTTGCAGCGATTGAAAAGCTTTGATTTCATCGTGGTGGGGGCCGGCTCAGCCGGCTGTGTGCTGGTCAACCGACTCTCGGAGAACCCGGCGCATTCGGTCTGCCTGATCGAGGCGGGTGGCGACGCGCGGCACCCCTTGCACCCGGTCACGCGGGCCTGGGTCGATATGCCGGTGGGTTTCATGAAGGCGCTGCAACGGCCCGAGCTGACCTGGGGCTACATCAGCGAGCCGGAGCCGCAACTTCATGGCCGGCGCGTGCCGATCCCCCGTGGCAAGTTGCTCGGCGGTTCGTCTTCGATCAACGGCATGTTCCATATCCGCGGGCACAGGGCTGACTTTGACGAGTGGCGGGACATGGGTTGCAGCGGTTGGGGCTACGACGACGTATTGCCCTACTTCCGCAGAAGTGAATCAAACTGGCGCGGGGCTGGGCGCTTTCATGGGGGCGCTGGCCCCTTGCAAGTCAACCCGATCCAGAACCGGCATTTGCTCGCGGAGCCGTTGCGCCAATCAGCCATTGCCGCCGGCCATGCCGACAACCCCGACTACGACGGTGAAAGCCTGGAAGGTTACGCCGCCGGTGACGTGGCCATCGACGCCAGAGGCCGTCGCTCCAGCACCGCCACGGCGTATTTGCGCCCTGTTCGGCATCGGGCGAATTTGACTGTCATCACGCAGGCGCAGGTGCAGCGGGTGGTTGTGGAAGCTGGCATGGACGGCACCCGCGCCACGGGCGTCGAATTGTTACGGCGGGGGCGGAGCACGGCGCAGTTGATCTCGGCGCGGCGCGAGGTCATTTTGTGTGGCGGCGCCTACGGTTCACCGCAGATGCTGATGCTTTCGGGCATTGGCCCAGCCGCCGATCTGAATGAGTTGGGCATCCGCGTCCACGCGGACATGCCCGGTGTGGGCGCAAACCTGATCGAGCATCCGCGCATGATGCTGCAGTACCTGGCCAATGCGCCAGTCACCTACATCAACCAGCTTCGGTTTGACAAGGCGGCGCTGTCGGCGCTGCGATGGGCGCTGTTGGGCAGCGGGCCGTTTGCCACACAGATCACCAGTGGCACGGTGCTGCTGAAAACCCGTCCTGAACTTGACCGCCCCGACGTGCAGTTGTTGTGCAACCCGGTGCGGCTGGACGCAGGCTTGTGGTTCCCCGGCATCGTTAAACCCAAGGCGCACAGCTTTTACATCACAGTGTGCCTGTTGCACCAGGCCAGCAGGGGCCGTGTGAGTCTGAAGTCTGCCAATGCGGCTGACGCCCCCCGTATCGCGTTGAACCTGTTCAGTGACGAACGCGACCTGGCCACCATGCGCGAAGCCGTGCGCGCCGCGCGGCGCATTTACGCGCAAAAGCCAATTGCCGACCTGATCGCCAGTGAAACCATTCCCGGTACAGCAAACCAGACAGACGAACAACTGGACGCCTCGATCCGCGAGTTGGGTGGCATCACTCACCACCCAGTCGGCACCTGTGCCATGGGTGTTGGCCCGCATTCAGTGGTAGATCCGCAGTTGCGCGTATATGGCATCGCCGGTTTGCGCGTGGCCGACGCGTCCATCATGCCCACCATTCCCAGCGGCAACACCAATGCCGCGTCTGTGATGGTTGGCGAAAAAGCCGCTGACCTGATCTTGAACAAAAACCCGAATTGAGAACCTGCCCATGAGCCTGAACGCTGGACTGAATGGAAGGGCCTGCATCGTCGGCGCCTACGAACACCCCACCCGCAAGGCCGACAAGCAATCTGTGCTGCGCCTGCATGCCGACGTGGCCAAAGGTGCGCTGGCAGACGCCGGCCTGAGCAAAAACGACATTGACGGCTATTTCTGCGCGGGCGACGCGCCGGGCCTGGGCACCGCCACCGTGGCCGAATACCTGGGCTTGAACCTGCGCCATCTGGACTCCACCGAATGCGGCGGCTCGGCACCCATCCTGCACGTGGCGCACGCTGCGGCGGCGATAGCGGCGGGGCGTTGCAATGTGGCGCTCATCACGCTGGCCGGCCGACCGCGCGCCCAAATGGCTGAAGCGCAAGCCCTGGCAGCGGCACAGCCCGCCGGCAAAGACGGCAAACCCGCCAGGCCGCCGCTGGCTTTGCGCCCGCCTGACCCTGATGCCCCCGAACTGGCCTTTGAGATGCCCTACGGCCCTGCCACGCAAAACCTGTACGCCATGGTGGCCAAGCGCCACATGTTCGAATTTGGCACCACCAGCGAGCAATTGGCCTGGATCAAGGTGGCCGCGTCGCACCACGCGCAGCACAACCCCAACGCCATGCTGCGCGATGTGGTCACGGTGCACGACGTGGTCAATTCACCCATGGTGAGCGACCCCTTGCATCGGCATGATTGCTGCGTGATGAGCGATGGCGGTGGCGCCCTCATCGTTGCCCGGCCTGAAATTGCAAAGCAGCTTGCCGCTGCCAACAGGCGCCCCCTGGTGATGGTTCGTGGCACCGGCGAAGCGCCCAAACACGGCATGGCCGGCAAGATAGACCTGACTTACAGCGCGGCGGCCTGGAGCGGCCCGCGCGCCTTTGCCGAAGCGGGCGTCACGCCGCAGGACATCCAGTACGCCTCGCTGTACGACAGCTTCACCATCACGGTGTTGATGCAGCTTGAAGACCTGGGCTTCTGCGAAAAAGGCGAGGGCGGAAAGTTCGTGATGGACGGCAACCTCATCAGCGGCACAGGCAAGCTGCCCTTCAACACCGACGGTGGCGGCCTGTGCAACAACCACCCGGCCAACCGGGGCGGCATCACCAAAGTCATTGAAGCCGTGCGGCAACTGCGCGGTGAGGCCCACCCCGCCGTGCAGGTGCCCAATTGCAGCCTGGCGCTGGCCAGTGGCATTGGTGGCGCACTGGCGTCGCGGCATACTGCGGCAACGCTGATCCTGGAAAGACTTTGACATGAGAAAAATACCCGCCCCGCGCGTGTTGCCCGAAACATTGGCCTATTGGGAAGCGGCAGACGCCGGTCAATTGCTTGTCAAAAAGTGCCAGGACTGCGGCGAATTTCACCACTATCCGCGCGACATTTGCCCTTATTGCCTGAGCGCCAACACCACCTGGGAAAAGTCTGCCGGCACTGGCAAGGTCTATTCCTTCAGCACCATGGGAAAGGGCGAAGCCGCCTACACCATGGCACTGGTCACGCTAGACGAAGGCGTGACGATGATGAGCAATCTGGTGGACTGTGATGTGGGTCTGGTGCAGATCAACCAGCGCGTGCGGGTGGTGTTCAAGCCCACAACTAGCCCCGCAGGTGGCGGTGGCGGTGCCGGTGGCGGGCATGCCGTGCCCGTGTTTACCCCGGCCTGATTCAAGGAAGACATCCCATGGCCCGCCTCGTCGCCGCTTTCGGCTCCTCACACAGCATCATGCTGGTCGCGCAACGCGAAGACTGGCAACACCAATTCCGCCTAGCCGACACAAAGAACCCGCATCTGTATGACAAAGCTGGCAACAAGACCGACTACGCCCAACTGCTGGCGGGCCTGAGCGACGCTGACCGTGCCCGTGCCGCCGCGCTTACATCGCCGGAAAAGCTGGGCGAGCTGTATGACCAGGCCCAAGTTGCCATGGATGAAATGCGTCGGCGCATTGCTGCGGCGAAGCTGGACGTGCTTCTTATTGTTGGGGACGACCAGACCGAGCTTTTCAGAACCAGCAACAACCCGGCTTTTGCCATCTACTACGGCCCCACCATCCGCAACACCGCGCGCGAACCCGCTGCGCCGCATGACGCGTGGGTCAAGTCCGCCCGCATGTGGCGCCACGAGCCAGAAGTGGACCGCGACTACCCGGTTAAAAGCGATATGGCCGAATGGTTTATCCGCCAGTTGTGCGACCGCGACTTCGACATCACCGCCATGGACGGCCTGGAACGTGGCCAGAGTGAAGGCCACGCCTTCCAGTTCATTCACCGGCGCTTGCTGGACGGCGGCCCGGGCGGCAACGCGGGCAGCCTGCCTGTGATTCCCATCATCCTCAACACATTCGACCCACCCAACCAGCCGACACCCAAGCGGTGTGTGGCCCTGGGCGCGGCCTTGCGCGAACTCATCGCCAAATGGCCGCAAGACATCCGGGTAGGCGTGATCGCGTCTGGCGGCTTGAGCCATTTTGTGGTGGACGAAGTGCTTGACCAAAAAATCATAACTGCCATTCGCAACAAAGATACGGCCACACTTGCGGGCCTGGACCCAAAACACCTGCAAGCCGGCAGCTCTGAAATCCGCAACTGGCTGGTGGTCGGCGAAATGGCGCGGGAGCTGGACGTGGAATGGGTGCAGTATTTGCCCGGTTACCGCAGCGATGCGCTGACGGGGACGGGG
>JANLYO010000313.1:0-13004 GCA_031365665.1 Rhodoferax sp. | reverse complement strand
AAACAGGCGCATCATCATCTTGCGCCCTTCGAGCATATAGGACACCCCCGAGGGCACCCGAAGGTTGTCTTCGAGCACGTAATACTCCCCCTGCCCGGCCCGCACAATGTCTACCCCGGCAATGTGGCAATAATTGTCCAGCGCGACATTGACGCCCTGCATTTGGGGGCGGTACTGGGCGTTGAGGTAGATCTGTTCCGCAGGAACGACACCCGCCTTGATGATTTTTTGGTCGTGGTAGACGTCGTGAATCAGCAGGTTGAGTGCCCGGACGCGCTGAATCAAGCCCTTTTGCAGGGTTTGCCATTCGGTTGATGGAATGATGCGGGGAATCAGGTCGAAGGGAATCAGCCGCTCCGTGCCGGCATCGTCACCATACACGGCAAAGGTGATCCCGACCTGGCGGAACGCCGCGTCGGCCTGTGCACGTTTGCCTGCCATTGCGGTCGCCGAATAACTGCCTGCCCAGCGCTGGTAGGCCGCGCAATGTGTCAGCGGCTGGCTTCGTTTGGCGTCCAGCCCGTACATTTCGTCATAAAAAACCATCGTTCTCGCGCCTTGTTCAAATGAATCGCATCAACTGACGCAAGTTTCAGGCCATTTTTGCGACGACACGTCCAATCAGGGTTCCTGCCTTGAGTTGATCCAGCGACTCCGAAATTCGCTCAGCGGGCCGGGTTTCAAGCGGCAGGGGTTTGATTTTCCCGGCTTGGGCCAGCGCCACCACCTCGCGCAACTCTTTCGGGCTGCCCACGTAGGAGCCTTGGATCATGATGGCCCGCTGCACCGTCGGCACGATCGAGAACGTAGACTCGCCGCCATACAGGCCACACACGACGTAGCGACCACCCTTGCGCAGGGCCGCGTAGGCGAGCTGGAATGTTGCCGCCGCACCGACCAGGTCAATGGCACCGTAAATCATGCCGCCTGACGTCGCGCCAGTCGCTGCCTTGAGTTGGTCCAGCGCATCGGCAGCGCCCGCAGGTACGACCGCAGCTGCGCCCGCCGCTTTGGCGGCGGCAAACTTTTGGGCATCCAGATCCGCCACCACAATGCGCTCATGGCCCAAACCCCGCAACATGGCGATGGCCGAGAGGCCCAGCCCGCCCGCGCCCAACACCAGAACCCATTCGTCCTTGGGGATCGGCAATAACTTCACTGCCGCTGAATACGTCGTCAGCCCGGAACACGCCAAAGTCGCCGCCCACGCTGGGTCAACGCCGCTGGCGTCGACCAAATAACGCGGGTGCGGCACGATCAGGTGATCGGCATAACCGCCAGGGCGCTGCACACCCAGGTAACGCGGCGCCATGCAGTGGTTGTCCATGCCTTCCAGGCAACGCACACAGGTGCCGCAGCCCGTCCAGGGGTACACCAACATGTCTTTGCCCATCGGCACGTCTTTGGCGTCTGTCCCTGCGCCGATCACCGTGCCGTAGGGCTCATGCCCCAAGGTCACGGGCAGCTTCATGCCGCGTTCGGACATGTGGAATTTTTTGCCGCCGCCGAGGTCAAAATAGCCATCCCGGATATGCACATCGCTATGGCAGATGCCACAGAATTTAATCCGCACCAACACCTCCGTGCCAACCGGGATGGGCGTGGCGCGGATAGCGGATTGCAGCGGTTTTCCCCATTCGACGACATCAAAACTTTGCATGAATCCTCCCTACTTGAAAATTTAGCCTGCGGATGGCTTGGACAATTGACTTTAGCCGATTTGGCGGCCGCCCAATATTCAGGTTTACCTGCGGAAAGCGGACAATCCATGCCGTCACTTTTATAACGAGGAACGCCGGATGTTGACTTCCAAGCAAATCGAGCAATACAAGGAAGATGGCGCCGTGGTGGTGCCGGGTGTGCTGGACGACATCACCCGCAAACGCATGAAACTCATCCTCGCCGATTGGGTGGAAGCCTCGCGCCAAGTGGCAGCGCACACCGATTTGTATGACCTCGAACCCAGCCACAGCCGCGACGAGCCGCGCGTGCGCCGCATCAAGAAGCCGCATCTGGCCAACGCCGTGTTTTATGACTTCGCAAAATCGCAAGCGATGGCGGATTGCCTGCGGGCGCTGATCGGCCCCAGCGCCCGCCTCTACGGCTCCAAACTCAACCTCAAAGCGCCGGGATTTGGCTCACCGGTCGAGTGGCACCAAGATTGGGCGTTTTACCCCCACACCAATGACGACCTCCTCGCCGTGGGCGTGATGCTGGACGACACCACGGTGGAAAACGGCGCGATGTACGTCATTCCCGGCTCACACACCGGCCCCACCTACGACCACCACGGCCCAGACGGCCATTTCACCGGCGGCATGAACCCAGAAACCTGCGGCGTCAATTTCTCGCGGGCAGTGCCGTGTGAAGGGCCTGCAGGTTCGTGCTCGTTCCACCACGTGCGCGCCATTCATGGTTCCGCGCAAAACCTGTCTGACAAACCACGCGGTCTGCTGCTGTATGAAGTGGCGGCGGGCGACGCCTTTCCGCTGATGGGGGTAGCCAACTACGACGATTTCAAAAGCCGCCTGCTGTTTGGCCAAGAATTCGTCGTTCCGAGATTCCGCGAAGCGCCGGTGCGCATGCCACTGCCGCCGGCGAAAAATCAAGGTTCCATTTATGAAAACCAGGCCGCTGGCGGCAAGCGTTTTTTTGAATTTGTAGAACCGGCTGCGGCAAAGGCTTCGACCTGACACCCGTGCGAGCCAAGGCCGCCCGGTTTGATTTTGGCTACATGCTCTTCAAGATGGCGGCCACGCCGTTTTTTCGTGGCGGTCAACTAAACTTGCGGCCATGACATCAGAAAGTGCACCGGCAGCCCCGGCTGTCCCGCATCCTGCCGACCGCCGCCGGCGCGCCTCCGACGCTGGCGCCGTTGAACCATCCGGCCTGATGGGTTTGGCCGGTGGCGGCGTCAGTTTCCGCCTGCGTCGCCTGGAACCTCCATTGGCCTGGGTGATTGCAGGCTACACCATGTGGGTGAATATCCTGACCAATCCGTCGGGCGGGTCGATCTGGTTGCTGGCGCTGTTCACCGCCTGCATTGGCGGCTGGAGCAGCATGTACCCGGCGCGCCAGCAGAAAACCCTGTTGCTGCGCGCCGTGTTGTTGACGCTGGGTGCCCTGTTGCTGCACCAGGAGCCGGGCCTGGGCGGCCCGACCGGCCCCTATTTCTTCTGGCTGGTCATGCTGTCTGTGTTCTACGCCCTGCTGTTGAACGCGCCGGGCGCGATGCTGTTGATGGCGCTGACCCTTGGCGAATACGCCTTGGCCTGTTGGCTGGCCCAACCCCCGCCCTCGTGGACAAGCGCCCTGCTGCATGGCGCTTTGCTGGTGCTGATGCCACCCCTGGCCATGGCCTTTGGACGGGCCATGCGCCAGTCGGATGCCAGGGCCGAGTCTTCATTGCGCGACAACCGCACGCTGCTTTACAACGAGACCGGCTTTTTTGTGCATGGCACGATGCTGCTGGCAGACTGCCACAAACGCGAACGCCCTTTTTCAATGGTGCTGCTCAACGGCTCAAGCCTGCGCGACATACCCGGCCGGGTTGGCCGCAAAATGGCCAGCGACCTGTTTGCGCAGGTGGTCCAGGGCATTGGCGCGGTTCCAGGCGAAGGCATCGCGGCGCGCACCGATTCGGTTGAGTTCGCGCTCCTGCTGCCGGGCATCACCCGCGAGCGGGCGGTGGCGCTGGTGCGCCAGCAACTCGGCAACCCGCCCAAGGTGGAAGTCAGATTGGGCGACGAAACCATCACAGTTGACCTGGACATGGTGGTCATGGAATCCAGGAACAAGGAACGCAGCCTGGAGTCGCTCTACGACATGATGCATGCCCACCTGACACAACGCCCGGCCCCGGCGGCCGCCAACCCGGACGCGCCCCCGCCGACTGGAACCGGCCAGCTGGCCACCAGCGCCCAGGCGTCGGAGCGCCAATAAAAAGCCAACGGTAAAGTTAACATGGGTATTAACTTCATCGAAAAAATTCGCCGCAACTGACGTTTTCAGGCAAAAATCCGCATCGAGGTCACGTATTTATTGGACTTTTAGCTATTATTATAATAGCGATTGAATGCCAATGCCCCTTGCGTCACACTCACGCGGCAAGCCGTGGAGCAAGCCGGTCATCAAGTCCAGACGCGCCTTGCCACCTCGACCACCCGTTCCAGCTTGCGCCATTGGTCATCCACGGTGATGATGTTGCCCTCCACGGTGCTGGCAAAGCCGCATTGCGGGCTGATGGCGAGGTCTTCGAGCGGCACCAGACGGCTCGCGTCGTCAATGCGCCGCAGCAAGTCGTCAGTTGCCTCAAGCTTCCCGAATTTCGTGGTGACAAGGCCCAGCACCACCTTCACACCGCGCGGCACCTGGCGCAGGGGCGCAAAGTCGCCCGAGCGCTCGTCGTCATATTCGAGCAGGAAGTGGTCAACCTTCAGGCCACCCAGGACAGCCTCGGCGATGCGTTCGTAGCCGCCCTCCGCGATCCATCCGCTTTTTGAATTTCCCCGGCAGACGTGAATGCCAATGGCCGTGTCCGGCCGGCGCAGCGCGATGCAGTCATTGGTCAATTGCACATAACGCCGCAAGCGCGCGTCAGGGTCGTCGCCTGCCGCGACCACTTCCGAACGCATGCGCTCGCTGATGAAATACGTCATCAGCGGGTCATCGATCTGGATGTAGCGGCAACCCGCCGCTTCCAGCGCGGCGATCTCGGCCCGGTAAACCGCCACCACGTCGGCAAAAAACTCCTCGATGTCCGGGTAGACAGCCGACGACACGGCCGCCCGCCCGCCATGGAAATGCAGGCGCGTGGGCGACGGCAGCGTCACTTTGGCGGTGTGCGTCGTGGCGCGTTGCAAATACGAAAAATCCGGCACAGTGATGGGTGCCGCCGCCGAAACACGGCCCGTGGTCACGACGTTTTTGGGCACGTACTTCCAGCCCTGATCGCCGTGGTCATGACCGTGGTCGTGGCCATGGTCTGCGCTGGCCTGGGCGGCACCCGGCGCGCTGGACACTGCGCCGGGCGGCGCAACAAACGCCTGTTTCACATCGCCATCCCGGATTTCAACCCCCGAGAGACCCTGCACAAAATCAATCCACCAGTTCTCGCGGCGAAATTCACCGTCCACTACCACCTCAAAACCGCAGGCTTCCTGCTGCCGCACGGCTGCGGCAATGGCGGCGTCTTCAGCGGTGCGCAATGCAGCTTTGCCGATCCGGCCGGCCTGGAAACTGCCGCGCGCGGCAATCAACTCTGCCGGGCGCAACAGGCTGCCGACCTGGTCGGCTCTGAAAAATGGTTTGCTCATGGATCAACCCAAAAAAAAAGCGGCGGTTGTGATGCCGCCGCGTTTTGCCCCACAGGACGTGAATGCAAAAAATCAACGCGAGCGCGGCGGATCCCTCACGTCCTTGTGCTCTTCAAACTCCACGTTGTAAAGTTCTCCGTTGACCTTTTCGACCTTGCGGATGTAGACGCTTTGCACCACGTCGCGGGTGTTGGCGTCAATGTAGATCTGGCCGCGTGGGCTCTCAAAAATCTGCCCTTTCATGCCGGCCAGCAGCGCATCGCCGCCGCCCTTGCCGCCGGTCTTT
This sequence comes from Rhodoferax sp., assembly GCA_031365665.1. GTDB lineage: Bacteria > Pseudomonadota > Gammaproteobacteria > Burkholderiales > Burkholderiaceae_C > JANYCG01. The sequence continues at coordinate 7,403 of JANLYO010000313.1, read as the reverse complement.
TTGAGCGCTTCGTAAATCACGCGGGTGCCGTCATAACCCAGCACAGCCACGACGTTGGGACGCCGGCCTTTGTTGGCCTTTTTGAACTCCTCGACAAACTTCTTGTTCATGGCCGAAGGATGATGGGCTGAGTAGTTGTACGAGGTCACGATGCCCAGCGCCGAATCGCCCATGCTGTTGACGATGTCGTCATCCACCACATCGCCCGTGCCAATGAGTTTGATGCCGGCCTTGGCCAGGCCGCGCTCGTTGAACTGGTTCATCACCTGCGTGCCGATGCCCGAGGGCACAAAAACAAACAACGCGTCGGGGGAGAGATCACGCACTTTTTGCAGGAAGGGCGCGAAATCGGGGCTGCGCAAAGGCACACGCAGCGATTCCATCGTGGTGCCGCCATTGAAGGCGAAACGGTTCACAAAGGTGCGCTCGGCGTCCAGGCCGGGGCCGTAGTCGCTGACCAAGGTCACGGCCTTCTTGATGCCATTTTTCGCCGCCCAATCGGCAATGCCCAGCGTGATTTGCGGCAGCGTCATCGAGACACGGATCATGTAAGGCGAGGCGTCAATCACCGCTGCGGTAGCAGCGAGCATGTTGACCATCGGCGTTTTGGATTGCGTGGCGATGGGCGCAGTCGCCAGCGCCAGCGGCGTGAGGCCAAAACCAGCCAACACATCGACTTTGTCGTTCACCACCATCTCCTGCGCCAGGCGTTTGGTGACATCCGGCGTGCCAGTGTCGTCTTTGACAATCAGTTCGATCTTGCGGCCAGCCACCGTGTTGCCATGTTGCGCCATGTACAGGCGCACGCCCTGCTCCATTTGCCAGCCGGTGGAGGCAAAAGGCCCGGTCATCGGCGCCAGAAAGCCGATCTTGAAAGGCGCTTGTTGCGCCAGGCCCGCCAATGGCGAGGCCGCCAGCGGCACAGCGGCCAGGGCCTTGATGAGAGTACGTTTATCCATGGTGCCGTGTCTCCTGATGGTTCATTTGTGGAGTGAGTGGTTTGATGCGGCTTGATGGGGCCACTAGCGCCGCGCCCTCGGCATTATCCCACCTGTTATCCGACCTGTGGGGCTTTGGGGCTGCCGGCAGGGGCTCAGTCAAACGAGCCGGCGATCACGTCGCGCAGTTCCGCCAGATCCAGGTATTTTTTGAGCGCCGCATTCACCGCTGCCGCGTCCAGGGCCTGGAGCTTCTCGCCCAAACTGCCATAAAAATCAAGCGGCCGAGCCAGGCGCATCTGGATCGCCAAGTTGCCCGCCGCATTGACAGGCTGGGCAATGAACTCGGCGCGCCGCCCGGCAATGGCTGATTTGGCCATGCCCACCTCCGCGCCACTGAAGCCCCGTTCACGCGCCTGCGCCAGCGTTTCGCGGATGGCGGCCACCAGTTTGTCGCGGTTGGCCGGTGCAAAACTTGCCGCAATGTTGACCGACGCCTCCGAGCCGACCCACGGCACATTCAGGTTGGCTGACACGCCGTAACTCAGGCCCTCCTTTTCCCGCACCCGCTGCCACAGGCTCTGGCGCGAGACCAGTTGGGTCGCCACCAGCAGGGCCGCAAAGTCCGGGCTCAACTCGTTCATGGCAAAGGCGATGCGCCCGTCGTAACTGGCATTGGCCTTGTCGCCCACCCGCACGACCTGGGTTGGCGCAGGCGCAGGCGGCACAAACGCATTGCTCCACGCCTGGTAGGGCTCGGTCGTCGCCCAACCGCCCCACAGGCGCTGCAAAGGCGCTTGCAAATCTTCGAGCTTGAGCGGCCCGACCAGCGCCAGCTCACCCACGCTGGCCGAGGCGAAGCGCTGCCAGTAGTCGCGCAGTTGCGCCGCCGTGGCCTGGCGCATCTGCGCCTCGGTTTCGTCAAAGGTGCGCACCTCGCGCACATCGCCCTGTGCAAAGCGGTCACGCGGGCGGTACATCTGCTGCAAGGTGTTGCCCGCCACGTTGACCGTGTTGGCGCGGATGTTTTGCAGGCTGGCCAACATGGCACGCTGGTTGCGCTCGAAAGCCGCGTCGTCGAAACGCGGTGCACGCAGCAACTGGTTGACCAACTCCAACACCGCCACAGCGTTGCCCGCCGGAAAATCCAGCCCTACCGTGACCGAACCCGTGCCGCTGGCAAACGACAGGCGTGCATCCAGCGCCTGCAGGCGGTCTTTGATCTGCACGGTGTTCATTGCGCGCAGCGCGAGCGCCGCGTTGTCGGCGCTGCCCTCGGTCAGGAGCGGGCCCGCCATGGTGGCCAGCACATTGCTGCTTTTGAGCGACTGCTCGGTGCCCCAGCGCAGACGCAGCGTGCCGACGACACGGTCGTCTTTTGCGGCGCGCGGCAACACGGCCATCTCCAGCCCTGGCTTGCCGCCTACCGTCAATCTGCCGCGCTGCGTGCGTTGGGCCAGCAGAGCGGGGGTGATCTCGAAATTTTCGAACTGGGCGGCTTGATTTGAATCGTTTTGAGCTACGGGTCTGATGCTATTTTCACTAGCAGCTACAAAATCAGAAGCATTTGGGATCCTGGGCGCGGGGGCGCGCACCGCGTCGACAGTCGGCAAATAGGTGCCCGCCGTGCGGTTGGCGGCGACCAGGTACTGCCGCGCCAGGCTGCGCACTTCGTCGGCCTTGATGTCTTGCAACGCGTCGCGTAGGGCGACGATCAGCCGCCAGTCGCCCAGGGCCACCATCTCGCTCAGGGCCTGCGCGGTGGATTCGGCGTCACGCAGGGTGCTGCGCCAATTTTGCAAGAGGGTGTTGCGGGCGGTGTCGATTTCAGCGTCGCTCAACTGCACCCGCTCCACCACCTGCGCCAATGCCGCCGCACTGCTCTGCGTTTTCACATCAAACTGCGCCTCGGTGGCGCCTGCTGCGCGCTCGGCCAGGCCTACGCCCACAAAAAGATAACCCGGCTCGCGCGTCGCACGGTAAAACCCAAACACGCTGGCCGCCAGGTTTTGCATCACCAGGCCACGCGCCACCGGCCCGCGCCCCTGGCTCAAGGCCTCGGCCAAAATGCGCGCCGCCACACCTTCGCGCGTGCCGCCCGCAGGCATGTGGTACATCACCGCTGTGCTGGCCTGCCCGCCACTGCGGCGCAAGCTCACGTGGCGCTCGCCATCTTGGACCAGCTCCAGGCTGTAGGTGGCGGGCAGCGGCTCGGCCGGTTTGGCAATGCCGTCAAACGCCGCTTCAATCCGCGTTTTGACAAAGGCTTCATCGAAGCGCCCAGCGACGATCAGCGTGGCGTTGTCGGGCCGGTAATGGCGTTTGTAAAACGCGTAGAGGCGCTCCAGCGGGATGTTTTCGATGTCGCTCTTCGCACCCAACACGCTGTGCCGGTAACCGTGCGCCGTATAGGCTGCGGCGCGCATGCGTTCGCCCAAAATGCGGGCCGGATCACTCTCGGCGCGCTCCCACTCGTTGCGCACCACCGTCATCTCGCTGGCCAGGTCCTCACGGGTGAAACGCGCCTCGCGCATCATGCCGGCCAGCCACTTGAACATGTAGTCAAAACGGTCGTTGGCCTGCGCATCGTTCGACAGAAAATGCGCGAAATAATTGGTGCGGTCAAAGGCCGTGGTGCCGTTCCAGCGCATGCCCAAAGCCGCCATGTCGCGCTTCGGGTCCGCCACCCGGCCGCTGGGTTTGAACAACATGTGTTCCAGCAGATGGGCCGATCCGGTCTCGCCCGCGCTCTCGTGCCGCGAGCCGACGCGGTAAGTGATGTTGACCGTGGCCGACGGTTTGGCGTCATCCGGCAGCAGCAGCACCTGCAAACCGTTGGGCAGCGCGAATTCGCTGATGCCCGCAAGGCTGCGCACGGGTGTGAGCTGGGCCTGTGCGGAAAAGGCCAACGCGCTGAAAACAAACAGGCAAAACGGGCGGGAGAACAGACGCATCATGGGGGCCACTTTAGCGGCAAATAGGGTTTCATGTCGCCCTTGAAGTGTTGTTAACATGCGTATTAATTACTGGTTAAAAATCACTGCTTTTCAAGAGAAGCTTATTGAAATAGGCACTTAGGCCTCGTGATCAATTAATAGTTTGCTATTTATTATGTAGCATTTTGAAAATCACCGTCCATTGCATTAAGCTTCCCCCAGAAAGGAACTCTCGCGGATGGAATCAATGCGTATCGACAAATGGCTGTGGGCGGCGCGGTTTTACAAAACGCGCTCGCTGGCCAGTGACGAGATTGGCAAGGGGCGCGTGTGGGTCAACGCCCAGGTGGCCAAGCCCGCACGTGAGGTCAAAGCCGGAGACAGCGTCGCCCTGCGCCAAGGGCCGGTGACGCGCACGGTGCTGGTTCGCGCCATCAGCCAGCAACGCGGCGCGGCGCCTGTGGCACAGCAGCTTTACGAGGAAACCGCCGAGAGCCTTCGTCTGCGCGAGCTGGCCAAAGAGCAGCGGCGTTTGCACACCGAACCTGCCGCAAGCCAAGAGCAGGGGCGGCCCACCAAACGTGACCGGCGCAGCTTGCAAAGTTTACAAAAGGCCTGGGACAAGCGCTGGAGCGCTTCGGCCGATCCTTGAGCCACTGCACTATTTATAGCGGCTTGTGCATACTATTCGGAACCTGCAAGCCAGCTCATCAACACAGTCTTAAAAACTCAAGGCGCTTTCTTCGGCATCAGTGAAATGCTCAAACCCTCTGGCGTGATCTTGAACGCATCAGGCGAATATCCCCAGCCCTGCACCACGGCCAGGTCTTTTGCGCCGATTTGATGCAGCGAAAAATCATTGAGCAGCCGCTCAGCCAGAAACGGCGCAAGCGTGTTGATGAAGGATTCAAAACGCTCGGGCACACCGCTGAACTGCAGACGGTTCACTTTCACGCCGGTCATCCGGATGGAGTTGTCCTGCGGCTCGAAACGCAGGGCGTAATCCATCGCCAGCGCGCCTTGAAAACGGGTGCGCAAGAGGCGCTCGCTTAAGGAAACGTCCAGCTCGGTGGCAATGCGATTTGTTTGCGGCAACAGCTTGATGCGCGGCGCGACCACCTCGATGTCCAGCAGCTCGGCCACGCGGCCGTTGAACGGGAACTTTTGGGCGATGAGTTCCAGCAACTGGGTTTGGCTCACGGTATACGTGCGGGGGCCTGGGCTGAGCGCTGCGCAGCCTGTGATCAGGACAGTGGCGGCGAGCAGGAGTGGCAAATTCAATGTTAACATGGGTATTAATTTTTATCCAATTTTAAGCCTGCCCATGAGGATTTGAAAAATTTCAGCCGTTAGGCCACGTTTTTATTCAATAGTTTGCTATTACTATTATAGTATTCAAGCTAGCCTGCCAACCCCACAAACACATTCTGCACGTCGTCATTGCCGTCAATCGCCGCCAGGAAGGCTTCGACTTCTTCGAGGTGTCCGGCGCTCAGGCTGGCCGGGTTGACCGGGTTTTTGGGCTTGTAGCCGAGTTTGGCCGAGAGCACGGTGAAGCCGTGGGCGGGCAGCGTGCGGCTGACCACGTCAAGGTCGGTGGCGTCGGTGATGAACATCGTGGCGCCGTCTTCGCCGGGCTCAAAATCCTGCGCACCGGCCTCGATGGCGGCAACTTCGGCGTCTGCGCCAGGCGCGGCAGGTTCGGCCTCGATCATGCCGACGTGGTCGAAATCCCAGGCTACCGAGCCCGAGGTGCCGAGTTGCCCTTTGCGGAACAACACCCGCATTTCAGGCGCGGTGCGGTTGACGTTGTCGGTGAGGCATTCGACCATCACCGGCACGCGGTGCGGCGCGAAACCTTCGTACATCACGTGTTCAAAATTGACGGCTTCACCGGTGAGCCCCGCGCCTTTTTTGATGGCGCGCTCCAGCGTTTCTTTGGGCATCGAGACTTTGCGCGCCTGCTCCACCACCAGGCGCAGGCGGGAGTTTGAGGCCGGGTCGGCCCCGCCGCGCGCGGCCAGCATGATGTCTTTGGACAATCGCCCAAACAGTTTGCCCTTGGCGTTGGCCGCCAGTTCCTTGCCTTTGGCTTTCCATTGCGCGCCCATGTTGTGCCTTTCTTTACAGCGCTGCGTCCGGCTACAAAGTGGCCAGAACGCAGCGTGGGATGTTTGAATATTGAGTTTGTCGAAATTGTCGTTGGATGATCATCGTGGGAACAGCGTTGCCCCGGGTTTACCCGTATTCAATCAACAGTCGCCATAATTTCCCGCACGACCACTTGAGCGCCTGCGCAGTTGAGCTTGGCATACTACTTGCTCATGAAGGTTTCTTTCGAGTGCTTTCGTTTGCATTGATGTGTTTGCCATGTTCCCAGAATTTTTCCAACCCAAATGCCACCACCTTGTGGCCACATTCAGGAGTATCCATGAAACGTCGTGAAGTTCTGTCCATCGCTGCCGCCACTGCGCTGTCAGCGCCCGCCTGGGTCGGCGCCCAAAGCGCCTGGCCGACCCGTGGGGCGGTCAAGCTCATCGCCCAGTTTCCGCCCGGCGGCCTCGTGGACACGGTGTCGCGCCTGATGGCGCCGCATCTTTCGGCAGCGCTTGGGCAAACGGTTTTGGTCGAAAACCGCGCTGGCGCAGGCGGCCTGATCGGCACGGAATACATCTCCCGGCAGCCCGCCGATGGTTACAACCTGCTGGTGAGCCACGCCTCGGTCCACGTCTACGCCACCGCCACCCGGCGCACCATGCCCTTTGATGCCGTGAGCGATTTCACCCACGTGGGCATGTTGGTCGAGGCGCCGATGGTCTTGCTGGTGCGCGCGCAGTCGCCCTTCCAGAGCCTGGAGCAGTATGTGACGGTCGCAAAAACCAAGCCGGTGCGTTACGGCTCCTCGGGCATCGGCTCGGCCAACCACCTGTTTGGCGAGTTGCTCAAAATTGAAGGCAAAGCGCCGCAACATGACCACGTGCCCTACCAGGGAAGCGCCCCGGCGATGCAAGATTTGCTGGGCTCGCAGATCGACAGCCTGTTCGACCCGGTGACCACCAATGTCGCCCAACTCAAGGCTGGATCCCTGCGGGCTTTGGCGGTCTCGACGCCAGCGCGGCTGCCGGCTCTGCCGAACATTCCGACCTTTGCCGAGCAGGGTTTTGGCAAGTTGACGGGCTCCCAATGGTTGGGCCTGTCGGCGCCCAAAGGCCTGCCCGCGCCCATCGTGCAGCGCTTGACGGCCTTGATCCCCGAAATCCTCGCCAAACCCGATTTTGCGGGGCGTCTGGAAGAACTGCAGACGCTGCCGCGAAAAGGTGGCGTGATGGGCGACGAGTTCGTGTCGCTGATCCGCTCGCAGATCGACACCTGGCGCAGTGTGGCCAAGCTGGCCAACGTGGAAGTCATTACATAATCGGCAACACTACATTTCAGCCACAGGAGAACTTCGTTTGAAAACCGATCATGTCATGCCGGCTGCCCCCGCTGCACCGGCTGCCCCCATGGGAGCCGCAGAGGTGGTCAACGA
>JANLYO010000265.1:0-7239 GCA_031365665.1 Rhodoferax sp. | reverse complement strand
TTCGTCGAACTCAACCGAGGCAACGCGCCACGGATCAGTGATCCCCAGGGCAGATTCAAACAGCTTGGCAGTCATCTATTCACGCTCAAAAGTTGATCAATATGTCCTACAGCTTACCCACTCAAATTTCAAGAGAGCCACAAGAACTCTATCCAGCTATCAGGGCTAGCCTAGTGACTGCCGCCGATGATCGACTTTCAGTAACCCGTACCAAGCGGCTGCGTAGCGCACTGAAAAAGCTATGGGCGCCGCGGGCGAACACGCCAGAACTGACGGCGGCCTTGTGGAAGGCGCTCCACCGCATGACGCATCTCACCGAGCGCCAGGTCGACTATGCGTTGCTGAATTCGCGTACGCCTTGGCTGCAGGCACGACTGCACTTTGGTATGCCTTGGTTCGAGATTGCGACACATCGACGAGAACGGTTGCTGAACGCATCGATGAGAAGCAAGGATGCGGACGTGGCGCTCACGGCGGCTTGGCTCGCTGCTTTGCTGGACTGCGAGATTCGCAAGCCAATCCGCGAGATCCATGCTGCGGCCAAGATCGTGCTGCGTGAGAACGGCAAACTCAAGCGCGCCGATACCAAAGTCTGTGGAATACGGCAGGCGATGTTCGAGATGACCGGTGTCGACAGCACTATTGGATGGCGTAAGTTCTTTGGCAAGAACTATCGTCATGCAGAGTCGAAGATTGTCGCCTGCAAGGGCTACTTCAAAACGAATCCAACCGCTTGGGTGAGTATGCTCGACGTCTTCAACGATCTCTTGGTCGATGACCTCTTCAAGCGTGATGGAACAATAGGGGGCCGCAACTTGGGGAACTTTGGTGGTGTGATTGGCAACAAGGCTTTTATGACCAAATTTCCGAAAACACATGACTATGTTCGGGCCGTTCACACGAAGCGTGGCGAGGGTGAACTTGCTCATCCGATTGTGAAGACGACCAAAACGCCCACCGGGCGCATTCCATTCAAGTGGCTGCATGTTGGCCGTAGGCAACTTATTGCCGCGTTGACCGAAGTGAAGACTGCAGGGTACTGATGGTCGACTAAGATTTCGCCATGAAAAGAGTTGTCAAACCCAATACTGCCAAGTCAGCCAGGACCCGCGTGTTGAACGAAATGATAGTGATGGCGCAGGCCTTGCACGCCCACGATTTGATCGATCAACGAGACATGACCAAACTCGAGCGTATCTCCAGGACACCCCTGCACCCGGGCTCTATCCTGCGTGAAGACGTTCCCCCGGCCTTAGCTTAGGAAAACGGGCTCTCACACGCTGGGGCCTCACCGGGTCCAACCAACGTTGAAAAATGCAGGGTTTGTACGGATGTTCAATTTGTTTGTACAACTGTCCAATACGCCCCCATGGACATGCCCACCCGCCCGCGCAAGATGGCCGACGCCTTGCGCCCCGACCGCAAGGCCGACATCCTGCTGGCCGCTGAAAAGCTGTTTGCGCAGCGCGGCTACCACGCCGTCACGATCCGCCAGATTGCCAAAGAGGCCGGCGTGCCTCTGGCGCTGGTGGCTTATTACTACGGCCCGAAACACGAGCTGTTCCACGCCATCTTCGTGCACTGGAGCAACACCATTGAAGAGCGTCTGCTGGCCCTGAAAAACGTGGGCATAGACCCAAGGGACGCCAACACCCTGCCGCGCATCATCGATGCCTTTGTGGGCCCTGTGTTGCGCCTGCGCTCCAGCAGCGAAGGCGAGTACTACGCGCTGCTGGTGGCGCGTGAGCTGTACCACCTGCAAGACGAAACAGACCGGGTGATGCGCACCTATTTTGACCCGCTGGCCATGGCCTTCATCGATGCGCTGAACCTGGCGCTGCCGCACGCCACGCGCGCCCAGGTGGCCTGGGTTTACCAGTTCGCACTGGGCGCCTTGCTGCACCACATCAGCGACACGCGGGTGGAGCGCCTCTCCAAAGGCGAAAGCAAACAAGGCGACCCGGCCGCCGCCGTGCTGCTGGCCGATTTCATCGTGGGTGGCATCCGTGCCGCCCTGGTTCCCGTGTCTGTTGTTTCCCGCCGCACCTCAGCCAAGTCCTCAACCCAACGTTCCACCACCAGGAGACCCTAACCATGAACCCTTCAGCCGCCACCCGCCCCACCTCCTACACCACCACCCGCCGCGCAGCCCTTGCCACGCTGGCTGCCGCCACCACCGTGCTGGCGCTGCCGGCGCTAAGCCAGACCACGGCACAGCCCACCAAGGTCGTTTTTGGCTACACCGCCGTCGGCGATTATTTGTCGGTGTTTGCTGCTGTGGAGCAAGGCTACTTTGCCAAACGCAACCTGGAGGTAGAGCCCAAGTTCATTCCGCTGAACTCCACCATTCCAGCCGCCATTCAGTCGGGCTCGCTGCAGATCGGCGGCCCCACGCCGTCGGTGTTCCTGCAATCAGTTGATGGGGGGCTGGATCAGGTCGTGCTGGCCGGCGGTGGTGTGTTGTCCAAGACTTACACCGAAATCGGCGTCGCGGCGCGGGCCGGCTCGGGCATCCGCACGGCGCAGGATTTTGTCGGCAAGAAGGTTGGCGTGCCGGGCCTGGGCGCCCTTTTGCATGTCACCTTCCGCCAATGGCTCAAGGTCAATGGCGTGGACTGGAAAAAAGTCAACTTCATCGAAACGCCGTTCCCGCAACATGCCGACCTGATCCGCAGCGGCTCCATCGATGCTGTCGTCACAGGCGGGCCTTTCATGGCGCGTATTGTTGACAGCGGTACGGGGTATGTCGCGTCTTATTACTCCACCTTTCTGGGCGACGGGCAGCCCACCATCGTGCATGTGGCCACGCGCGAGTGGGTCAAGGCCAACCCGGCGGCGGCCAAGGCGTTTGCCCAAGGGGTGGTTGAAGGCGCCGCCTTCGTGATCAACCCCAAGAACGACACGACGGTGCGTGAATACATCGTCAAGTACCTCAAGGTACCAGCACCTGCTGCGGCCAAGATGCAGATTTCGCCCCCCGGCGCGGTGGTGACCGAGAAGCAGCTGAACTGGTGGGTGGGGCTGATGAAAGAGCAGGACATGCTCAAGACCACGTTGAACGTGTCACAGCTTCTCGTCAAATAGGCCTCTCAACCGGTACTGTTGGTGTGCTATATATTTAATAGCAATCAATTCAATAAACACGAGAGCCAATGCCCTATCTGACTTTATCAAAATTGCGCCATGCCCGCTGAACTGCTCTCCTTCGAGTCGCTCGCAGTCCACCTGGGCGGGCGCGAGATCCTCTCACCCACTTCGTTCACGGTGTCGCGCGGCGAGTTCGTCTGCATCATCGGCCCTTCGGGCTGCGGCAAGACCACACTCTTGCGCGCGGCGGCCGGTTTTGTGGCGCCCAGCGGCGGCTGCGTGCGGCGCAATGGCGAGGTGGTCACGCGGCCCTCGCGCGAGGTCGCCTTTGTGTTTCAGGACTATGGGCGCGCCTTGTTGCCCTGGCGCACCGTGGCCAACAACGTCAGCCTGGCGCTGGAGGCGGCGGGTGTGCCCAAGGCCGAGCGGCCCGCGCGCATCCACGCGGTGTTGCAGACGGTGGGTCTGACGGCACACGCCGACAAATTCCCCATCCAGCTCTCGGGTGGCATGCAGCAGCGGGTGCAGATCGCCCGCTGCCTGGCCCAGCGGCCCGACGTGATCATGATGGACGAGCCCTTTGGCGCGCTGGACGCGATGACGCGTGAAAGCCTGCAGGACGAAGTCTCGCGCCTGGTGCGCGAGCAGGGCCTCACCGTGCTGTTCGTCACCCACGACCTGGAAGAAGCGATTTACCTGAGCGACCGGGTGATCGCGCTGCGCACCGGACCGACCGCTGACAAGCCCAGCCTGGCGGCCATGGTGGACGTCAAAATTCCACGCCCGCGCGATCAGTTGATGACCAAGGAGAACCCCGAGTTCCTGCGTCTGCGGCGCGAGTTGTACGGCTTTCTGGGCCACCACTGACCATGTTTTTACCCAGCGAAGCTAAACCCGTTCGGGCTGAGCCTGTCGAAGCCCTTCGACAGGCTCAGCCCGAACGGTGGCGACGCGGTGGTCGCTTCATCCGTCCTTTTGCCCTGCCCGCTCTGGCGCTTGCAGCGCTGGAATGGTGGACCCGCACCATTGGCAAAGACAGCGATGCCCTCGCGCCACCCACCGCAGCGGCGCTGGCCTTCTGGAAGGCTTTGTTGTCCACCGGCGAAGGCTCGATCCTGCAAGCCACCGGCTTCACGCTGGCGTGTGCTGGCGTGGGCCTGTTGATCGGCACCCTGCTCGGGCTGCTGCTGGGCATCACCATGGGGTTGTCGCGCCGCGCTGCGCAAACCGGGTTTTTGACAGTGGAAGTGTTGCGGCCTATTCCCTCGGTGGCGCTGATCCCGCTGGCCATGCTGGTCTTTGGCTTCGGCTTCCGCCTGGAAATCAGCGTGGTGGCCTTTGCCACCTTCTGGCCCCTGCTGATTCTCACCCAGGCCGCCGTGCAGCAGGTTGAGCCCAGCCTGCTGGAGGTGTCCCGCGCGCTGGGCCTGAGCCCGCTGGCGCGTGTGGGCAAGATCATCCTGCCGGCCATCGTGCCGCGCCTGTTTGTGGCGCTGCGTCTGGGTGTGGCGATTGCACTGGTGGTGGCCGTCACAGTGGAGATCGCCGCCAACCCCAGCGGCATGGGTTACGCGCTGATCATCTCGCAGCAGAGCATGGAACCCCAGTTGATGCTGGCCTGGCTGTTCTGGATCGGCGTGGTCGGCTACGTCATCAACGCCGCCGCACTGGCCTTGCAGCAACGCGTGGCAGTGCGCATGGGCGAGGTGATGGGTGAAACGCCGCCGGTAGAGGCCACGCCATGAAGCGCCACGGCCAGCCACAGATGCGCGCTCTGCTGGAGTCAGCCGGCCTGCTGGTGTTGATCGTGGCGCTGTGGTGGCTGGCCAGCCACCTGCAATGGGTCAGCAAGGTGTTTTTGCCCACGCCCGAGGCGGCTGCGGCCTCGCTGGTCGAAGGGCTCTCGGGCGGCGAGCTGGCGGGCTTCACCGGTGCCACGGTATCCCGCATGGTGATGGGTTGGCTGCTCGCCTCGGTGCTGGGTGTCGGCTTGGGGGCCTTGATTGGCTCGTCGGCCACAGCGCGCGCCTGGATCGGCCCGACGCTGGAGTTTGTGCGGCCCCTGCCCGCGTCGGCCATCATGCCGCTGGCCATCTCGATTTTTGGTTTGTCGTCCAACATGGTGCTGGCGGTGGTGGGGTTTGGCGCGATGTGGCCGGTGCTGCTGGCCACCGTGCATGGCCTGGCGCAGGTGCATTTGCGCCTGCGTGAAGTCTCGGCGGGCCTGCAACTCTCCCCGCTGGATTTTGTCGCCAAGATCGGCCTGCCCAATGCCTTGCCCGACATTCTGGCCGGCATGCGGCTGTCGCTCACCGTGGCGCTAATCGTCACCGTGGTGGGCGAGATGATCGCCTCGCAGGCCGGCCTGGGCCAGGCGATTCTGCTGGCAGCGCGCTCCTTCCGCGCCAGTGAACTGTTTGCCGGTGTCGCGCTCTTGGGCGCCATCGGTTTTGCCAGCAACAGCCTGCTGGCCATGCTAGAGCGCCGCTTTTTGGTTTGGCAGAAGCCCTGAAGGGCCACTGCCGCTGCGTCGTCACTTGTTCTGTTGTTTTGTTTTAACTGGAGTCATGCCATGCCCCGCAAACTTGTCGACCTGTCGATCTTTCTGGAAAACGATGTGCTGAGCGACCCGCCCGCCTTCGCGCCCAAGATCCAGTACTTCACCCACGAGAGCACCAGCGAGCAGGTTGCATCGTTCTTTCCGGGCCTCCAAAAGGGCGACCTGCCCGATGGCGAAGGCTGGGCGGTGGAGACGGTGCAGCTCTCCACGCACAACGGCACGCACCTGGACGCGCCCTACCATTTCCACAGCACCATGGACAAGGCGCTGGGTGACAAGAAGCCCGCCATCGCCATCCACGAGGTGCCACTGGACTGGTGTTTTCAGCCCGGCGTGAAGCTGGACTTCACCGGTTTTGCCGATGGTTATGTGGTGACGGCCGCCGATGTGGAAGCTGAACTCAAACGCATTGGCCACACCTTGTCGCCGCTGGAAATCGTCATCGTCAACACCCGCGCCGGCAAAAAATACGGCAGCCCCGATTACGTGAGCAGTGGTTGCGGCATGGGTTACGGTGCCACCATGTACCTGCTGGAGCGTGGCGTGCGCCTCACGGGCACCGACGCCTGGAGCTGGGACGCGCCCTTTGTCCACACCGCCGTGAAATACGGCGAAACCAAAGACGCCTCGCTGATCTGGGAAGGCCACAAGGCCGGGCGCGACATCGGCTATTGCCATCTGGAGAAGCTGCACAACCTGGAAGTGCTACCGCCAACCGGGTTTTACATCTCCTGCTTCCCCCACAAAATTCGCGGCGCGTCTGCTGGCTGGACCCGCGCTGTGGCGATTTTTGATGATGCTTTGCTAGCCCCATCCAACTGAAATATTTGGTAGAGATCGCTCGGCGATCTGCGGACGCATTGAGTCACTGCGGCGCGTTGGCAGAAGTTACTTTGAACGTACCGCTGGCGCGGGCTATCAGGCCAGCGGCTGTTCGAACGAGACACTGCGCGATCAGGATGGAACGCGTCGCTCGCAGAACTTCCACCTCGCCTTCGACCCAGTCGCCTTCCCGCGCAGCAGAGAGAAAGTCGACTTGCAGGCTCATCGAAGGCAATTGAAAGCCACGAAGATCTGAATGCGTGCGTTGCGCGACGATCGGCATCAGCATGTCGCAAAAAGTCACCAGCATGCCCCCGTGGCAACTTCCCATGGGGTTGAGGTGGTGACCTTCAACCCTGAAGCCCAAACGCACCGGATTTGTGCTCGCCTCGGAGAGATAAAGAGTGCTGCAATGAAGCGCGAAGGGTCCGGTGTCCGCATCTGGCACGGGTACGAACCCGTGCGGCACGCGGATGGGGCCATGCGGCATGTCTACCGGCACATTCATAGGCGCTGCCATGGCTACTAATTGGGGCCTTTGAACCCAGATTCCTCGACGACCCGCTTCCACTTGGGTATGTCATCGTTCAGAAGTTTGGCCATTTCGCTTGGGGTGGAACCAACCACAGTGAAGCCAATTTCTACCAGTTTCTGGGCCATGACGGGATCTTTCGCCACGTCTCGAATGGCATTGCCGACGCGGGTTATCACCGCTGGTGAGGCGCCTGCTGGCGCAAGAAGTGCAAACCATCCTGCAAACTTCAGGTCGG
>JANLYO010000259.1:0-5556 GCA_031365665.1 Rhodoferax sp. | reverse complement strand
TCGAAATCGAACAACCAACGTTTATGGAGGCACACTAATAATGATTTCCCGCAGTTTTAAATTACTCCCAAAATTGGTAATTGCACTCGCAATTATCCCCCCCCCCCCCGCTTTAGCACAAGGGCTCTTCGAGTCACTGTTTAGGGCCGCCGCCGAAAACGCCGCCAAAGGTGCATTGGGCGTCCCGCCAGGCAATACACTCGCTCCCGCCATCGACCCCGCAGCCGCATTGGCAGCGCAACAAGCTGCTGCCGCCCAAGCCAATGCACAAGCCGCCGCGCAACAGCAAGCAGCGGCAGCTCAGCAGCAAGCCGCATTTGCCGACCCCAATTGCAAACGCGGCCAACTCATCAACCCGTACTACGTGATGTTGCAGGCCAATCTGTTGCCGGATGCCAGTTTGGCCGACAACCCCTGCGTGTCCACCACGCAAATTCAGGCGCTACACACCAAGTACAGCAAGTTCATCAAGTGATTCGTCGCTTAGGCTCTTGAGCTTGCGGCCACCCGCAGCGCTTGCTGCGCGGTTGCTTTTCTATTCCGTTTCCATTTTGTTTCTAACTTTGGGGGAGCGTGGATGCCCACGCGAAATAGCATGATCAAAGTCGTTCTGGCTGTTGCTGTATTGGGTTTGTATGGGCAAGGCGCGTCCGCGCTGACGCATCAGGATTGCATCGACCGATTCAAAGGCGACAACGCCAAGCTGACGCAATGCCACAAAGAGGCGGCGGCGGCCCGTCCTGCTCCTCTGCCTCCGCCGAAACCCCTGCCTGCCCCCGTGCCAGCGCCAGTGCCCCCAAAGCCCACGCCTCCGTCAATTCAACCAATGCCCAAGCCAGCGCCCGCGCCGCTGCCGCCCCCAGTTGCGCCTCGGCCTGTTCCAGTGCCCCAGCCCATACCCATGCCACCCCAACCCGCGCCGGGACCGAAACCAGTCCCCGTGCCGCCTAAACCAGCCGCAAATGCGGCCATTGGGTTGCCACCCGCGCAGAACACCAATTTGTCGCAAGCTGGCTCGACGATGCCAGTGGCCCCGCCAAAGGCTGGTGGTGGAGTTGCTCTGCCTGTGGCTACCCTCAAGGCCAGCTTGCCTGCCACTAAGTTAAGTGATAAGGAGTCCGTCACTGTTGCTGTTAGCGGAGGAGCGCCTCCTTATTCAATCAAAGCTACTCCAGCTACTGCGGTGATCATAGAAAATCTGAAGGTGACAGCCAAATCTGTAGGCGCGGCGTCAATTGCCGTGGCAATTTCTGTTTATGACAAGAATGGTGCGTCTGTGTCGGCCGGTTCGCTCCAGATTGCAAGTACGTTTGGCACGTCCCAGATTACGCCGCCAATGGCCTCGTTAGTCGCGAATGGCACGGGGCATTTTGCCGATCCAGAATACGCGAAGCAGAAATTCAACGGTGAAAATAAAGAGCACACGGGCGTTGACTATATGGCGAAGAAAGACACGATAGTCAAAGCAATATGCGATGGAAAAGTAGTGAAAAGCGCAACGGGCGGTGACATTTGGGACGCGGTGCTGATTGTCGAACATACCTGCCCAGCCCCGTTGAACAAGGTAAATGGGATCTACGGACATATTACGGCAAGCGTTAAACTTGGCGATATCGTGAAAGGCGGATCGACGATCGGTTCAGTCAGGGACTGGCCTCTAAGCAACGGCAGGAACAACAGTCATTTGCATTTTGGCTTAAAAACAAGCTCGATAACGGAGGGCTGGGGACGCGCACCGCTAGTTAAAAAAGGAGAGGATGCTAAATCGCTATTGATGTCAAAAGGATGGCTGGATCCTGAGCAATACTTGAAGTAGCCGGGCTCTTTATTTCGCCGTCATCCGAGCGTGCGCGATCCAACCGATTCCGTCCCCAACAACTCAAAATGCCGGTCCACCGTCACAACGGGAAGCCCGTGCCTGATGGCTACCGCAGCGATAAGCGCATCACTTAGCGGGATTTGAAAGCCCTTGGCGCGCTGGGCTTGCAACGCCAGCCCAGCGCTCACCCAGTCGGCGGGCTCGACAGGCAAGATAGGCACGCTGTCCAGCAGAAGGTCAAGCTGGCGCTGCTCCTTGGGGCCTTTGACACCTTGCAGCAACTCGGCCACGCTGACGCTGCACAGGCAGGCCAGGTCGCGCTCCATGGCGTCTTGCACTTGGTCGCCCAAGCTGCCGTTGCGCGACCGCAAAAAGTCTATCCATCCGCAGGTGTCGATGAGCACGCGCTCGTGCGCTGCGCTGTTTGGGGTCTTAGCTCGTATGCCTGCTTTGTTTGCGGTCACTTCGTCTTGCTGGCTGGGCGGCCATTTCCGTCGTTGCGGACGGCATAGCCGTTTGGCGCGACTTCAAGCGCGCGCAGTTCTCGCCAGTTGTCCTCAATCAGAACTTGGCCACGTAACGCAAGCACCTTCTTTTTGCGCGTTTGGCGCAAGTAAGCGTCCAGCGCCTGGCGGATGGCCGACACAGCACTGGTTTGCCCAGTGGCTTGCATCAAGTCTTCGACCTGAATGTCATCAATGGTCAATGTTGTTCGCATCAAATTCCCCAGAAAAATATGCTCAAATATTGTAACCGGTGATGCAGACATGCCGTTGAATGCGGATGCCGAGGCTGTGAGTCACGCGTTGATTGCCAGAAAAAAAGTAGCAACTTGTACATATTTCACGAGGGCTAGAAGCATATTCTCCCAGGTAAAATGGCTTCAAAAGACCTTGGAGCGACACCAAAACAAAAGGCGCTGGGGTCGCCAGCGCCATTTAAAACCGGCACCTACGTGGGCACCAGGAAGATTTGAAATTGTTGATGTGGAGCGTTTGCCCCCTCGGCTGCTTGTAGCGCTGGGTGGTTTGTTGCCCACCGCCGCCGCGAGTGGGCAGACTGTACCGGCGCGCACCCGTTCGGTGCATACGGATTTACCCCTTGGGATTTACCTCCTCCCACCGAACGGACGCCAGCCCCAGCCTGGTTCCGCCACCGAGGCAGTTGCCGCCAACGGGAGCGGGCGTCGGTCAAACGGCGCGGCACAGACAGAGCGGATGTCTTCGCCGATGCTTGCGCCAGTGGCCCAACAGATTGCGGAGAATTAAGATCCAGCCGCTGTACTGTGGCAGAACTGGAAACCAGCAAACTTGATCCCAATGCAAGCCGAAGGTCGGTCTGACCGCGTTCTCTTAGGCCGTGACCGCGTCTTCAAAAATCCATTGGGCCGCTTTTTCGGCAATCATCAGCGTTGGCGAATTGGTGTTGCCGCTGGTGATGGAGGGCATGACCCCCGCGTCCACCACGCGCAGCCCGGCCACCAGGCCGTGCCTGCCCCGCACGCGCAGGCGGGCATCGACCACGGCCATCACGTCGTCGGCCCCGCCCATTTTGGTTGTGCCCACGGGGTGGAAGATGGTAGTGGCGATGTCGCCGGCGAGTTTGGCCAGCTCCGCGTCTGATTGAAACTGCACGCCTGGCTTCCATTCTTGCGGTTTGTATTTAGCAAGGGCCGGTTGCGCCACGATCTGGCGCGTTACGCGTAGCGAGTCGGCGGCAACTTTGCGGTCGGCGTCGGTGCTCAGATAGTTGGGCGCAATGGCCGGGGCGTCTTCAAACTTATTGCTTTTGATCTGCACTGTGCCCCGGCTGCTCGGGTTCAGGTTGCACACGCTGGCCGTGAACGCGTTAAAGCCGTGCAGTGGCTCGCCAAACGCATCCAGGCTCAGGGGCTGCACGTGGTACTGGATGTTGGGGTAGGGCTGGCTCGGGTCGCTTCTGGTGAACGCGCCCAACTGGCTGGGCGCCATACTCATTGGGCCGCTCCGTTTAAGGGCGTACTCCAGGCCAATCATCGCCTTGCCCCAGAGGCTGTTGGCCATGGTGTTGAGGGTTTTGACATGTTCTACCTTGAACACCGCGCGAATCTGCAAATGATCCTGCAAGTTAGCGCCCACACCTGGCACATCAGCCACCACCGGGATGCCGTGTTGTTGCAGCAGAGCCGCCGGGCCAATGCCCGAGAGCTGCAAAATCTGCGGCGATGCGATGCTGCCCGCGCACAAAATCACCTCGCGCGTGGCGGTGGCGGTGACCAGCTCGTGCGTGGCCCACACCTGCACGCCGGTACACACCTGGCCGCCGTCGGGCCGGGTCTCGATCACAAGGCGCGAGACCTGGGCCGAAGTCCACATCTCAAAATTGGGCCGCCCAAAACAGGTTGGGCGCAAAAACGCCTTGGCGGTATTCCAGCGCCAGCCGCTCTTTTGGTTGACCTCGAAATAACCCACCCCCTCGTTGCTGCCACGATTGAAATCATCCGTGGCCGGAATGCCCGCTTGTTGCGCCGCCTGGGCAAACGCATCCAGCACATTCCAGCGTAGGCGCTGCTTCTCGACGCGCCACTCGCCGCCTGCATTGCGACCGCGCAGCAGTTTTTGGTAGGGCGTGTCGCTTGCGGCCATCAGCTCGGGGGCGGTGCCGCGCGCTCCGTGATGGCTACTTGCACCTTTGTAATGATCTTCGTGCAGCTTGAAATACGGCAAGCTGTTGTGCCAGCTCCAGGTCTCGTCGCCCACCTCTTGCGCCCACCGGTCGTAGTCGCGCGCCTGCCCGCGCATGTAGATCATGCCGTTGATGCTGCTGCAACCACCCAGCACCTTGCCGCGCGGATACCGCAGCGCGCGACCATTGAGGCCCGGCTCTTTCTCGGTGTTGTACAACCAGTCGGTGCGCGGGTTGCCAATGCAATACAGGTAACCCACGGGGATGTGGATCCAGTGGTAGTCGTCCTTGCGGCCAGCCTCGATCAGCAACACGCGTTTGGTCGCGTCAGCGCTGAGGCGGTTGGCGAGCAGGCAGCCTGCGGTTCCGGCCCCGATGATGATGTAGTCGAAAACTGTGTCGGACATACGCGTTATGAATAGAAGAATGCAAAAAATTCCAGCGGCCACCGCGGAACCGGCTTTGCCGGGCCGCCTGTGGCGTCCCCTCCGGGGGAAGGCGGCCGAAGGCCGACTCAGGGGGTACGTTATTCAGCCGTCGGCATCACAAACTCCGCCCCCTTGCCAATGCTCTCCGGCCAGCGCTGCATGATAGATTTTTGTTTGGTGTAGAAACGCACGCCTTCTTCGCCGTAGGCGTGCATGTCGCCAAACAACGAGCGCTTCCAGCCGCCAAAACCGTGCCAGGCCATGGGCACGGGGATGGGCACGTTGACGCCGACCATGCCGATCTGCACGCGGCGGCTGAACTCGCGCGCCACGTTGCCGTCGCGGGTGAAGAGGCTGCAGCCATTGCCGAACTCGTGCTCGTTCACCATCTGCAACGCCTCGCCGAAATCCTTCGCGCGTACACACACCAGCACGGGGCCGAAGATTTCTTCCTTGTAGATGCGCATGTCGGGCGTCACGTGGTCGAACAGCGTGCCGCCCATCCAGAAACCGTCGTCGCAGCCCGAGCCCGCCGCCTTGGCATCGAAACCGCGGCCGTCGACCAGCATCTTGGCGCCTTCCTTTTCGCCGAGTTCGATGTAGCCCGTGATGCGCTCGTGCGCTGCCTTCGTGACGATCGGGCCC
>JANLYO010000222.1:0-4158 GCA_031365665.1 Rhodoferax sp. | reverse complement strand
GCGGCAACGACAACACTTACCTGCCACACAACTACGACGCCAATACGGTGGTCTACACCGGGACCCATGACAACAATACGACGCAGGGCTGGTGGCTGGAGGCTTCAGAGGCCGTGCGCCAGCATGTGCGGAACTACTTCGGGCTTAAACCTGACGACGAGCCCCCCATGCATTGGGTGCTGATCCGCGCGGCCTGCGCCAGCGTGGCTGATACCGCCATTCACCCCATGCAGGACGTGCTGGGCCTGGGCGGCCAAAGCCGCATGAACCTGCCCGGTGTGGGCGAAGGGTATTGGGAATGGCGTTTCAAATGGAGCCAGGTCACGCCAGAGCACGCACAACAACTGGCCAGTCTGTGCAGTCTTTACCGGCGCGGCTGAAGGATTATTTCACGGCGCTGCGGCTTCGCACTGCATCTTCATAGAGCAAAAGGTACTGGCGGGCGGCGTCCTCCCAGGAGAAATGCTGGGTCATGCCTGTCTGCATGATTTGCCGCCAGACTTTGGGTTGCGCATAAGTCCGTATCGCCCGGCTCATGGCCTGCGCCAGCGCTTCGGACGTGGCCGGGCCAAAGAGGAATCCGGTTGCCTCGTTACCGCGCAAGGATTCGGGGGTGGCATCCACAACGGTATCGGCCAGCCCACCCACGCGCCGAACCACGGGCACGGTGCCATAACGCAAGGCATACAACTGTGTCAGCCCGCAAGGTTCGAAGCGTGATGGCACCAGCATCGCGTCAGCGCCAGCGATCATCTGGTGCGCAAAAGCTTCGTCATAACCCAGGCGAACGGCAACCTGGCCCGGATGGGCTGCCGCAGCCGCCTTAAAGGCGTTTTCCAAGGCGGCATCGCCGTTGCCTTGCACCGCCAGTTGCCCGCCTTCCACCAATAACGCTGGCAAGGCCGCCAACACCAGATCAAGGCCCTTCTGCGAGGTCAAACGGCTCACCACACCGAACAAAGCCGCCTTCGGGTCAGCCTGCAAACCCAGGGTTTTTTGCAGCGCGGCTTTGCAACGGGCTTTGCCCTGAGGCGCCAACGCGGTGTAGGTCGCCGCGATGCCGGGGTCGGTCGCGGGGTTCCAGACTCCGCCATCGACCCCATTCAGGATGCCGGACACGTCGGCCCCACGCGCCTGGATCACGCCCTCCAGGCCACACCCAAACTCTTCTGTGGCCATTTCGCGCGCATAGCTGGGGCTGACCGTTGTGACACGGTGGGCGTACGCCAAGCCCGCCTTCATGAAGGAGAACTGGCCGTGAAACTCCAGGCCGAGCGGCGTCATGAACCGGGCCGGCAGGCCCAGCAGGTGGAAGTCCGCCGCGTCAAACAGGCCTTGATACGCCAGGTTGTGAACTGTGTACACGGTGGCAAACTTGGCCGACGGGCTGGCCGCAAGGTAGGCACAGGCCATGGCAGCATGCCAGTCGTGGGCGTGCAGCACGTCAGGGCGCCAGTTGTCGTCCAGTTCGCCGGTGGCCAGGTGGGCTGCCACCCAGCCCAGCAAGGCGAAGCGCTGGGCGTTGTCCATCCATTCACTGCCATCGGCGGCCAGGTAGGGGTTGCCATCACGCTGGTACAAAAAGGGGGCGTCCACCACATAGACCAGCACGCCGGAACCGCCCATTCGCCCCAGGCGCAAGGACACCCGGCCTGCGCCAAAAGCCGCACCCAGCTCGCGCACCAGTGTCTGCCCCTCAACACCCGCTTTGATCGCCGGCAATCCGGGCAAAATCAGGCGTACATCGGCGCCAGCTTGAACCAGAGCCTGGGGCAGCGCACCCAATACGTCAGCCAACCCACCCGTCTTTACCAGCGGAAACACCTCCGCAGCCGCATGCAGAACCTTCATGCCGTGACTTTGGCGAGCATCTCGCTGGTAACCAGGGTAATGCCATTGGGACTGCGGTGAAACCGGGCGGCGTCCAGCTCAGCGTCTTCGCCGATCACCATGCCATCCGGGATGTTGCAACCCCGATCCACTACCACGCGGGTCAGGCGCGCGCGCCGGCCCACCTGCACGCCAGGCAACAACACCGACCAGTTCACGGCGGAGAAAGAATGCACCCGCACGCTGGAGAACAGCAGCGACCGGAACACGCTGCCCGACACGATGCAGCCGCCCGATACGGTGGACTCGATGGCCGTGCCACGGCGATCTTCCAGGTTGTGCACAAATTTGGCCGGGGGTAGCTGTTCCTGGTAGGTCCAGATCGGCCAGCGCGTGTCGTACAGGTTGAGCAAGGGGTCCGTCGCCGTGAGGTCGATGTTGGCGTCCCAGTAGGCGTCGATGGTGCCCACGTCGCGCCAATAGGGCATCTGGTTGTGTTTGGTGCCCACGGCGCTCAGTTCAAACGGGTGCGCTGCGGCGCAACCATTGCGCACCGCGCGCGGAATGATGTCTTTGCCAAAGTCGTGGCTGGAGTCGGGGTCCGCCATGTCGCGCTCAAGCTCCTTGTACAGGTAGCGTGCGTTGAAGACATAGATGCCCATGCTGGCCAGCGACATGTCGGGATGGCCGGGCATGGCCGGCGGATCGGCTGGTTTTTCCACAAACTCGGTGATCATGTATTTGTCGTCCACTGCCATCACGCCGAACGCTGAGGCCTCGTTGCGTGGCACGGCGATGCACCCCACGGTGCAGTCCCGGCCTTTGCTGACATGGTCCGCCAGCATCAGGGCGTAGTTCATCTTGTAAATATGGTCGCCAGCCAACACGACCACGTAGTCCACCGAGCGGTAACTCGCCAGGATGTCCTGGTTCTGGTACACCGCGTCTGCGGTGCCGCGGTACCAGCTCTCGTCGTCGGTGCGTTGCTGGGCCGGCAGCAAGTCGACAAATTCGTTCATTTCGCTTTTCAGGAAGGCCCAGCCCCGCTGCAGGTGGCGCAACAGGCTGTGCGATTTGTACTGGGTGATCACGCCAATGCGGCGGATGCCGGAATTCAGGCAATTGGACAGCGCGAAGTCGATGATGCGGAACTTGCCGCCGAAATACACGGCGGGTTTGGCGCGGCGGTCGGTCAGGTCCATCAGGCGGCTGCCACGCCCACCGGCCAGCACCAGGGCGACCGTCCGTTTGGGCAGGTCAAAACTCAGGGCTAAGTCCTCAGGTTTCATGTTGTCTCCTTTTTTTGCAACGCGGCGGCGCTGCGTTGTCTTGGCATTGGTATGCGAATAATAGTCGCGTCCAAGCCGGGTTTCCTGGCCGTCAGCATAGTTTTCAGCGGTCTTGGTGTTTTCTCTGTGGCTGATCCGCATACTCGGCGGCATGATGCCCATATTCCAACAATATCTGCCTGCTGAATTGACCTGCAGGTGGGCGCAAAACCTGCAATGACACACCTCAAAATTGCGACCCAGCCGATTAGCGGCATGAAGCCCGGCACCAGCGGCCTGCGCAAGAAAGTCACCGAATTCACCAGCCCGCACTACCTGGCCAATTTCGTGCAGGCGGTCTTCAACGCCGTGCGGCCCGCCGAAGGTTTTGCCGGGCTGACCTTGGTGGTGGGAGGCGACGGGCGTTATTACAACCTCGAAGCGATGCAACTCGTCATCAAGATGGCGGCAGCCAACGGTTTCGCGCGGGTGATGGCGGGGCAAAACGGCATTTTGTCGACGCCCGCAGCATCGTGTGTGATCCGCAAGCATGGGGCTTTCGGGGGGCTGATCCTGTCGGCCAGCCACAACGCCGGCGGCGTCGATGGCGACTTCGGCATCAAGTTCAACGCCGCCAACGGCGGGCCGGCACCCGAGCGCGTCACCGACGCGATCTATGCCTGCACGCTTTCCATCCGCGAATACCTGGTTGCCGACACGCCCGACATCGATCTCGGCCGTATCGCCACGCACACCGTCGACGGCATGGCCGTCGAGGTCTTCGACCCGGTGGCGGATTACCTCGACTTGATGCGCGAGCTGTTTGATTTTGACGCCTTGCGCGCCCTGTTCAAGTCCGGCTTCAGGCTTGCCTTTGACGCCATGCACGCGGTCACTGGCCCCTATGCGCACGCCATCTTCGAGCGCGAGCTCGGCGCGCCTGCAGGCACGGTGCGCAACGGCACACCACTGCCAGATTTCGGCGGCCACCACCCCGACCCGAACTTGGTGCACGCCATAGAGCTGGTCGATTTGATGATGTCACCCGGCGCGCCCGACC
>JANLYO010000151.1:0-2774 GCA_031365665.1 Rhodoferax sp. | reverse complement strand
ACGCCGCGCCCGTATAATCGGAATTTCCCACCCACGGAGCATCAAAACTCCCTCTGACATGACCAAATTTGTCTTCGTCACCGGCGGTGTGGTGTCTTCCCTTGGCAAGGGAATCGCCTCAGCCTCCCTCGCTGCGATCCTCGAATCGCGAGGCCTCAAAGTCACCCTGATCAAGCTAGACCCTTACCTCAACGTCGATCCGGGCACGATGTCGCCGTTTCAGCACGGCGAGGTGTTTGTCACCGACGACGGCGCCGAAACCGACCTTGACCTGGGCCACTACGAGCGTTTCATCGAAACGCGCATGAAAAAGGCCAACAACTTCACCACCGGCCAGATCTACAAAAGCGTGCTTGAAAAGGAACGCCGGGGCGACTACCTCGGCAAAACCGTGCAGGTGATTCCGCATGTGACCAACGAGATCCAGGAGTTTGTAAAGCGCGGCGCGGGCGATTCGTCAAAACCGGGCACCCCGGAAGCGGTAGACGTGGCGATTGTCGAAATCGGCGGCACTGTGGGCGACATCGAATCCCTGCCCTTCCTCGAAGCGGTGCGCCAGATGAGCCTGAAAATGGGCCCCAACAACTCGGCCTTTGTGCACCTGAGCTACGTGCCCTGGATCGCCGCTGCCGGCGAACTCAAAACCAAACCCACGCAGCACACCGCCAAGCAGCTGCGCGAAATCGGCATCCAGGCCGACGCGCTGATCTGCCGCGCCGACCGGCCCATCCCCAAGGAAGAGCGCGACAAGATTTCGCTGTTCTCCAACGTGCCCGAATGGGGCGTCATCTCGATGTGGGACGTCGATACGATTTACAAGGTGCCGCGCATGTTGCACGAGCAGGGCCTGGACGGCCTGATCTGCGACAAGTTACGCCTGAACACACCCCCGGCCAACCTGAAGCGCTGGGACGATCTGGTCTATGCCACCGAGCACCCCGAGGGTGAAATCAACATCGCCATGGTCGGCAAATACGTCGATTTGTCAGACAGCTACAAATCGCTCAATGAAGCGGTGCGCCATGCCGGCATGAAAAACCACGTGCGCGTGAAGATCGACTACGTGGATTCAGAGACGATCTCGGCCAAAAACGTCTCGCAGCTGGCCAAATTTGACGCCATCCTGGTGCCGGGCGGCTTTGGCAAACGCGGCATCGAAGGCAAGATCTGCGCGGCGCAGTTCGCCCGTGAAAACAAGGTGCCCTACCTCGGCATCTGCCTGGGCATGCAAGTGGCGACGATTGAATTCGCGCGGCACGTGGCCGGCCTGGACGGCGCCAACAGCACCGAGTTCGACCCGGACTGCGCCCACCCCGTCATCGCGCTGATCACCGAGTGGAAAGATGCCGACGGCAGCATCAAGACGCGTGACGAACACTCCGACTTGGGTGGCACCATGCGCCTGGGCGCGCAAAGCTCCGACGTGGCTGCCGGCACCCTCGCCTTCCAGATTTACGGCAATGTGGTCACCGAGCGGCACCGCCACCGCTATGAAGCCAACGTGAACTACCTGGGCCGGCTGCGCAGTGCCGGGCTGGAGATTTCAGCGCTCACGCAGCGCGAACAGCTCACCGAGATTGTCGAGCTACCGCAGACCGTGCACCCCTGGTTTGTGGGCGTGCAATTTCACCCCGAGTTCAAGTCCACACCGTGGGACGGCCACCCGCTCTTCAATGCTTTCATCAAGGCTGCCGTGGACTACCAGGTGGCGGGCGTGAATCTGAAGGCGGTTGCGTAAATGTTTTTCCGCCGGGCCGCTCCCAAGGAAAAATGCGCCCCCTTGGGGGGCAGCGCAGCACACAAAGTGGCAAGCGTGGGGGCAATATGAAGCTTTGCGGGTTTGACATTGGCTTGGACAAGCCGTTTTTCCTGATCGCCGGCCCCTGCGTCATCGAGTCCGAGCAATTGCAGTTGGACACCGCCGGTACGCTGAAAGAAATCACGTCCGCGCTTGGCATTCCCTTCATCTTCAAGAGCAGCTTCGACAAGGCCAACCGCTCCAGCGGCAACACCTTTCGCGGCCCCGGCATCGACAAGGGCCTGGAGATTCTGGCCAAGGTCAAGCGTGAACTGCAATTGCCGGTGCTGACCGACATCCACGACGAATCCCAGATCGCGCAGGTGTGCAGCGTGGTGGACGTGTTGCAGACGCCGGCTTTTCTGTGCCGCCAGACCGACTTCATCCGCGCCGTGTCGCAGTCAGTCAAGCCGGTGAACATCAAAAAGGGCCAGTTCCTCGCGCCTGGCGACATGAAAAACGTCATCGACAAAGCGCGCGCTGCGGCAAAGGAAAAAGGCCTGAATGGAGACAACTTCATGGCCTGTGAACGCGGCGCGAGTTTTGGCTACAACAACCTGGTGAGCGACATGCGCAGCCTGGCCATCATGCGCGAGACGAATGCGCCGGTGGTGTTCGACGCCACGCATTCGGTGCAGTTGCCCGGCGGGCAAGGCACCAGCAGCGGCGGCCAGCGCGAGATGGTGCCGGTGCTGGCGCGTGCGGCCGTGGCCGTGGGCGTGGCGGGCCTGTTCATGGAAACGCACCCGAATCCGGCCAAGGCCTTGAGCGACGGGCCCAACGCCGTGCCGCTCAAGCACATGAAGGCCCTGCTCGAGACGCTGATCGCGCTCGATGCGGTCGCCAAGATGAACCCGTTTCTAGAGGAGACATTTCAATCATGAGCACAGCGCAGAACCGCTTCAAGCAAGCTCACGCCACCGCGGGGCCGAGGGCCGCGGCTCCGAGGCTGCCTGCGCAGACTCGGACAGGCCGA
>JANLYO010000148.1:0-12544 GCA_031365665.1 Rhodoferax sp. | reverse complement strand
CGACCCGCTGGCGCGTGCTCGTACCTTTGGCACCGACAGCGTGCTGGCCACGCGCTTCTGGAGTGCCGTCAAGACCGGCACCAGCAAGGACATGCGGGACAACTGGGCTGTGGGCTTCTCGCAGCGCTACACCGTGGGCGTGTGGGTGGGCAACGCCAGCGGCGCGCCCATGTGGGATGTGAGCGGCACCACGGGCGCCGCCCCCATCTGGGCGGCGGTGATGAACCATCTGCACAAGACCCAGCCCAGCCGCGCGCCGCAGCCGCCTGCGGGCCTGGTGCAGACGCAAGTTGCCTTTGGCCCCGGTTTGATGGGTGCAATGCCTGTCGAAGCAGCCCGTGCGGAGTGGTTTGTGCAGGGAACCCATCAAGTGCTGATCGCTACTAATTCAGTAGCTGACAGAGCAATGAATACGGGGTCTAAGGCCAAATATGACTCACAAAATTCAATGCACGGCAGTCCCCGTATCACCGCACCCGTCTCCGGCACCATCATCGCGCTGGACCCCGACATCCCGCCCAACCGGCAACGTGTGAGCTTTACTGCCGAGGGGCCAGGCGCACGCTGGCTGATGGACGACAAGCCTTTCGGCCGTGGCCCGCAGGCCCAGTGGTTACCGTGGCCGGGTCGGCATGTGGTGCGTTTGACGGACGCAAAAGGCACAGTGCTTGACGAGATCCGGCTGGAGGTGCGGGGCGCAGCGGTGCGGGTGGCGCAGGCCCCGGGGCGCACAACGTCTACCGTGAGCAATAACGGTAACAGGCGCTACGAGAAGGCCAACGCGGTAACGGGCTTACGATAATCCACAAGCGGCAACGCCATTCCCCGCCGCGAGACAGCTTTGCACCTTACCGGAGAATTTTCTTGAACACCACGACCCAGTCCACGCCACCCTACGGGCGTCCGATTTCCTTGAAACTTGCCAAGGAGGTTGTGGCGCGTGCCGAGGCTGAGGCGCTGTCGCGCGGCTGGAAGATGGTGTTTGCCGTGGTGGACAGCACAGCCCATTTAGTGGTGCTGCACAGGATGGACGATGTGCACTACAGCGCCATCGGCGTGGCGCAGGCCAAGGCCCTGTGCGCGGTCAATTTCAAGCGCCCGACAAAGGGCTTTGAAGATGCCGTTGCTGCGGGCGGAGCGGGTGTGCGCCTCTTGTCGATTGAAGGCATGTGCCCGCTTGAAGGAGGCATACCGTTGATTCACGATGGTGCCATCATCGGGGCCATCGGTGTTTCGGGCGTCACGTCTGCCGACGATGGGATGGTGGCACAGGTAGCTGCGAGTGGGGTCAACGGTTAGCTGACAGAGTGCAAGCAATGGGTCCTGGAGGTCTTGTCATCCCAGGCCCCGCCCAAACGTTAAGGTCAGGTCCGCAAACGCGGACGGCTTTATTCAGCTCTCGTGCAAGGACGAAACCATGCTAAGACGCCTGTCTGTCATCTGGACCTTGGTCAAGGGCGACGCACGTCAGCTCTGGCAAGCCCTGCAACACCCACTGGCACCCCGCTGGCTTAAATGGGGCACCGCCGGAATCGTGCTGTATCTGGTGTCGCCGGTGGATTTGATCCCAGACGTGATTCCGGTGATTGGCCTGCTGGACGACGTCGTCATCGTGCCGCTGGCGATACGGTGGCTGCTCAAAATGCTTCCGGAGAGCATTCGCAACGACCTCATGGCAGGAGACAAGCGCCATCAACATGCCAGCGTTGTAGAGGTCAGCAGTCGAGTGAGGTGAAACGCCGGGCAACCAGACAAAGCCAGCGCCACCAGCAGCCGGGGTAAAGAGGTACTCATAGATTTCTCTTTGTTCGCTGTTGAGTTGCAACCTGCCCTATTTCAAGCAATCCTGCAACCATGCACGGCATTCGGCGGACGCTTCAAGAGGCCAGTAGACAGTAATGGCGGTGTCGCCGCGCTTGAGGTCTACGCGGATGTGCGGCCGGGCCGGCGCACCGGCTGTGGGCGATTGGCGCGTCAGCGGGCTAAAGACGCGTGACCACCAGCTTGTGGCGCTTGTCCGCACCGTTGCCACCGGAGCAGCTGCGCCGGAAGCCGTCGTCTGGGCGGTCGAAACAGAAGCCCCGGCGACCAGGGTTTCTGTCGGCGCGGAAGCCGCAGATTCCGGCTCTGCCATCACGGCTGGTGCCAGACGCGCCGCCAGGTTCTGCGCAAACTCATCCCACATGCGGTCGGCCTTGGTCTTCATCACAGAGAGGCCGAAAGTGCCCAGGCGCCCCAATACATCGACGTGGATCTTCATGCGCAGCTCGGTCTGCCCATCGTCGCGCTCTGTCAGGAAAATCTCGCTGGATTGCTTGAGCGAGCTGGCCACCGAAGCGTCTTCGCCCGTGCCTTCGGTGCGCAGGTACTGCGGCGCACGCTGCTCGACGATGGTGGTCTTGATCTTGAACTTGGCGCTGATGAAGGCGATCTTGACGTGGATCACCGACACGTATTCCACATCGCTGATGACGTCAATGGACTTCATGCCCGGCACACAAGCGCCCATGACATTCGGGTCCAGCAGCATCTGCCAGACTTGCTGCGCAGGCGCGGCAACCAACAGGTCTTTTTCAATGTCCATACATTTTCTCCGAAGCGTGCAGGATGGATTCCACAATCTGCGCGTACCCGGTGCAGCGGCACAGGTTGCCGCTCAGACCATGGCGCACCTCGTCCTGCGTGGGTTGGGGGTTATGGGCGAGCATGGCGCAGGCCGTCATCAGCATGCCGGGCGTGCAGTAACCGCATTGCAGGCCACCGCATTGCATGAAGCTCTCCTGGAGCGGATGCAGTTTGTCACCCTGGCTCAAGCCCTCCACCGTTGTCACGGCCCGGCCATCGACTTGTACCGCCAGCATCAGGCATGACTTGACGACCTCGCCATCCACCAACACCGAGCACGCGCCACAGGTACCGGTTTCACAGCCCCGCTTGGTGCCGGTCAGGTGCAGATCGTCCCTCAAAAAATCAGACAACAGGCGCCGCGCCGACACTTCGGCACTTTGCGCCTCACCATTGACCTTGATGTCCACCACATGCTTGCTCATGCTGTCTCCTCATTGGTAGGCAGACCGAACAGGTCTGCAATCGTGCGCCGAGTCACCACGCGCACCATGTCGCGGCGGTAGTCACTGGCCCCGCGCGAATCCGACAGCGGCCCAATGTCGGCCGCCACCATGTCGGCCGCTTCACGCGCCACATCCAGCGTGATGGTTTTTCCTGCCAGGAATTCCTCGGCACGGCGCACCCTGCGCGAGACGGGCACCGAAGCCCCCACTACCAACAGTGCCGACTGGCAAAACGCGCCCTTGCGACGGGCGTAGAGCGACACATTGACCAGCGGACGGTGCTCGGCGGCGGTGCGCAGAAAACGCACATAACTGCCCGAGGCATCGGGCGCAGGCGCGGGCACGCGAATCTCGACCACCACTTCATCCGGCTCAATGGCCGTGACGTAGTAGTCCAGCAGAAACTCTTCCATGCCAAGCACGCGTTCACCACTGGCATTGGCGAGCACCACCTGCGCGTCCAGCGCCATCAGGCAGCCGGGCGGGTCGGTGGCCGGGTCGCCATAACAAAGGTTGCCGCCCAACGTGCCCTGGTTGCGCACCTGCGGGTTGGCCACCCTGGCCGCCATGGACGCCAGCATGGGGTAGTGCTGCTGCACCACGGGCGAGGCCGCCACATCGCAGTGGCGCGACAGCGCGCCGATGCGCAGGCCTTTGGCAGCATCAAAGCTGATGCCGAGCAAAGCATCAATCCGCGCCAGCGACACGATGTGGGTGGGGGCAAGCATGCGCTGGCGTAGCGCCAGCATGAGTGCGGTGCCACCCGCCATCACCCGGCATTCGTCGCCCAGGTCGGCCAGCATGCGGCTGGCTTCCAGCACAGAGCCTGGTTCCAGAAAATCGAAGTCACGCATGGGTAGCTCCCATTTGCTTCTGCACGCGCAGGGCCGCCAGCACCTTTTCAGGGGTGATGGGCAGGTCGGTGATGCGCACGCCCACGGCGTCGAACACGGCATTGGCAATGGCTGGCGCGCCGGGCAGGATCGCGGTTTCACTGGCGCCCTTGGCGCCGTGCGGGCCATTGGGATCGGTGGACTCGACGATGCCGCTTTGCAGCATGGGCAAAGCGTCGGCAGTGGGCATGGTGTAGTCGGCAAAATTGCCGTTCATCAGGCGGCCGCCTTCCACCTGCATGTGTTCGTACAGCGTCCAGCCAATGGCCTGCGCGGCCGCGCCGTTGCTCTGGCCGTGAACGGCCTGCGGGTTGAAAGCCTTGCCACAATCGTCAGAGACAAAACTGTTGACCACCGTTACCTGGCCGGTTTCGATATCGACCTCAACCTCCACCGCCTGTGCCGCAAACGAGTAGGCTGGCGCGATGTTGCCGTAAACCTTGTCGTCGTGCATCACGGTTTTGGAATCCCAACTGCCTACCACCTGGATGCCCTCGCCGCCGTGGCGCCAGATGTGCATGCGGGCCAGTTCGGCCAGCGTGAATTTGCGGGATGTGTCACCCAGAACATGCACCACACCAGCCGCCAGTTGCAGTTGATCGACAGATGCCTTGAGCGTTTCAGCCGCCAGCGCGAACAGCTTGTCACGTGCCAGGCGGCTCGCAACGATTGCGGCATTGCCACCGGCAATCGTCACGCGGGAGGCCAGCGCGCCAATGCACCAGGGCGACACGTCGGTGTCGGGAATCGCCACATGCACGTGGGCCAGCGGGATGTCCAGCTCATGCGCCACAACCTGGGCCAGCATGGTCATCGCGCCCTGGCCGGGGTCGGCCTCGCCGCTGTGAACCACCACACGGCCGTCTTCGTTGATTTTGAGCATCACACTGGAGCCGTCCCAGTTGCCAATGGTGCGGTTGCCGCTGACATGCATGACCGCGCCCATGCCAACGCCCCGGCGCTTGTGGCTGGCACTGCCGGTTTGCGCAGGGCGTGAACGTTTGGCCGCCCAGCCAATGGCTTGGGTGCACTGGTCAATACATTCCTTCAGGCCGGTGCTGCCCACCTTCCAGCCGTGTACCGACGTTTCTCCGGCGCCAATGGCATTTCGCTTGTGCACGTCAATCACGTCCTGGCCCAGCATGCGCGCCATGGTGTCGATGTGGCTGTTCAGCGCAAACTGAATCTGCGTGCCGCCAAAGCCGCGAAAGGCGCCGTGGGGCGGGTTGTTGGTGTAGACCAGGGTGGCATGGGAGCGCACGTTTTGCAGACGGTGCATGTTGTCGCTGCGCATGGCGCTGACGTGCATGACCTCGGCAGACAGGCCGCTGTAGGCCCCGCATTCGGCAATGATGCGCACGTCTTTGGCGACGATGAGGCCGTCCTTGTCCATGCCAAGTTTCAGCGTGATGCGCTCCGGCAGGCTGGAGCAGCAGGCCAGAAAGTCCTCCAGACGGTTATTGACGAGGCGCACCGGCTTCCCGGTTTTGACTGCCAGCAAGCCCGCAATCAGGTTGTTGGCGTCCTCAATCATCTTGCCGCCAAAGCCACCGCCGGTCGTCGCCTGGATCACACGGATTTGCGACACCGGCATTTCCAGCACGGCGGCCAGCCGTGCGCGCGCCAGAAAAGCCGATTGTGTAGATGTCCACACCTGCAAGCGCCCGTCAGCATCCATCGTCGCCACCGATGCCATGGGCTCCATGTAGCCGGGGTACTGGGAATGGGTGGTGTAGGTGGCCTCGTGCACCAGATGCGCTGCGGCAAAGCCTGCGTCCACATTGCCGCGCTCGAACTGGATGTCGTGCGAGACATTGTTGCGGCCCTCGTGCACGCCGGGCGCGTCTTCGTCCAGCGCTTCCTCGGGCGTCAGGATGGCGGGCAACTCTTCGTACTCCACCTGGATCAGGTCGAGCGCATCGCGGGCGATTTCTTCCGTCACCGCGGCGACGGCGACCACCTCTTCGCCGGCAAAACGCACCTTGCCCTCTGCCAGAATGCGCCGCTCCTTGTGGTGCACACCCCACAGCGTGCGAGGCCCGTCGGCGCCCGTCAGCACTGCCTTGACGCCGGGCAGGGCCCGTGCAGCCGAGGTGTCAATGCTGACAATGCGCGCATGCGGGTAGGGGCTGCGCAGCACCTTGCCGTGCAGCATGCCCGCCAGCTGGATGTCCCCCGCGTACTGCGCACGCCCCAGCACCTTGGAGCGCGCGTTGACCTGCGGCACATCGGTGCCGAGCGTTGACAGACTCATGGGAGCCTCCGGTTTCTGTGGCCTTGTTGCTTTGGACTTATTGAGCCGTGATGCCCAGTTCCTTGATGACCTTACTCATCACCTCGAATTCAGCGGCGTTGGTGTTGGCCAGCACACTGGGTACGCCGCCAGCAGGCAAAGCGCCGAAGCTGGCCAGTTTTTGCACCACCTCGGGCTCCTTGAGAATGTCGTTGAAATGCCCGTTGAGCAGGCGCACCACCTCAACAGGTGTGCCTTTGGGCGCGAAGAAGCCGTTCCAGGCACCGACCACCACATCCTTGTAGCCCGCCTCGACCAGGGTCGGAATGTTGGGAGCCAGCGCTGAGCGCTGCGCATCACCAATCGCCACGGCAGTCAGGCGGCCCTGGGCGATGTACTGCGTGACCGGTCCCAAGGTAACCCAGGCAGTGCTGACATGGCCGGCCACCACATCGATGACCGCCGGGCCGACGCCGCGGTACGGAACATGTTGGATCTTGACGCCAGCCGCGCGGTTCAGCCATTCGGCCACCACATGCATGGGCGAGCCTGCGCCGGGGCTGCCGTAGGACAGGGCTTTGCCACCCTTGGCCGCCGCGACCATCTCGGCGGTGTTCTTAACGCCTGCGCTGGGGTGGGCCACCAGCACCAGGGGCTGGGTGGCGATCTTGGTGACGGCTTCAAAGCCGTTGAGCACGTCGTAGCTGGCGCTGGGCGCAAGGTTGAGCACCATGGGCGCTGTGGTGAAGGGGTTGGGCGTGAACAGCAGGGTGTAGCCGTCTGGCACGGCACGGCCTACAAAAGAATTGCCAATGGTGCCACCGGCTCCGGGCTTGTTCTCAACGACCACCGTTTGCTTGAGTTTCTGGGAGAGTTTGTCTGCAAACAATCGCGCAATCGCGTCAGTGTCGCCTCCTGGCGGGTACGACACCACCACCGTAATGGATTTGGCCGGATAGGCTTGGGCAAATGCAGTGCCACTCACAATGGCGCTGGCAGCAACAGCGGCGACCAGCAGGGAACGACGACGAAGTTTCATTTTTGGATCCTGAAAAATGCAATTTGCTCCCGACGGTCCGGAACAAGATGCGGGCAAATGGGCTTGACAATGACCCGTCATAGGTTTGATTCACGGCATCATTGCCGTTTGACTCAAACGAGGTGAGATCGTAGAATTTGTTTGTTGACCAATCAACTTGCTGTAAATACTAATAGCTTTTTCACATTTTTATGATCTAGTTTTAATTAAATATCTATCACGCTCCAACAAAAATAGACATATAAAACAATCCGGGGCCGCCGAAAGCTGGTGGCCTGATTGCACAAAAATCTCCGACGAATGAGCAAAAAACAAGTCGCTTCTGAATCTTCCAAAACCATGCCGAAGGGGCAAGACCCGTGGTCAGGTTTGTCGGCGTCCGGTGACGGCCTGACGGTCGACAATTTTTTGACAACGATGATGAGCCAGGTCGTGAACGCGTTGCGCCGATCCGTCACCTTGCCTTACGTTCAGCAGTTCGAACTGACCGTTCCAGAGTGGCGACTGCTTTCGCTCCTGGCGCATGCCAAAAGTCTGCCTTTTGCTGAACTGGTGATTCAGTCCACTTCAGACAAAGCGCTGGTCAGCCGTACCCTGCGCATTCTGGAGAAACGCGGCTTTGTCCATTTGCAGTCTGAGGGCAACACGCCGAGAAAGAAGCTGACCTGCAGCATCACGGCGGCGGGTGATGCCTTACACGACAAGGTCATCCCGCTGGCGCGTCGAAGCCAGGCCGAGGCGATTCAGGTGATGACGCCTCAAGAACGGCGCGTCGTTTACCACGCGCTCAAGCGGGTCCAGCAGAGTTGCCTGCAAAGGGTGCCGCTCACCGTCAACGACGGTAACGATTGACTGGAACCACATACAAGTCAACTCAAGAAGTTGATTGTGGGCCACGCCATGAACCTCCCCACCCAAGCCCAAACCATCATCGTCGGCGGCGGCATCGTCGGCTGCTCCACCGCTTACCACCTGGCCAAAGCCGGCAGAACTGACGTGCTGCTGCTGGAGCAGGGCAAACTAACCAGCGGCACCACGTGGCACGCGGCGGGGCTGGTCGGGCAGATGCGGCCCAACCGCAACATGACGCTGATGAGCCGTTACGGCATCGATCTGTATGCCACGCTGGAGGCCGAGACGGGCCTGGCCACCGGCTGGAAGCAATGCGGCAGTGTGAACGTGGCCAGCACGCCAGAACGCATGCAGGTGCTGAAGAAACAGACGGCGATGGCGCACAGTTTTGGCGTGGAGTGCCATTTGATCTCGCCGCAGGAGGTCAAAGACAAATACCCCATCATCCGAAATGAGGACCTGCACGGCGGCATCTGGCTGCCGGGCGACGGCAAGGCGAACCCGGCGGATTTGTGCATGTCGCTGGCCAAGGGCGCGCGCAACCGGGGCGTGAAGATCGTCGAAGGTGTCGAGGTCACCTCCGTGATCATCGAAAACGGTTGTGCGGTGGGCGTGAAGGTCAGGCATTTGGCCGAGGCGGGTGCAGACGAGTTCACTATTCGCTGCGAGGTGCTGGTGAACTGTGCCGGCCAGTGGGCGCGGCAATTTGGCCGACTTGCGGGGGTGACAGTGCCCCTCTTTTCCGCCGAGCATTTCTATATCGTCACCGGCAAAATCGACGGCGTGCACCCCATGCTGCCCGTAATGCGCGACCCGGATGGCCTGATTTACTACAAGGAAGAAGTCGGCGGCCTGGTGATGGGCGGTTTCGAGATGGCCGCCAAACCATGGAAGGTAGACCCGGTTCCCAACACCTTCCAGTTTGAGCTGCTGGGGGAAGACTGGGACCAGTTCGAGCCCTTGATGAAAAACGCCATCCACCGCACGCCCGCGCTGGAAACCGCCGAGATCAAAATGCTGCTCAACGGCCCCGAGAGCTTCACGCCGGATGGCAATTTCATCCTGGGTGAAGCGCCGCAGGTGCGCAATTATTTTGTCTGTGCGGGTTTCAATTCGGCTGGCATTGCCAACAGCGGCGGCGCGGGCCGTTTGATGGCCGAATGGATCATTGGCGGCGAGCCCAGCACCGATTTGTGGGACGTGGACATCCGCCGCTTCGGCTGGTTCATGGGCAACCGCAAAATGTTGGCCGAACGCACGGGCGAGACGCTGGGGCTGCATTACGCGATGCGTTGGCCACGGCAAGAACTGGTGACCTCACGGCCTCTGCGCACGTCGCCCTTGTACGACTTGTTGAAAGACAAAGGCGCTGAATTTGGCAGCAGAAACGGTTGGGAGCGTGCCAACTACTTTCGCCCCGCCGGTCAGTCTGCACCAGCGCACAGTTTGGGCAAACCCGCCTGGCTGCCCTGGATGATCGAAGAGCAACGCGCCACTCGCGAAGCCGTGGTTATTTACGACCAAACAAGCTTCAGCAAGCTGCTGCTGCAAGGGCGCGATGCGCTGGCGGTGTTGCAGCGCTTGTGCGCCAACGAGATGGACGTACAAGTCAACAAAATGATCTACACCGCGATGCTGAACGAACGC
The DNA here is from genome assembly GCA_031365665.1 of Rhodoferax sp. Taxonomy (GTDB): domain Bacteria; phylum Pseudomonadota; class Gammaproteobacteria; order Burkholderiales; family Burkholderiaceae_C; genus JANYCG01. The sequence continues at coordinate 2,809 of JANLYO010000148.1, read as the reverse complement.
GGCGGTTTTGAGAGCGACCTCACCGTCATTCGGCAGCAGCCCAATTCGCAAGGCGAGCGTTTCCTCATCATCACCGGCAGCGCCCAAACCACACGAGATTTCGACTGGATCTCGCGCCATATTGCGCCGCATGAACACGCCATCCTCACCGACGTCTCCCCGCTGTACAGCGTGCTAGGTGTGATGGGGCCGAAGGCGCGCGAGTTGCTGGCCCGTGTGAGCCCGGACGATCTTTCGCCCGAGGGCTTGAAGTTCTCCACCACCAAGTTGATCGACTTGGGCCTGGCGCGGGTGCGTGCGGCGCGTATGAGTTACGTGGGCGGGCCGGGTTTTGAGCTATACGTGCCGGTGGAGATGACGCGGCATGTGTACCTGGCCTTGCACGAGGCCGGGCGTAACCTCGGTCTGACAGACGCGGGTTATTTCGCGCTCGACGCCCTGCGCATCGAGATGGGGCGGCGCGCCTGGGGCGCGGAGTTGGGGCCGGACGAAACGCCGTTTGAAGCCGGCTTGACTTACGCTGTCAAGCTCGGCAAACCGGCGGATTTCATCGGCAAAGCCGCGCTCTTGGCCAAAAAAGGCCAGCCGCTGCGCAAAAAACTGGTGACGCTGGTGCTCGACTCGGGTGATGACTATGTGTGGGGCGGCGAGTCGATCTTGCTCGCCGGTGAGCCCGTGGGCGAGTTGTCGTCGGCGGGCTGGAGCCTCAAGGCGCAGGCCTGTGTAGCGCTGGGCTACGTGCTCGGCGCAGCGGCCAACCAGGCGCACGCCGGCACAGCCGCCTTGATTGACCTGTGGGGCGAGCGCCGGGGCGTCAAGCTGTTTGACAAGTGGCCTGGGCCTTCGGATTGATCCCGCGTTGATCCCGCTGGGTTAGCGCTTTCAGCACTTTCAGGCATGCCACCCCGCCCCCGAGCTCTGCGAAAATACCCGCCATGAACATCATCAAAGACACCGTCGTCACCCTGCAATACAAAGTCTCAGACCACCTGGGCCGCCTGATCGACGAGGCCAAGGAGCCGATGGCTTACCTGCACGGCGGCTACGACAACACGCTGCCCAAAATTGAAGCTGCGGTAGACGGCCAGGCCAAGGGCTTCAGCGCCAATCTGCTGCTGCAACCCGAAGACGCTTTTGGCCTGCGCGACGAGGCGCTGGTGCAAACCATCGCCAAACGCGACTTTCCGGCAGGTGTGAAGGTGGGCGGCCAGCTCAAAGGGCGCGGCGCGGATGGGCAAGAGCAGGTGTTTACTGTCATGAAAATCAAAGGCGACACCGTGCACCTGGATGGCAACCACCCCTGGGCCGGCAAGGTGCTGCGGTTTCAAATTCAGGTGACCGAAGTGCGCATGGCCTCCGGCGAAGAGATTGAACACAAACACGTGCACGGAGCTGGCGGGCATCACCATTGAGAGCGCGCTTGAGGCGGCTGGGAAGACCTAATTGTAGAGTTTATTTAGCATTTTATATAAAAATTTGATTTATATTTAATCAAAAATAATACCACTATTTGTAGCAATAAATTAATATAAATCGTGACCTAAGGCGCAATATTTTATTTTAAATAATATTAAAATAAATAATATAAAAAATATCCCCCTTCCGCTCAAACCCGCGCCCTCGAAATAACTCCGTGGCAGACCTCCCCCCAACAGCGCCGCCCAGTCAGCCGCGCAACCCCTTGCACGGCCTGACGCTGGAGGCCATCGTCACCGCGCTGTCCGCGCACTACGGCTGGGCCGATCTGGGGGAACGCATCCCGGTGCGCTGTTTTACGCACGAGCCCAGTGTGGCCTCCAGCCTGAAATTTTTGCGCAAAACGCCGTGGGCACGGGAGAAAGTCGAAGGGCTTTACCTCTTCATGTTGCGCGAACACCAGCGAGAACATCAACGCGAGGCACGGCGCACACGCAGCGATGGTGTTCAATAAAGCCCGATAAGGTTCAATCCCCCCCACCTCCAATAGCCCTCGTTACCGCGCTCCCACGAACCCGATCCCATGGACCACCCCAACACCAACGACCAGCGCCTGACCGATCTGGAAATCAAAGCCAGCTTCACCGAAGACCTGCTGGACCAGCTCAACGCCGTCATCGTGCGCCAGCAGCAGGAGATCGCCCTCTTGCAGCGCGACGTCCACCAGTTGCGCCAGCAGACGGCTGAGGGTCGGCCCGACGGCGCCAGCGCCCTGCTGCGATCGGCGGCAGACGACTTGCCGCCGCATTATTGAGCGCGCCGTGAGCCTGCGAGTGCCCCCGCGCAGCGCCCCGGCCACCAGCCGCCTGGTCTATTCGACTGACACCGGCCGCCTCTGTCCGGTATGCCGCCAGCCCATCGCCCAATGCGCTTGCAAAACCAACGCAGCGGCGCGGTCGCCTGGCGACGGCATCGTGCGTGTGTCACTCGAGACCAAAGGCCGCAAAGGCAAAGGCGTGACAGTGGTCAAAGGTGTGCCGCTGGACGACGCGTCTTTGGCCGAGTTGGCCAAACAGCTCAAAGCCCAGTGCGGCTCCGGTGGCACCGTGAAAGACGGCGTGATCGAAGTGCAGGGCGACCACCGCGACGCCATCGTTGCCGCGCTGCAAAAGCAAAGCTATATCGTCAAACGCAGCGGTGGCTGATGGCTTGCCGCAGCCGAGACATTTTTGCCCTCACCTGACGCCACATGTAATTCCATTTCTAATTCATTAATGAAGTAATAAGTACCCCAACAATCCAGGGCCAAGAGACGATAGAGTGGACTGAGTTGGGGTTGTTTTCCAGCGTTTTGAGTGCTAACTCCAGATGAGTTTCCAGAGCGTCCAGGCTA
>JANLYO010000133.1:0-2098 GCA_031365665.1 Rhodoferax sp. | reverse complement strand
TCAAAGGGCAACCTACCCAGCCTCAAATGTGAGTCGCCCTTGCTGCGCAACTGGAAGGGAGCTGAGTAGTTACGATTTTTGGCAAAAAGCCCCGTAATCGGCCAAATTATACCCAATTTGGGTATGATCGAGCGTGTGTATGCTGCCCAAAACCCGGAGCCCCACCTGAGGAGCCTGGGCTGGGGCGGTCTTCTAGAATGCGCAGAGGGCTGACGACAGCCCCTCCATGCAAGGAGAAAATGCCATGCAAGACCAGTTCGGGAATCCAGTCAGTTGCCAGTCGGCGGCGGCTGTGCAGGCGTATGACCGCGCCGTAGACGCCTATTTGCACGCTTGGCCGGGCGCGCTGGATGCCTTGCAGGAAGCGCTCCACACGTCGCCAGACTTCGCCTTGGCGCATGCGCTGCGCAGTCTGGCGCTGGCGGGGCGCGGGCAAGCTGCCGAGGCACGCGAAGCCCTCGGCCAGGCCCATCTGGCTCCCGTTGCCCACCCGCGCGAAACCGCCCAGATCGCGCTGATTGGCTGCGTCGTGCAGGGGCGCACAGCCGATGCGCTGGCGGCCGTCATCGCGCACGCCAGGCAATATCCCACCGACGCGCTGGCGGCGTCAACAGGCATGGGAGCTTACGGGCTGTTTGCCTTCAGCGGCCGGGCCGATCACGACACAGCACGCCTGGCGTTTGCGGATGAACTGGCACCACATTACCCGAGCGATTTCGCCTGGCTGCTGGCCTACCGCGGCTGGTCACGCATCGAGGCGGGCCGGGTAGACGAAGGCCTGGACATGGCCCAGCGCGCCATCCGCCTGCGGCCCACGAACGGACACAACGCGCACATCCTGCTGCATGGTTTTTATGAAAGCCAGCAAGCTGGGGCGGCTTTGGCCTTTGTGGCGGACTGGCTGCCTTCCTATCCGGACAATGCCTTGATGTGGGGGCATTTGCAATGGCACGCGGCGCTGGCCGAGATTGAACAGGGCCAGATCGACGAAGCGATCCACCGCTTGGCGGGCCCCATCACCCGCTACCTGCCGGCGGGCACGCCCTTCATGGGCCTGGCCGACACCGCGTCACTGCTGTGGCATCTGGGCCTGGCCGGGGCCAGCGGCCTGCCGTGGGCGATGGCACAGCAGCACGCCGAACGCCATTTCTCCAAGGGATCCAATGTATTTGGCGAATTGCATCTGGCGATGCTGGCTGCCGCCCGCCAAGACCGCCAGGCGCTCCATGCGGTGCGGCAGCGGTTGGAGACCATTGGCGGCAGCGGCCACGAAGGCGCGTCTGTCGCCGTGCATTGGGTGCAGGCTTTGCTCGCGCTGCTGGACGGACAGACCGACTCAGCCCGCGTTCACCTGGACGCGTGTTGCGCAGATGCTGTGCGCTTGGGCGGCAGCCACGCGCAGCGCAGTGTCATCACGCACACTTTGGATGTGCTGAGGCTCCCTCAGGCGGGTTGAGCGTGCGCCGCCAAGCTTCAATCCCGGTCGCCGTGCCCTTTGCCGCGGCCCTTGTCATGGCCCTTTCCGTGGCCATGGCGCTCGCCGCGCCACTCGGGGTGCTCCTGCTGGTAGCGCTCACGCACCCACTGTTCCCTGACAAAATAGACCGGCTGGCCGCAGGCGTTGTAACGCGCGCAATGTTTGCCCCAGTGCTTCTGATGGCCGGGCGGCACGTAGAGGTAGATCGGTTGGCGCTGCACCACCACGGGTGACTGCACAATAACCACAGGTTGAGGGTTGATCACCACCGGTTGCGGGTAGTTGCCGATATCGATGCGGCCATACAGGCCGGGCTGGTTGATGCCGATGGAGACGCCCACATTGGTTTGGGCAAACGCAGAGCCGGTTGCGCAAGCGGCAACCAGAACAGCAAGGGTGGCGAATTTTTTCACGGCATTCTTTCAGAGTTGCAACAGTCTCACAACGTCAGAGTATGGCCCTGCGACGACCCGAATTGCGTAAAGAACTGTGTCTTGGCCCGCCTTGCCGAGAATAGGGCATTTGTCCTACGCCGACAGTGCGTTTACACCTAACCATCGCCTTCCTGCGCAGGCCGCTGGCCCGAACCCCCGCCGCGCCGCTGGCGCTCAACTTCGGCAG
>JANLYO010000115.1:0-3399 GCA_031365665.1 Rhodoferax sp. | reverse complement strand
GCTGTGCACACCCTGCTGGAACTTCACCCACAGGCGCGGCACTGAGAAAAACACGGTGGGCTGGGCTCGCTGCAAATCCTGCACGAAGGTATCCAGCGATTCGGCAAAGAAAATGTGGCTGCCATAGGTTAGCGCGCCTTGCTCGATCAGCATACGCTCGGCCACATGGGCCAGCGGCAGGTAGGACAAGAGTTGATCGCTGCTGTTCATTTCAACCCGGCCTTTGCCCGTGGCGCTTTTGAGCCCCCAGGCCATGGCGTTGAACTTGTGCATCACCCCCTTGGGGTTGCCGGTGGTGCCCGACGTGTAAATGATGGTGCACAGCTCTTCGCCATCGCGCGATGGTTCACCTTCGATGGGCTGGTTGGTCGAAATCAGCGAGTCCCAGGGCGTAGCCGTCAGGTTTTCCGGCGCCAGGGGCAGGGATATCAGCGGCACACCCGCAGGCACGCCGTCTTTGAGCGCGCTGACTTCATCGAGTTTGCCGACAAAACAGGCGCGGGCTTCGCTGTGCTCCAGGATGTAACGCAGCGCTTGGCCGTTGAAAGTGGGGTAGATCGGCACCGAGACATAACCGGCCATCCAGATGGCCAAATCTGCCAATATCCAGTGCGCGCTGTTTTTACCCAGGATCGCGACGCTGCTGCCTTGGGGCCAGCCCTGGGCCTGGCCTTGCGCCTTCAGCCAGCTTGCCACGCGCCGCGCTTCATCACCCGCCTGGCGCCAGGTGATGTCTTGCGCCGCACCGCCGCCCGTGGGCTGGGTTAGAAAGACTTTATCGGGTTGAGACTTTTCCCAGCGGTAAAAGCAGGGCAGTTGCAGCTCACTGGGAGACAGGGTGATTGCGGCGGCCATGGGACTCTCCTGTGGGATGGATTGGTGCTTCTCAATGCAGAGCGAGTTTAGCCCGATGTGCTGCGGTATCAACCCTTGGCAAACGGCCTGGCCGAATCACTGCACCACTCGCTCCAACTGCCCGCATACAGGCTGCTGCGCCCCAGGCCCGCAATTTCCATGGCCAGCAGATTGGGCACGGCGCTCACGCCGCTGCCGCAGTGGTGAACCACCGTGGCGGGGTCGCGGCCCGCCAGCAAGGCTTCAAATTCGGCCTTCAAGACTGCGGCTGGTTTGAATTTGCCGTCCGCGCCGATGTTCTGCGCGAAGGGCCGGTTCAATGCGCCTGGGATGTGGCCGGCCACGGGATCCAGCGGCTCGACCTCGCCTTTGTAGCGCGGCGTGGCACGGGCGTCGATCAAAGTCTGGCTGGGCCGGCCCAAATTATTTACTATAGTATTAGTAGCAATAAAGTTAATTAATTCGTGACCTAGAGCATATTTTTTCTTTGAAATCTTGGGTGAGCCGGAATAATTAACACCCCTATCAACAATTTCACTGGCCGCCCAGGCCTGCAAGCCACCGTCGAGCACCGCCACGTTTTCGTGGCCCGCCCACTTGAGCATCCACCACAGGCGGCCGCAATAGTTGGCGCCCTGGCGGTCATAGGCCACCGCCTGTTGGTCGTTTGAAAATCCGACCGATCCCAACCAGGCCGCGAACTTCTCGCGGGTGGGCAGTGGGTGGCGGCCACCGTTCACGCCCGCGCCGGTTTTGTCGCTCAAGTTGCGGTCCAGATGCACGTAGACCGCGCCGGGAATGTGCGACTCCAGATACGCCGCCTCGCCCGCGCCGGGGTTCATCAGATCAAAACTGCAGTCGAACACCTTCAGCGGCGCACCTTGGTTTTGCAGCGCTTTGAGTTCGTCAACCGAGATCAGGGTGGTGAAGGGCATGGGGTCTTTCCAATCGGCAAAAGCTGTTAGCGGCTTTCTTCAGGATTGTCCGCCAAAGCCGTGCGCGTCAGCACAGTGGCGGCGATGCCGCTGGCGATGATCAAGGCGATGCCGCACCAGCCTGCCAGCGGGATCACGTCGCCGAACAACACCACGCCGTAAATCGCGGCGAAGACGATGCCCGAATACTGCAAATTGGCCGCTACCAGCGTTGGCCCCAGGCTGTAAGAGCGGGTCATGCACCACTGGCCGAGCGTGGCGAGCACGCCGATCGGCACAATCCACAAAGCGGCGGCAGTGCTCACGTTTTTCCAGGGCGTCACGCCCAGAAACAGCATGACCACCATGCCAGTAAGCGCCGTGCCAATGGCGAAATAAAACACCGCACGCCCGGCGGGCTCTCCGGTACGCGCCATCGCCGTCACTTGCATGTAGGCCAGCGCCGCGCCCACGCCCGACAGCAGGCCCACCAGCCCGGCGAAAAGCTGGTCCTGCGCGATGGTCGGGCGCAAGAGCAAGAGCACGCCGGCAAAAGCCGCCAGCATGGTCAGCACGAGCGGCCCCTGGCGCTGCACCGCCAGGCTGGCGGCGCCCCTTGACGTTGGCGTTTGTCCGGGTGCGCCCAAGCCGCTGCCCAGCAAAGCCCCACCCACCACAAACGCCGCCATCCACACGCCGCTCATGTAGTTCAAGGTCATCGCCGTGGCCAGCGGCAAATGGGCAATGCCGTAAAACCACGCCCCCATCGACACCGTGCCCAAGAGCGTGCGCCAGGCGTGCATGGCCGGCACCGGCGTCTTCAGCGGGATGCCCCGTGCGCGCATCACCGCAGCGGTGAACACGAGGCTGATCGCCCCCCGGTAAAACAACAACTCGCCCACGTTGAAACTACCGGAGGCAATTTTGATGCCCACCCCCATCGTGGCGAACATCAGCGAGGCGAGGATCATCCAGAGGGCTTGCATGCGGTCAAATGGTAATCGGGCCGGGTGGGGTGGGTTTGGGGAGCTTGAGGGGATTGAGAAGTTTGTGTGCGAAGAAGGCCAATATTAACATGGGTGTTAATAGCAGGGAAAATTCAACGCAGAACTTCGATGTATTTAGGGTTTTGAAGCGCTAGGTCACGTGGAATAGACATATTGTGCTACGTATTGTGTAGCGTTTTGGGTGACGGGTTTTGTGGGTTATTGCGGTAGTTGGGGAAAAGGCGAGACGTGGCTCTGGGGTTCCCTGACCCTTTGATCCAGGTGGTCGCAATCTGCGACCACCTCACCAGAACCCCAATTTTCGCGGCTGGGGGTGCGGATAGCTTTTTTATTGGGAAAGACAGGGAGCAACTGGCCGATTGCCCGCGTGGAATGTCTACAAGCGCTGCCTATTTCAATTCACTCAATCGGAACGCCGATTTGTAGCGCGATAGGGCGGCCACCAGGATGCCAACAAGCCCTGCAACCGAAGTGGCCGCACCGGGACATCCGATGCCATAGGTTACGACCAACCCAAAAACCAGCCCACCCCTGCCGGCAGGATAGTTGACGCCAGCCACCGTGGGGGTTCTCCACCCAAGCGGTCACCCTCAGGCCGATTTAGGTCGATCAGGCCGATCAGG
>JANLYO010000062.1:0-2462 GCA_031365665.1 Rhodoferax sp. | reverse complement strand
ATAAAAAATAAATCAACTATTTATTATAAATAAATATTACACTAAAAATTTCGACTTCTTTTCAACTTGCGATGCGCGCCCACCCCCACCGCCCGCCCCTCACAGCCGCTGGCGCACGGCTTCGTACAAACACACGCCGCTGGCCACCGACACGTTCAGGCTTTCCACGGCGCCCTGCATCGGGATTTTGACCAACTCGTCGCAGGTCTTGGCGGTCAGTTGGCGCAGGCCGTGCCCTTCAGCGCCCAGCACCAGCGCCACCGCGCCCGTGAAGCTGGCCTGGTAGATGGTTTTTTCAGCCGCGTCGCTGGCGCCGATGACCCAGATGTTGCGCTCCTTGAGTTCGTTCAGCGTGCGCGCCAGGTTGGTCACCATGAAATACGGCACCGTCTCCGCCGCGCCGCTGGCCACCTTGGCCACCGTGGCATTGATGCCCGCCGCGTGGTCTTTGGGCGCGATCACCGCATGCGCCCCCGCGCCGTCGGCCACACGCAGGCAGGCGCCCAGGTTGTGCGGGTCGGTCACGCCGTCGAGCACCAGCAGCAGGGGCGGTTTTTGTTCGGCCTCGGGCAATGCGGCATTGGCAACTTCGAGGTTTTCAAGCAGCTCGTCCAGCGACGTCACTTGTGTGACGGCCTTGACCCGCGCCACCACGCCCTGGTGCCCATGCCCGCCGCAGAGTTTGGCCAGTTGCATGCCGTCAGACTCGACCAGCCGCACCTTCGCCTCTTGCGCCTTGTCAACAAAAGAGCGCATCCGCGCGTCACGCCGCGCCGCGTCGAAGTGGATTTCAATCACCGATTGCGGCGCTGTTTTCAGGCGCACGCCCACCGCGTGGAAGCCGAACAGGGTTTTGGGGGAGGACATGGGGTGATTATCGGGGCTGGATACGGGCCGCTGCGGGTTCAGAAAGCCCCGTCACATCGAATTCAAAAGGCCAATGGGCGCTCGGGTTGCCTTGACCGCCGCTGCGCCAGCGAGGCATTGCGCCGCCGCTCCTCATGGTGCTTAACCCGCGTCACCTTCGGTGCCACGGCGCAGAAATCGTCGGGACGGCGCAATGCCACGCTGGCGGGGAAGGATTGGGGCGGGGTGAAAGACAGGCATCCCAATAGCCGCCGCGACTCTGCCGAAATCAATTTGTCTTCATTTGAGCAGGCTATGATGGCAAGCCCATGTCAACATTAGATTTTTTTGAATTTGGCCTGCCGCGTTGTCCGGTGGGTAGAAAATTATTCCGGGGTTTCGCGGGAAATATTAAAGTTAGGTAACGCAAAACATGTCTGGCCTCGAGCCCTCCATCGTCTTTCACGGTCTCTGGCCGGTTGCGAAGCGCTTGCCCGGTTGGGCCATCCGCCGCCATTTCACCGCGCAACGCCTCTCAGAACTGGTCTACGTGGATCTCTACCCACGCAATCAGTCGGCCGTTGTAGATCTTGGTTCATCTCCTTCATTCGAACTCCACGTCCAAGCTATCAACCTGTCGCCATTCGAGGTCGAACTCGACCGCGCGGAATTTCGCTTCTACTGCGCCGGTATCTGTCTCACCGCCGCAATTCTCAAGAAGCAGTCCATTGCGTCTGGCGGCGTGGCCAGCCTCTTTGTCAGAGGAACTGTGGGAGACGGGCAAGCCAGCCAGATTGCCAGCCTTCGCGGCAGTAACCATTCTTCCCTCGAAGGAAACATCGAGTTCAATTGTCGAATCCGCTCGTTTCCCAAGACCTTGTTTCAGCTTTCAGGTGTTCAAGTGAGCTTTCAAAATGCCGATCTTCGTGGCGGCGTCACCTAACCCGCCATCGAGCGGACGTTGCCATTGACCAACCGTAAATCCGAGCCCTCCGCATTTGGTCTTTGGCAGCCTTTTCTAAGCCAACTGAGCGCGGTGATCGGGAAATGCGACCGGGCTTTGGTGTGAAAGGCGCGCGGAAGCTCTTCTGGCGGGAATAACAAAAAATGCGCGACCACCGTGTCGCACACATTTTTCAAGTCGCGTGTGTTTTCACACCAAAACCGCATGCGCATTGCCCGGTCGCCGTGCGGGGCTCATCGGAATGACTGCTGCAATCAAGCTATCGAATTTCTAGACGCTATATTATTAATAGCGTACTAAAGCCATTAATCGTGGTCTAGAGGCCAAAAACCCGAAAAAAATTTGAAAATAGCGTCAAACTCAAGAATTGTTGATACCCATATTAACTACTGAAAAAGTCAGCGCTAAACCACCTGTCCCGCCTCAATGGTAATTTTCCGCTGGCAGCGATCCGCGATGCCCCGGTCGTGCGTCACCAGCACCAGCGTGGTGCCGAGCTCTTCGTTCAGGTCAAACATCAGCTTCATGATGGTCTCGCCGGTGGCGAAGTCCAGGCTGCCGGTGGGTTCGTCGGCCAGCAACACGGCGGGCTTCACCACAAAGGCGCGGGCCAGGGCCACGCGCTGCTGCTCGCCGCCCGAAAGCACTTTGG
>JANLYO010000058.1:0-5532 GCA_031365665.1 Rhodoferax sp. | reverse complement strand
ACCATGCCTGGCTGCACTACGGTGCCTTTGCTGGTGGTGGCAATGTCTTTGACAATGCCAGTCTGCGGCGCTTTGAGTTCAAGCAGGCTGGTCTTGAAGGCCATCTTCGCCAGGTCTTGCGCCAGCTTGGCAAGCTGGGCCATGGCTTCGGTGCGCTCTATCAGCAACTGGCTGCGGTAGCTGCTGGCCAGGCCCGCGATCTTCTGGTCTTGTGCGGTGATGGTGGCTTGCAGGCCCTGCACCGTAGCGGTTTGCGATTTCAGGTCGTGGGCCTTCTCCACCGCTTCGCGCTCTTTGTCATTGCCGGCAATGGGGCTGAAGAAGCCTTCTTTGACCAGTTGGGTATGGGCCTGTGCGCTTTGCTCGTAGCCGGGCAGGGTGGTTTTGAGTTTGCTATGCGTCTCCTGCGCGGCATGCAATTCGTTCAGGGCACGCTCGCGGGTGGACTGCTCCTGCGCCAGTGCGTCGGTGTAGGCCTGGCGGTGCGCCTGGGCTTGGGCTTGCACCTGGGCCAGCAGCAGTGCGTCGTCACCAGGTTTGGCGGCCAATGGCTGGCCGGCCAGCTCGGCGTCGATGCGGCGCAGGGTTAGCTGCTTTTGGGCGATGTCGCTTTGCAGGCTGCGGCCATCGGCGGTGGCCACCGTGGCATCCAGACGGATCAGGGTTTGGCCTGCCTGCACCAGGTCGCCTTCCTTGACCAAGATGTCGGTGACCACGCCGGCCTCGGCCGGTTGCACGATCTTGGTGTAGGTGGCGGGCACCAGCTTGCCTTCGGCCACGGCCACCACGTCCACCTTGGCCAGCAAGGCCCAAGCCAGCAGGATGGCAAACAGGGCCGCCACGGTGTAGTAGATCAGCCGGGGCAGGCGCGGCAGCGGGCTTTCCTGGATGGCCAGCAGGCCGGGTGAGAAGTCGGCCACGTCGGGCAACATTTGTTTTTGCAGGCGCTGGCTTAATGATGGGGATGAAGTCATGCAACCGCCTGTGGATGGGTGTTGCTGACCACTTTGTTGATGTGCCCGCCGCCAATCACAAACACCTCATCCACCAGCAGGGTTTTGGGCAGGGCGTGGGTGACAAACAGCATGCTGACCTTGCCGCGCAGGGCGTTGATGGTGCTGGCAAAGGCGTTGGCGGTGTGGGCGTCCAGCGCGCTGGTGGCTTCGTCGAAGATCAGCACCTTGGGTTTTTTGAGCAAAGCCCGTGCAATCGCCAGGCGCTGCTTTTGCCCGCCAGAGAGGCCCGCGCCGCGCTCGCCAATCTCGGTCTGGTAACCCTTGGGCAGGGTCTGGATCACGTCATGAATTTCAGCCATCTGGCAGGCCTGCACCACTTCTTCAAAACTGGCCAGCGGGTTGACTAGGCCCAAGTTGTCATACACGGTGCCGCTAAACAGCACAGTGTCTTGCGGCACCACGCCAAAGTGGGCGCGCAGCTCATTGGCGCTCAGGTGCAGGGTGTCGATGCCGTCCATCAAAATGCGGCCCTGTGTGGGGCGGTAAAAACCTTGCAGCAGTTTGGTCAGGGTGGACTTGCCGGTGCCGCTGGGCCCCATGATGGCCACCACCTGGCCGGGGCGGATGGTGAGCGACACGTTTTTGTAGAGCAATGGCAACTCAGGCGCGTAGCTGAAGCCGACATCGACCAACTCAATCTCGCCACGCGCAGTGGCTTTGCGGCTGGGCGCCACGCTGTAGGGCTCGGCTGGCGCGTTCATCAGGTCGCCCAGCCGGTCCACCGCCAGTTTGGCCTGCTGGAACTGCTGCCACAGGCCCACCATGCGCAGCACCGGCTGGCTGAGTTTGCTGGCAAACATTTGGAAGGCCACCAGCATGCCAATGGTGAAGACGCTGGCCGTGCCTGCAGCCAGGCCCACTGCGTCGGGGTGCATCACCGTCCAGGCGCCCACCAGCAGGACCAGCAGGGTCATCAACTGCTCCAGCGTGTTGGCCACCACGTTGTAGGTGTTGGCAATCTGTTTGGTCTGGAAGCCCGATTGCAGGTAGGTGGCCAGGTAGCCGTCGTAGCGGGCTTGCAGTTGCGGCTCGAATTGCAGGCTCTTCACAGTCTCCAGCCCAGCGACGTATTCGGTCACAAAGGCCTGGTTGCGCGCGCCCAGCAGGAACTGCTGGTTCAGGCGGGCCTGGAACAGCGGCGCTATCAGGAACGAGAGCAAGGCGATGACGCCCAGAATGCCCAGCACGATGAGGGTGAGTGTGACCGAGTAATAAAACATCACGCCCATGCAGATCAGCAGAAAGGGCAAGTCCAGGATCAGGGTGACGGCGGCGGAGGCGATGAATTCGCGTATGGTTTCCACGCCATGCAGGCGCGCGGCGATCACGCCGGTGGGGCGGTGTTCAAAATACCTGGGCGGCAGGCGGAACAAATGCTGGAACACAGCAGACCCCAACACCGCATCAACCCGGTTGCCGGTGTGCAGCACGGCGAACTGGCGGAACCAGGTGAGCAGAGCCGAGAACAGCATGAACACCACCATGCCGATGCCCAATGCAATCAGCGTGCTTTCGGTGCGGTTGACGACCACTTTGTCAATAATGGCCTGCGTGAACAGCGGCAGGCCCAACGCCAATAGCTGGATGACCAGGCTGGCACCCAGCACTTCGTGCCAGACTTTGCGGTGCTTCAAAAGCTCGGGCACGAACCAGCGGAAGCCGAAGGGCTTGCCTACGGTGGCGATGGCGTCGGGGTCGCGGATGGTTTCAGCTTCGGGATAAAGCAGAAAGACCTGGCCGGTGAGGGTTTGCGCTAATTCTTCACGGGCCTGGGTCACCGGGGTGTCAGTGTTGGCAGGCAGCCAGACGACTTGGTTGTCACTGATGGCGATGACCAAGGCCAGACTATTTTGCTGCAAATCGCCTTGGTCACTTTTGCTCTTGACTTCCACCAGGGCAGGCAGTGGTAGCTGGTTGATCTGCTCGGGGTCAACGACGCGCAATTGGCTCTTGAAACCCAGGCCCCTGGCTGCTCGGATCAGTGTGGCTGCATCGTAAGGGGGTGGAAATTGCTGTAGCAGCAACTCGGCGTCGAATGGGCGTCGGTGAATCGCGCAAGCTGTTTGCACGGCCCAAACAAATTGCAATTGGGTGTAGGTCATCATTGACGCCTAATTTTCAACACTAGCGGCGTTAAAACCGGGCGGTTGGGCAGCGTTATCCCACGCCGGGGGGGGGGGGGCTGCAAGCGATGAACGAAGAACGCATCTGCCTAATGTATCGGGGAAGCCTAGAACGGAAAAACCAAAGGACTCACCAGAAACGTGAAAAAACACCGACAGTTTTATGGTAGGCCAAGCTGAAGGCTGTGCGACAAAATTAACGCGTCACATGCACATAAATTTCATTGGGCTTGACCATGCCCAGCTCTTGCCGGGCACGCTCTTCGACCATCTCCAGGCCTTCTTTGAGATCGCGCACTTCGGCTGCCAGGCGATTGTTGGCCATCTGCGCCTGGCTGTTCTTTTTGAGTTGCTGATCAAGCTCCTGTGTCATGCGGTTGACGCTGGGAACGCTGCCCCGGCCAAACCACAACTGCGCGTGAAGGATCACGAGCAGGGCGATCAGGAGGGCGGGGACAACGCGCTTGGCCATCGGCGTATGCTACAACTTTTCTAGCTGCTTATGTTGATACCCCATGACCCAGTGCGTGTTTTTCCTTGAAGTTTGCCTGGGCACAGCTTGTTTCGCTGCTGGTCAGCGGAGGTTATAAAACGCAGCACGGCCTGGGTAACTGGCGATGTCGCCCAGGTCTTCTTCAATCCGCAGCAGTTGGTTGTATTTGGCCATGCGGTCAGAGCGGCTGAGCGAACCCGTTTTGATCTGCATCGCGTTGGTGCCCACGGCGATGTCGGCAATGGTGCTGTCTTCGGTTTCACCCGAGCGGTGGCTGATGACGGCGGTGTAACCTGCGCGTTTGGCCATCTCGATGGCGGCGAAGGTCTCGGTGAGTGTGCCGATCTGGTTGATCTTGATCAGGATCGAATTGGCAATGCCTTTGTCGATGCCTTCTTTCAGGATTTTGGTGTTGGTGACGAAGAGGTCGTCGCCTACGATTTGCACTTTTTTGCCCAGGCGCTCGGTCAAGAGTTTCCAGCCGTCCCAGTCGCCTTCGCTCATGCCGTCTTCGATGCTGATGATGGGGTATTTGTCGACCCAGGTGGCCATCATGTTGATCCACTCTTCGCCGCTCAAGCTCAGGCCTTCGCCGGCCAGCACGTATTTGCCGTCTTTATAGAACTCGCTGGCGGCGCAATCCAGGCCCAGGGCGATTTGTTCACCTGCTACAAAACCTGCAGCAGTGATGGCTTCAAGGATCATCTGGATCGCCGCTTCGTGGCTGGCCACGTTGGGGGCAAAGCCGCCTTCGTCACCCACCGCCACGCTCATGCCTTTGTCGTGCAGGATTTTCTTCAGCGCGTGGAACACCTCGGCGCCGTAACGCAGCGCTTCGCGGAAACTTGGCGCGCCCACCGGGATGATCATGAACTCTTGCAAATCGAGGTTGTTGTTGGCGTGTGCGCCGCCGTTGACCACGTTCATCATCGGCACCGGCATCTGCATGCCACCCATGCCGCCAAAGTAGCGGTACAGCGGCAGGCCGCTTTCTTCAGCCGCCGCGCGGGCCACGGCCATGCTGACGGCCAGCATTGCGTTGGCGCCCAGGCGGGACTTGTTCTCGGTGCCGTCCAGGTCGATCAGGGTTTTGTCCAGAAAGGCCTGCTCACTCGCGTCGAGGCCCAAAACCGCTTCCGAGATTTCGGTGTTGATGTATTCCACCGCTTTGAGCACGCCTTTGCCGCCGTAGCGGCTCTTGTCGCCGTCGCGCAGTTCAATGGCCTCGCGCGAGCCGGTGGACGCGCCCGAGGGCACAGCGGCGCGGCCCATGGTGCCGCTCTCCAGCAGCACGTCGCATTCAACCGTGGGGTTGCCGCGTGAATCCAGGATTTCACGGCCTACGATGTCAACAATTGCACTCATGTCAGTTCTTTCTCAAGACTAAAAAGTTAAGTAAAAAATCGAAAAGGATCACACGCCTTCGACGACGACCATGTTGAAATACTCGGTAGAGCCTTCGCGTTGGGCCTTGGCCGCTTGGTATTTTTCGCTGTTGTAAAACGCGCGGGCTTTGTCCAGGCTCTCGAACTTCAGCAACGTGAGCCGGTTGGGTTGCCAGCTGCCTTCGAGGGCTTCGAACTTGCCGCCGCGCGCGATGTATTCACCGCCGCCTGCCGAAACCGCGCCAGGTGCCGCCGCCATGTAATTTTTGAACTTTTCCATGTCGCTGATCTTGATGTCGGCAATGATGTAGGCGCAGGGCATGGCAGATTCTTTCTGTGTTTGAGATAGACTGGGATCAGGTGGTGAAGCGGGTTTCCAGAAAGCCGTTTTTCTTGGTGACACGATCCAAATCAAGTAGCGTTTCAAGCAAGGCGCGCATGTGTTTCAACGGCACAGCGTTGGGTCCATCACTCAAAGCTACGGCTGGGTTCGGATGGGTTTCCATGAACAGGCC
>JANLYO010000309.1:0-10898 GCA_031365665.1 Rhodoferax sp. | reverse complement strand
TAACGCCGCCCGTCGTATTCGCCGCCGTTGACCATCATCTGCGCGTATTTCAGATAGTCGCTGGCGGTGCTGACCAGGCCCGCTCCGCCTCTGAAGTAACTTTTGCCAGCCGGGTTGTAATGTTGCCGGTAACTTTTGAGCGATGGGGCCTTGAGCGGGTCGGAGTCAAAGGCTTCCGCCATCCGGCTGGTTTGCGCGGGTTCGACCCACCAAGTGGTCTCCTTCATGCCCAGCGGGTCAAACAGCAGCTCTTTGAGCACAAGGTCCAGTGGCTTACCTGCGACACGTTCGACCACAAGGCCCAGCACGTCGGTGGCGATTGAATATTCCCACATCACGCCAGGTTGGTTGGCCAAGGGAATCGTGCCCAGGTTTTTGAGCATTGCCTCTGTGGTGATATCGACCTCGCGCGCCTCGATGTTGAGGTCTTCGTACATCTTTTTGATGCGCGGCGAGCGCGTAGCGCCCCCGTACACGAACCCAGCCGTGTGGCGCATCACGTCCTGCACCCAAATTGGCCGAACCAGTGGCACGTCGCCTGCGGGGGTTTCCACTTTCAGGTCTTTGAGCTCGGGCAGCCACAAGGAGAGCGGATCGTTGAGTTTCAATTTGCCCTGCTCGACCAGCATCATGGCGGCGGTGGTGACGATGGGTTTGGTCATGGACGCCAGGCGAAACAGACTGTCTTTCTGCATCGGTTTGCTTTTGGCGGCATCCAGAAAACCGTGGGTTTCAAAATGCACGACTTTGCCATTGTGCGACACCAGCGTGACCGCGCCAGGCACGACACCTGTGTCCGTCAGCGTTTTCATGGCGGGGGCGATGCGCCCCAGGCGCGATGGCGAGAACCCTTCGACATCGACTTCGATCTGGGCCACAGCGCTGGAGCTTATGGCCAACGCTGCCAGCGCCGCCAGCGGCAGTGAATGGAAAGTACGACGTTTGAAAAACATGGTCATGGTGGAGGTCTCCTTGTTTAAGTGAAAGATTAGGGGGCCAGGCGCTCCCTGAGCCAATTGCCATCAGTTGCCTGGCGGTAACGCAAACGATCATGCAGGCGGCTCTTGCGGCCTTGCCAAAACTCCCAGGTGTCTGCCTGCAATCGGTAGCCGCCCCAGTGCGGTGGGCGCGGCGGGTTGAGCAAAAACTGGGCGGCGTATTTCGCGGCGTTGGCCACCAACACGGCGCGGCTGCTGATCACTTCGCTCTGTGGCGAGGCCCAGGCCCCGATGCGCGAGTCCAGCGGGCGGCTGTGAAAGTAGGCGTCGCTTTCCTCAGCGCTGATTTTCTCGGCCCGGCCTTCAATACGCACGACGCGCTCCAGCTCCACCCAGTGGAATTGCAGCGCCGCAAACGGATTGATGTCCAGCTCGCGGCCTTTGCGCCCGTGGTAGTTGGTGAACCACACAATGCCGCGTGCATCCAGGCCTTTGATCAGTTGCACCCGCGTGGAGGGCCGGCCATTGGGGCCCACCGTGGCCAGCGTCATGGCGTTGGGTTCAGGCACCTTGGCCGCGATGGCTTCGTCCAGCCAGCGCGAGAACTGTTGTGTCGGGTTGGCGTGTGAGGCGCTTTCGTCGAGTTCGGCACGTTCGTAACTCTTGCGCAGGTCGCTGAGATCGGGGTGAGAGGGCATGGCAGCACAGTATAGGAGTCCAGTGAACGTTGACGCAGGTGCGCGCAATTCCAAGCTGACCTTGATGCTTCTGGCCGCCACGCATGCGATGCGTCGGCGATTCGCGCAGAGGCCGCGTCTCAATAGTTGTTTCAATTTGCGAATTACCTTCAAACATAGGGCTTTCCCGCATACGTTGAGGCCTTCATTGAACTAGGCTATGCGACGGAAGAAATTGCATATTGGCCCTGTTGCCCAACCCTAAGGAGACTCCTGATGAGCGTCAAATTCAATATCAATGGCAAGGCGGTTGCCGCCAATGCCGAACCGGATACCCCGCTGCTCTGGGTGATACGGGATGAGCTGGGCTTGACCGGCACCAAATTTGGATGCGGCCTGGCGCAATGCGGGGCCTGCACCGTGCATTTGAATGGCACAGCGGTCCGCTCCTGCCAGACGCCGCTGTCCAGCGTGGGTGGCAAAAAAGTGGCGACGGTCGAGAGCCTGTCGAAGAACAACACACATCCCTTGCAAGTCGCCTGGATCAAACACGACGTGCCGCAGTGCGGCTATTGCCAGTCGGGCCAATTGATGAGCGCCGCCGCCCTGTTGGCGACCAACAAAAACCCGAGTGATGCCGACATTGACGGCGCGATGAGCGGCAACATCTGCCGTTGCGGCACCTACCCGCGCATCCGTGCGGCGATCAAGGACGCAGCATCTTCGATGCGCAAAGCTTAAGGAGCACGAACATGACTTCATTCACAAAAACTGAAACCGCGGCAATTCAAACTGCTGAGACACAAACCGGCCTGAAGGCTTCGCGCCGTTCCTTCATGAAGACGTCTGCCATTGGCGGCGGCGGCTTGTTGATGAGTTTCGCCCTGCCTTTCAAGAGCGCACAAGCCGCAGGTACGGTGCATACACCCAACGCCTGGGTGCACATCAGCGACACCAACGTCATCACACTGATTTCGGCCCGGTCAGAAATGGGCCAAGGCGTGTACACCGCGTTGCCGATGTTGATCGCCGAAGAGCTCAATGTCGACTTCCGCAAGATGAAAGTGGCCATTGCGCCGCCAGATGCCAAGGTGTATGGCAATCCGCTGGTCGGCGGCCCGCAATTGACAGGTGGTTCCACCTCCGTGCGTGACGCCTGGGAAAAACTCCGTGTGGGCGGTGCCCAAGTTCGCGAGATGCTGATCTCTGCTGCCGCAGAGAAGTGGAAAGTGGATCGCAGCGAACTCAAAGCAGTCAACGGCACGGTCGTCGGCCCCAAAGGCAAAAAAGCCACCTATGGCGAACTTGCAGCAGCGGCCTCCAAACTGCCAGTGCCTGAAAAACCATCGATCAAAGACCCGAGCCAGTTCACGATTGTGGGCAAACCCACGCGTCGCCTGGACACCCCGGCCAAAGTCAACGGCACGGCCGAATTCGGCATTGATGTCAAATTGCCCGGCATGGTTTACGCCGCGCTGGAGCAGTGCCCGGTCATCGGCGGCACGGTCAAGTCGGTGGATTCGTCCAAAGCCAAATCAATGCCTGGCGTGATTGATGTTGTGCAAATTCCCGACGGTGTGGCGGTAGTGGCCAATACCTGGTGGCGCGCCAATGCAGCGCGTAAGACGCTGAACATCGTGTGGGACGAGGGCGCAGGCGCCAGCGTCAATACGGCGGGCATGTTTGAAGGCACCCGCGCCGCAGCCAAGTCTGGCACCGCGCTGCCGCTGAAGGCCGTGGGTGATGCAGACGCGGTGATAGGTGCATCACAAAATGTGGTGCGTGCCGAGTACACCAGCCAGAACGTGTCGCATTCGCCATTGGAGCCGATGAACTTCACGGCTTGGTTCAAAGACGGCAAGATGGCCTTGATTGGCCCGACACAATGGCAGGATGCTGCCCAGTCGGCCATTGCGAAGGCCGTCGGCATCAAAACCGAAGATGTCTCTGTCAAAACCACCTTCCTGGGTGGCGGGTTCGGTCGCCGCATCGACATCGACTTCATTGTGCAGGCTGCGCAAATTGCCAAAGCGATCAATAAGCCAGTCAAGCTGGTGTGGTCGCGTGAAGACGACATGACGCATGATTTCTACCGTCCGCTGGCCGTCCACAATATGGCTGCGTCCTTGGGCGCC
This sequence comes from Rhodoferax sp., assembly GCA_031365665.1. Classification (GTDB taxonomy): domain Bacteria; phylum Pseudomonadota; class Gammaproteobacteria; order Burkholderiales; family Burkholderiaceae_C; genus JANYCG01. The sequence continues at coordinate 7,148 of JANLYO010000309.1, read as the reverse complement.
GATGGCAAACCCACCGCGATGACATGGCGTCATACCGGCCAATCGATCACCGGCCGTGTGTTCGGTTTGCCAGCGCCAGTGCAAGATCCCCTGATGACGGAGGCCGCCATTGCGGGTTACGAAATCCCGGCGACCAAACATGATGTGGTGAAACACGATGCAGGTGTGCGTGTGGGTTATCTGCGCTCAGTGAGCCACGCGCCCAACGTGTTTGCCAACGAAGGTTTTGTGGACGAACTGGCCGTGAAGGCGGGCAAGGATCCCTATGAATACCGCATGGGCCTTCTGGGCAAAGCGCCGCGTTACGCCAATGTGCTCAAGATCGCTGCCGAAAAGGCCGGCTGGTCATCGGCACCGCCGTCTGGGCGCGCCCGTGGCATTGCGTTGATGGAAGGGTATGAGTCCTATCTGGCCCTGGTCGCCGAGGTGAGCCTGGACAGTGGCGGTGCGGTCAAAGTGCACAAGGTCACCGTGGCGGCTGACGTGGGCCGTATGGTGAACCCGGACACGGTTGAAGCCCAAATCCAGTCGAGCGTGAATTTCGGCATGGGCATGGCATTGATGCAAAACATCACGCTGGACAAAGGCCGTGTGCAGCAGACCAACTTCCACCAGTTCCTTTTGCCCCGCATGTCAGACAGCCCGCAAATCGACGTCGTGCTGGTCAACAGTACCGAGAAGCCTGGCGGCATTGGTGAGCCGGTGGTGGCCTTGATGGCGCCTGCCATCGCCAACGCAGTTGCCAAGCTGACTGGCAAACGCCTTCGCAACCTGCCAATGACGGCAGATGCGATCAAGACGGCATGATCTGCTGCTGATCAAGCTCTGACCATCATCGCTTGACGGGAGCCCTCCCTACAGCGCTCGTCCTGGCCTCTGGCCGGGGCGAGCGCTTTTTGGCGTCAGGTGGCGCAACACATAAACTCACCGCCCTGCTGTATGGCAAGCCGGTGTTGCAACATGTGATCGACGCGGTCAGGGCCAGTGGCCTGCCGTTTCATGTTGAGGATGCAGGACACCCCGGCATGGGAGACTCGATCGCAGCCGCCGTGCGCGCCACGCCGGATGCGAATGGCTGGCTGGTTTTGCCGGGCGATTTGCCGCTGATCCAGGCGTCAACCCTGTTGCTGTTGGCCGAAAAGCTGGCGAGGCATGACGTCGTCATTCCGGTGTGCAAGGGGCGGCGCGGGCATCCGGTCGGGTTTTCCAGGGCCTGTCGTGAGCAATTGATGGGCCTCAAGGGCGAGCAGGGCGCCGCGCGCGTGGCGCATTCACACGTCGTGATGGAGGTGCCGGTGGATGACGTGGGCGCGATCACCGATATTGATACGGTGGAAGACCTTCAGCGCGCAGAAGGTTTGCTCAAGGAGCGTTTACCGCCGCAATCGGGCTGAGCGCTTATTCGGCTACCACATTGGCGGCGCGCGCTGTTTTTCCCCATTTAGCCATCTCGCTGCTCACGAACTCGTTGAACTGCTCGGGCGTTCCGGTCACCACAACGAAACCAACGGCTTGCAGTTGCTGGCGGATTGCGGCTGTACAAAAGACTCTGACCGAGGCGTCTGACAAACGCCTGGCTGCGTCCTTGGGCTGGTCTGCGGGGCCGCCCCCGGTAAGGAACGTGGACCAAACTGATACCGGGCGCTTGCTTGAGCATTTCCATGGACAGATGGCCGGACGCGCCGGTGCCCGAACTGGCGTGCGAATACTTGCCAGGGTTGGCTTTGGCCAGCGCCAGAAACTCGGCAAAGTTTTTTGCCGGAAATTCGAGGTTGGCTACCAACACGTTGGCGCCGGTGGCCAGCAGCGTAATGTGGGTGAAATCGCGGTCTGCAAAGGCCATTTTTGGATAGACCGTGTAATTGATGGCATTGGAGCCAAGGCCTGACAACAGCAGCGTATGGCCGTCCGGCGCTGCCTTGGCGACGGCGTCAGAGCCGATGTTGCCGCACCGCGCGGTGTTCCGGTGCGGGCGGTGACGCCAAACCAGGCCATGGCATCGCAGCGTGGGTAGCCGGATTCGGCAACGGTGGGCGCGTCATTCAGCGTGGCCAGTTTGCGCGCGTCCCCTGGCCTTTGTCAAATCCTTTGCCGTGGCATAAATTTTTTCTACCCTATTTGAGGTAAATCGCCCCAGGCTTCAGTGGCTTCAGTCGGCTGCGTGGCGCAACAGCTTTTTCAGCGCCTCGTCGTCAATGCCGTGTTGGTGCAGGCTTGCCAGCGTCTGGCGCGCGTAGTCGAGTGTGGTGCCATAACGCCCTTGTGCGCTTGAAAATATCTTACGGTAATGCTCATGGTGCAGATCGCCCGTGAAATTGCCGCTTTTGCGGGAGAGCGTGAATGCCAGCGCATTCACCGTTCCGCCCGCAGTGACGCAACTGAGCCATTTCGGGTCATAGACGCCCGTCACCATTTCGCGCAGCCAGAGCTTTTGCAGCACCTCTTCCGCGTCTTTCCGGCGCACGCGCAGCACCATGCCGTGGCAACTGCCGCCGCTCAGAAGCGCAAACACCAAGCCGGGCGCCTCTGGCGTGCCTCGGTTCACCCGGCTCCACATTTTCAACGCGCGATGCCAGCCATGCACTTTGGCGGGTCGGTGCTCGGCCACGTCAAAATCAGGCCGCCAGATCAGCGAGGCGTAACCAAACACCCACAGGTCGCTTTTGCCACCCCATGCGCGGCGCGCGGCTTCCAGCATGGGCGCGGGGTCGCGCACGGGCGGCGGGTATCCCTCGGAATTGGCGTAAAACGCCGCTTGGGGGGTGGGTTTGATGTGGGGCATCGGCACCGTTACTGTAGCGCCGAGCCCCGAAGTTGGTAACCCGGTGGTTACTTTTGGGCGTATTCTGGCGCGAGAAATAGCTACTATTCGTGATGTAATTTAGTTACATGATTTTCAATCGAGCGTTACCATGCCCCTTCATTCCACAATTTCAACGGTCACCCAACGGATTGTCCAACGCAGCCAGGCCACGCGCACGGCCTACTTGCAGCGGCTGGATGCCGCTGCCAGCCGCCCACGCGGCAGCGACCGCCTGGGTTGTGCCAATGTCGCCCACGCCATTGCAGCGCTTCCGGTCAATGACAAGCTGAAAATCGTCGCCGAGCGCGCGCCGAACATCGCCATCATCAACGCGTACAACGACATGCTTTCGGCGCATGCTCCCCTGCAGCATTACCCGGACATCATCAAACAGGAGGCCAGAAGGCAGGGCGCCACGGCGCAGGTGGCCGGCGGTGTTCCGGCCATGTGTGACGGTGTAACCCAAGGCACCTCGGGCATGGAGATGAGCCTTTTCAGCCGCGACGTGATCGCCATGGCCACGGCAGTCTCGCTCAGCCATGACATGTACGACGCCGCGCTGATGCTGGGCGTGTGCGACAAGATCGTGCCCGGCCTCTTGATCGGCGCTTTGCACTTCGGCCATTTGCCGACCGTTTTTGTGCCCGCAGGGCCAATGACCTCGGGCCTTTCAAACAATGAAAAATCAAAGGTGCGCGAAAAAGCCGCGCAGGGTCTGGTGGGCCGGGCGGAATTGCTGGACGCCGAAAACCAGGCCTACCATGGCCAGGGCACCTGCACCTTTTATGGCACGGCCAACAGCAACCAGATGCTGCTCGAAGCCATGGGCCTGCACGTGCCCGGCACGGCGTTTGTCAATCCGGGGCAGGCATTGCGGGAAGAACTGACTCGCGAAGCCGTGCGCACCGTCCTGAACATCACCAAGGCAAACAGCGCCGCCGCGCCGGGCCGCCCCGGGCAAGGCACGGCCCCCTCGGGAGGCAGCGTAGCACACGCAGTGGCAAGCGTGGGGGCCACATTTGCGCCCATCGGCAAAGTGGTGGACGAGCGTTGCATCGTCAACGCCATGGTTGCGCTGCTGGCTACCGGCGGCTCGACCAACCACCTGATTCACTGGGTGGCCGTGGCGCGCGCCGCAGGAATTTTGATCGACTGGGATGATTTTGCCGAGCTTTCGGCCGTTGTGCCGCTGCTTACCCGCGTGTACCCGAATGGCAGCGCTGACGTGAACCAGTTCCAAGCGGCGGGCGGGCCAGGTTACGTGATCCGTGAACTGCTTGACGGCGGCTTCATGCACGGCGACGTGATGACGGTGCGGCCAGGCGGCATCCGTGAATTCACGGCCATCCCTGAAGACCAAGGCGGGCAACTGGTTTGGCGCGATGCAGGACCGTCCAAGGAGGACACCGTGGTGCGCCCCGTGTCGGATCCGTTCAGCGCCACCGGCGGTTTGATGCTATTGCAGGGCAACCTGGGGCGCAGCGTGATCAAGGTCTCTGCGGTGCCGGATGACCGCCACATCATCGAGGCCCCCGCCCGCGTGTTCGATTCACAGGAAGCGCTTCTGAAAGCTTTCAACGACGGCGGTCTGAACCAGGACGCCGTGTGTGTGGTGCGCTGGCAGGGGCCGCAGGCCAACGGCATGCCGGAGCTGCACAAACTCACGCCGCCGCTGGCGGTGTTGCAAGGCAAGGGTTTCAAGGTGGCGCTGGTGACCGATGGCCGCATGAGCGGCGCCAGCGGCAGAGTGCCGGCGGCGATCCACGTGTCGCCCGAAGCCAAGGCCGGCGGACCGCTGGCCAAGGTGCGGGACGGCGACATCATCCGTCTCGATGCCGTGGCAGGTACATTGCAGGTGCTGGTTCCAGACGCGGACTGGGCCATGCGGCCTGTGGCCACAATGCCTGAAGCGCAAATGGACGCGAACGGTTTGGGCATGGGCCGCGAGCTGTTTGCCGCGATGCGGCGCAACGCGCTGGCTGCGGAACAAGGCGCTTGCGCGTGGCTGTAGGCCGGTGCGTGCCGCAAACAAACAATTGAGGAATCTGCAAATGGAAAAATTCACATCACGGCAAGTCATGCAAGACGCGCCAGTGATCCCGGTGATTGTGCTGAATGACGTGGCCCACGCCGTGCCGATGGCGCGCGCGTTGCTGGCGGGCGGCATCCGCATGTTGGAGGTGACGCTGCGCACGGCGCAAGCCTTGGCCTGCATCGAAGCCATCGCCCGTGATGTGCCCGATGCCGTGGTGGGCGCGGGCACAGTGCGCAGTGCCGCCGATGCCCAGGCCGCTGCGATGGCGGGCGCGCGATTTGCGGTGAGCCCCGGCTACACGCCGCAGGTGGGCAAGGCCTGCAAAGACCTCGGCTTGCCGCTGTTGCCGGGTGTGGCGACCGGCAGCGAGATCATGATGGCGCAGGAAGACGGCTTTGCCGAGCTGAAGTTTTTTCCTGCGATGCAAGCCGGTGGTGCGGCGATGCTCAAGGCTTGGGCCGGGCCGTTTGGCGACGTGTCGTTTTGCCCGACCGGCGGCGTGACCCTGGCCAACGCACCCGAGCTGTTGGCGCTGCCCAATGTGCTGTGTGTCGGCGGCTCGTGGCTCGTGCCCGCAGAGGCCTTGCACCAAGGCGACTGGGCGCGCATCACGCAGTTGTCACGCGATAGTCTAAAGTTGAAAAAATAAATATTAACTTGTAGGTTAACAATACTGAGCTTAATTGAAAGTATTACGTTTTAAATATATTTAATAAAAATATATTTATAAAATATATACAAATTAACTATATATTTAATAGCAAATAATTAAATAAATACGTGACTTAGATGCCATTAATATTTATTAATGCATTTTTTCAAATATTATACTTAACTCAATCATTCCCTTCAAACTTGCGTCAATCGCCGCGTCGCGGCAAAGGCCGCTCGGTAGGGCAAGAGCTGCAGCAGCTTCATCATGAAAGTGAAGCGTTTGGGAAAGTGGATTTCAAACTCGCCACGCTCCCAGCCGCGCAGGATGTTCTGCGCCGCCTCTTCGGGGGTGATCAACGCAGGCATGGAAAACTTGTTTTGTGCGGTCAACGGCGTGTCTACAAAACCCGGGTTGATGAGTGAAACGCCGATGCCTTTGGCATGCAAATCCAGGTACAAAGTTTCCGCCAGATTGATCAGCGCCGCTTTGGTCGGCCCGTAGGCCAGGCTCTTGGGCAGGCCCCGGTAACCCGCCACACTGCCGACCAGGCTCAGATGTGCAGATGCAGCAGTTTTGCCTGGCGTGCGCGCCAAAAAATGCGGCAGCACCGCATCCAGCACCACGAGCGCGCCGGTGTAGTTGATCTGCAGGTGGCGCTGCATATCGGCCAGGTCCATCGTGGCCGCGCCCATCTCGCGGTAATGGCCCGCGCAATACACCACATGGTGCAGCTCGCCGCGTTGCAGCACCTGCGCGGCCGCTTGCTGCACCGCCTTGGCATCCGTCACATCCAGCGGCAAAGCCGAGGCGACCGGGTGCGCGGCCACAAATGCTTGCAGCGCATCGGCGTTGCGGGCAGACACGATCACGCTGGCGCCGCGTGCATGCAGGGCCGATGCGGTGGCGCGCCCGATGCCGCTTGAAGCGCCCACCAGCCAGACCCTGTGGCCGCGCCAATCGTTGATGCGGGGGTTCAGCGCCATCACATCACCGCTTGGTGAAAGACAGGGTCACTTCGCCCAGGCGAAAGCCGAACTTGCTCATGGTGGCTTTGTTGAGCATGACCTTGCCGTCCACCAGGTACATCCAGTCGTCAAACTGGACTTCGTAGACTTTGCTGTCGACCGGCAAGGCCATGGTGTAAGTCCATTGGAAAGCGTTGCCACGTTGCTGGCCGAGCGCTTCGCCGACCACGTCGTCGGCGCGCCCGGTGAATTTGCCGTCGGCCAGTTTTTTCAGGCGCCAGATGCGCTTTTGTCTGCTGCCGTCGGAATAGGTGAAGTCTTCGTCCAACACACCCTCGTCGCCAGCCCAAGTGCAATTCATCAACACGGTGAAGCGTTTCACCACGGTGCCGGAGCGGTCGGTGAAAACGCCGTGTGCATCCAGCGTGCCATTGAAATAGTCGCGCAGTTCCAGCGCTGGCTTTTCCTGGGCGTAGTCCTTGATGTTCTGGGTGCTGCAGCCGAACAGCGCCAAGGCTACAGCGGCCATGGCCAAGACGCCGCGCCCTTGGATTCGGGGTTGAGCGGGCAGGGGGAGTGAGGTGGTTTTCATAGGTGTGTGGATGAGGGGGTGGAGATTGGGGCGGGCTGGATGATCAGCAGGTACAGTCCGATGGCGGCGAGGCTTTTGAGCACGCAGGGCAGCAGGCA
>JANLYO010000070.1:0-23540 GCA_031365665.1 Rhodoferax sp. | reverse complement strand
CCGAATTCTTTTTCCAGGCCGTCGGGGCGGTAGTCGTCGGCGTTCACGGCGCCGCCGTCTGCGCGGGTGCGGGTGAGCATTTCGCGCACCAGTTTGCTGTCCCAGGCCTTGGTCATCAGCTCGGCCTTGGCCACGGGTGGTGTGGGCGCGTTGCGGATGATGGCGATGAATTCATCAATGTTGGCCAGCGCCACCGCCAGGCCTTCGAGCACATGGCCGCGTTCACGCGCCTTGCGCAGCGTGAAGATGGTGCGCCGGGTGACAACCTCGCGGCGGTGCTCCAGGAAGACCTCGATCAAATCCTTCAGGTTGCACAGCTTGGGCTGCCCGTTGATGAGCGCCACCATGTTGATGCCAAAGGTGTCCTGCAGCTGTGTCTGCTTGTAAAGGTTGTTCAGCACCACCTCGGGCACTTCGCCGCGCTTCAACTCAATCACCAGGCGCATGCCTGATTTGTCGGACTCGTCCTGGATGTGGCTGATGCCTTCGATCTTCTTCTCATGCACCAGCTCGGCCATGCGCTCCTGCAGCGTCTTCTTGTTGACCTGGTAGGGCAACTCGTCGACGATGATGGACTGGCGCTGGCCCTTGTCGATGTCTTCAAAATGGCACTTGGCGCGCATGACGACGCGGCCACGGCCGGTGCGGTAACCGTCTTTCACGCCATTGATGCCGTAAATGATGCCGGCCGTGGGGAAGTCCGGCGCCGGGATGATTTCCATCAACTCATCAATGCTGGCCTGCGGGTTGCGCAGCAAATGCAGGCAGCCGTCGATCACTTCATTCAGGTTGTGCGGCGGGATGTTGGTGGCCATGCCGACGGCGATGCCGGACGAGCCATTGACCAGCAGGTTGGGGAAGCGCGCCGGCATGACCAGCGGCTCCTGCTCGCTGCCATCGTAGTTGGGGCCGAAGTCCACGGTCTCTTTGTCCAGGTCGGCCAGCAATTCGTGGGCGATTTTCGACATGCGGATTTCGGTGTAACGCATGGCCGCAGCGTTGTCGCCATCGACCGAACCGAAGTTGCCCTGGCCGTCCACCAGCATGTGCCGCAGCGAAAAGTCCTGCGCCATGCGGACAATGGTTTCGTACACCGCGCTGTCGCCGTGCGGGTGGTATTTGCCGATCACATCACCCACGATGCGGGCAGATTTTTTGTAGGGCTTGTTCCAGTCGTTGTTGAGTTCGTGCATCGCGTACAACACGCGCCGGTGCACCGGTTTCAACCCGTCCCGCGCATCGGGCAGCGCCCGCCCGACGATCACGCTCATGGCGTAGTCAAGGTAACTGCGCCGCATCTCCTCTTCAAGGCTGATGGGCAGGGTTTCTTTGGCGAACTGGGTCATTAGATAGGGCTAACGGATAAGGCTTACGGGGCAAAAGCAGGCGAAGGGCGACTACAAGCCCGCACGGGCGGTGGGCGCGGGCGGCGGCGGGTGCTTTGATTTTAGGGGCAAGTTGATGTCGCTCTGTAGCAACAATTCGGCCAAAAAGCGGTTTTGTCTGACACAGAGGGGCACGGACAGGCACTTGGAGCAGGATAGGCTGTGGCACAATAGTCTGAACGTATCAGGTGGTGGGCACCTGAATCGTCCGATTAATCGCAGCGCTGCTGCGGCCTTTCCCTTGAGGAGAACCATGAAAAAATTGAACAAAGTGGCAATGTTGTTTGCTACCGCAGCACTGGCGACTGCCGCAGGCGCTCAAACTGTTGACAACTGGCGCAATTCCGCCGCTGAGTTGACCTGGAAAAACGGCACGCAGGAATACTGCTGGCGCGATGCCAACTGGACGCCGGCCACCGCCGCTGTCGGTTGTGACGGCGCCATCGTGGCGCCGCGCGCTGCCGCTGCTGCCCCCGCTCCCGCACCCGCTGCTGCACCGGCTGCCCCGGCCGCTCCTGCACCCGCTCCAGCACCTGCGCCTGCCGCTGCCGCTGCACCTGCACCTGCTGCTCCAGCACCCGCACCAGCTGCTGCCACCAAGGTCACCTACGCTGCTGACGCGTTCTTTGACTTCGACAAAGCTGTGTTGAAGCCAGAAGGCAAAGCCAAGCTGGATGACCTGACCAGCAAAGTCAAGGGCATCAACCTGGAAGTCATCATTGCTGTGGGTCACACTGACGCCATCGGCGGCGATACTTACAACCAGAAGCTGTCGGTCAAACGTTCAGAAGCCGTCAAGGCCTACCTGGTGTCCAAAGGCATGGAGAAAAACCGTGTTTACACCGAAGGCAAGGGCGAGAAGCAACCTGTTGCTGACAACAAGACCAACGAAGGCCGTGCTAAAAACCGCCGCGTTGAAATCGAAGTGGTCGGTACCCGCGCTAACAAATAATCGTCTCCCGACGGTTTAAAAACCCCCGTAAAACCCCGCTTAGGCGGGGTTTTTTTATGGTCGTGCCCATCCTTGGCCGTTCGTTTTCCGTCATCCGCGGTCGTCTGAGCAAGCTTTTTCCCGATAATCCAGCCATGAGCACCGTCAACGCCGACCCAGCCGAGCTGGCCAAATTCTCTGACCTGGCGCATCGCTGGTGGGACGCCAGTGGCGAATTCCGTCCGCTGCACCAGATCAACCCGCTGCGCCTGCAGTGGATCGCCAGCCAGTGCACGCTGAGTGGCAAAAAAGTGCTGGACGTCGGCTGCGGCGGCGGCATTTTGGCCGACGCCATGGCACGCAAGGGCGCCCAAGTGCTGGGCATTGACCTGGCCACCAAGGCGCTGCGGGTGGCACAACTGCACGCGTTGGAAGCTGGCACCCCCCACATCACTTACCGCGAAGTAAGCGCTGAAGCCCTGGCGGAAGAACAGCCGGGCGGGTTTGATGCCATCACCTGCATGGAAATGCTGGAACATGTGCCCGACCCTTCGTCCATCGTGCAGGCCTGCGCCACGCTGGTCAAACCCGGCGGCTGGGTGTTTTTCTCCACCATCAACCGCAACCCGAAGGCGTTTTTGTTTGCCGTCGTGGCGGCTGAATACGTGCTCAAGCTGCTGCCCAAAGGCACCCATGAATATGCCAAGATGATTCGCCCCAGCGAGCTGGGCCGCTGGTGCCGCGAGGCCGGTTTGCAGTGGCAACAATCGCGCGGCCTGGAGCACAACCCGCTGACCGACCGCTACTGGCTCAGCGGCGACACGCAGGTCAATTACCTCGTCGCCACGCAGCGGCCCGCCTAGGTTTTGACGGTCAATTTGAAGCCGCAAATCTGCTCTTTTCACGCGATATTCCACGCTGATCCCCTGACATTCACCCCATGTTCACCCAAATAGACGCTGTCTTGTTCGATCTGGACGGCACACTCGTCGATAGCGCGCCTGATCTGGGTGCCGCCGCCGACAAAATGCGCACTGACCGTGGCCTGCCGAGTTACCCGCTGGCGCGTTACCGCCCGATGGCCGGTGCGGGCGCACGCGGCATGTTGGACATCGGTTTTGGCATGACGCCGACGCATCCTGATTTTCTGGCCCTGCGCGAGGAGTTTTTTGCCAACTACGAGCGCTGCCTGACCGAGCGCACCTTTGCGTTTGATGGCGTCAACCAGCTGATTGCCGCTTTGCTGGCTAAAAACCTGAAATGGGGCGTGGTGACCAACAAATCGGCGCGTTTCACTTTACCGCTCACCGCCGCTATGCCGCTTTTTGGCAGCGCGGGCGCTATCGTGAGCGGCGACAGCACCGCCCATGCCAAGCCGCACCCCGAGCCGATGTTTGAAGCCGCACGGCGCTTGCAGGTCGACCCGGCGCGTTGCGTCTACGTGGGCGACGATGAACGCGACATCGTCGCCGGCTTGGCCGCCGGCATGGGCACGGTGGCCGCCACCTACGGCTACCTCGGAAAAATCGCCGATACCGCCACCTGGGGCGCCCATGCGCAGATCGCCGCGCCTTTGGCGTTGCTTACGCTGTTGAGTTGAGGCGGTGGACTGAAACTGGGGGCTGAAGTGTGGAACTGAAGTGAAGCCCCGAGCGCGGGCGCTGAAGAAGTGGCGTTGCGCACGGCCCGTCGAGGCCATCAAGGCAGAGTCCTATTGTTAACACCTATATTAATTACTCGTCCCAAAAACGACTGCTGCACTCTTTTGTGAGATTTTTTGACCACTGGGTCACGTGAAATATAGATAGTTTGCTACTAAAAATGTAGTATTTCAAAATCACGGCGAGCAGAGCTTTTTTAGAATTCCCCTTACAAAGCCACCAAAGCCACCAAAGTGCTTAAAATAGAGCACTTGGCGGCTTCAGAAATTCAATGTCCGGGATGCAGTGCAAGGCGTAAACCGCAGCCATACCCCCTGTATGGCGAGGATTTACAACGCCGCAATGCGCCAGGAGATTGGATTTATGAAGCAGCCAAGAGGGGCTGCACTGGTTTCGACGTGGATTCGGACGCGCAGCAGGGCATGTCGAGCTGAGTGCGCTCGTAAAACAGATTCAAAAAAACTAACTGCAAACGACGAACGTTTCGCACTCGCTGCTTAATCGCACGTGAGCCTCACAACAGCAAGCCGATAGGCTGGGCAAGGGTGGCTGGGCCGCAAGGTCAGGTTGTCCAGGCTGTGGGGTAATTTCATTCGGCTGGGCCTGCCTTGGGTAACTTAGGGTAGGCCAAGACAATAGGTTGCTGGCGATTTGCATAGCGTGCCACTGCGCGATGTGAAAAGCGAGACTCAAATCAGACGGCTACACATGTAGAACTGCTCGAAGAAGGTTTGCGGACGGGGGTTCAAATCCCCCCAGCTCCACCATTTACGCTGCCAAAGGTCGTGCACCGTCATCGGTTCGCGGCCTTTGTCACTCACGAGGACTGCCATGGCTCAAAACATGGGTAACCCGGATCGCTCGGCTTTGCTCGTCGGGGCGACGGGCCTTGTCGGCGCAGCCTTGTTGGCGCTATTGCTGGCTGACGCGCGTTACAAACGCGTGCACACGGTGGGTCGGCGCGCGCCCAGCATCAGCCACGCCAAGTTGACGACACACGTGATGGACTTGGCCAGCGCTTCTCAACTGGCCGGTTTGCCAGCGGTCGATGATGTCTATTGCGCCTTGGGCACCACCATCAAGGTCGCGGGCAGCCAAGCCGCCTTCAGGGCGGTCGATCTGGATGCCGTGGTGGCCGTGGCCAAAGCCGCCATTCAGTCGGGCCATGCCACGCGCCTGGGGGTGGTGAGCGCCATGGGCGCCGACGCCAAATCGGGCGTTTTCTATAACCGCGTCAAAGGTGACATGGAAACCGCTGTGGCGCAGTTGGGCTTCCAGAGCGTCAGCGTCGCGCGCCCCAGCATGGTGGCGGGCGACCGCGCATCGCTCAAACAACCAGGCCGCTCGGGCGAACACATCGGTCTGAAATTGATGACAGCATTGAATTTTCTGATTCCAGCGAACTACAAGGCCATCGAGGCTGAAGACGTGGCCAAGGGCCTGCACCGTTTGGTGGCTGTGGGCGCGCCAGGGATACGGGTTGCGCTGTCGGGGGAACTGGCAGCCTTGGCGCGAACGCAAAGTTAGCCCCCGATTTGGCGTCCACCCAGCGCCAGAGTAACGCCGCAGTGCCGCGCCATCTCGAAGCTCGCATCCCCGTATCTTGACGGTCAGGCTGCAAAAACAAGACCCTGCTGGCGTGGCATTTTCGTTACAAATTCATACGAAATTTTGAGCATTTCACCTGAAAACATACCGGCTAGTGGGTATATTTAAACCAACTAATCGGTATGTTCAGTGAATTCACCAACGCACGCCTCCAAAACCAAGCTGCTGGATGCCGCCTTAAAGGTGTTCCGCACCAAGGGCTACACCGCCACGACAGTGGACGATATCTGCGCCGCTGCGGGTGTGACCAAAGGCAGCTTTTTCCACCATTTCAAGGGAAAAGAAGAGTTGGCGATTGAGTCCACCCGTTATTGGACGGAGGTGACGGGCGGCTTGTTTGCCACCGCACCCTACCAGCAGATTGCCGACCCACGCGAGCGGGTGCTCGCCTACATCGACTTTCGCACCGCGATTTTGCAAGGCAACTTGCCGGATTTCACCTGCCTCCTGGGCACGATGGTGCAGGAGACGTTCGAGACGCATCCCGCGATACGTGACGCCTGCTGGATCGGCATCGACACCCACGCCCAGACCATCGCCAAAGACATCGCCCAGGCCCGCGCACTGTACGCGCCCGATGCCGACTGGACAGCGGAAAGCCTGGCCCACTACACCCAGGCCGCGCTGCAAGGCGCGTTCATTTTGGCCAAGGCCCAAGGTACGGTGCGAATTGCCGCAGAGTGTGTCGCGCACTTGCGGCGGTATGTTGCTGTGATCCTGAACGATCCAGCGCATTGCGCCAACACCGCGGAAATTTCGCCTGCCGCAGTTTGAATACCCTGCCCAGGCGATGCCACTGTCACATCTTTTCATGGAGACATCATGACGACTAAAAACTCCGTTCATTTACACCGCGTCTTGGCCGCAAAACCCGAAAAAGTCTACCGCGCCTTCCTCGACCCCGATGCCATGGCGCGCTGGCTGCCGCCCAATGGTTTCACCGGCAAGGTGCACCACATGGACGCAAAAGTCGGCGGCACGTTCAAAATGTCGTTCACCAATTTCACGACCGGCACGACGATTTCATTTGGCGGGGATTACCTCGAACTGGTGCCCAACGAGCGCCTGCGCTACACCGACGTTTTTGACGACCCCAATCTGCCGGGCGTCATGACGGTGACCATCACGCTGAAAAAGGTGTCCGTGGGCACGGAGTTGACTGCGGTGCAGGAGGGCATCCCGGAGGTCATCCCTCTGGAGGCCTGTTACCTCGGCTGGCAAGAGTCGCTGCGCAATTTAGCGCGCCTGGTTGAGCCTGAGATTCCAGGTTGATCTGAGGTCGGAGCTCTGGCGGCCTTATATTTTCTGCATAGCACGCTCATATTTTTGGAGCAGCAGTGACATGACCACCACCACCACAACTCCCGCCAAGAACACGATCTGCCTGTGGTACGACCACGACGCAGAAGAAGCCGCGCGGTTTTACGCCTCTGTCTTTCCCGACTCTGCCGTCGCCGCCATCGAAGCGGCACGGCGTGGCTGAAAGACGTCGATTCACCTAGCTTAAGCAGGAGAACTATCGTGAGAAAACTCATCGCGTCGACCTTCGTGTCGCTGGATGGCGTCTTGCAGGCCCCTGGCGGCCCGGAAGAAGACCCGACTCAGGGGTTCGCTCTGGGGGGCTGGAGCTTCAGCTATTGGGATGAAGTCATGGGCCAGTCCATGGCGGGTTTCGATGGAAAAAGCCGGGAGTTGGTGCTAGGCCGAAAGACCTACGAAATCTTCGAGGCCCATTGGCCTTTTCAGCCGGCTGATGACCCGACCGCGATATCTCTCAATGCCGCGAAGAAACATGTCGCTTCACGTACGCTCACGGCTTTAAGCTGGAACAATTCGTCTCTGTTGGGTGACGACATCGTCGTAGCCGTCAGGCAACTGAAGTCTCAAAATGGCCACGACCTTCAGATCATCGGAAGCGGGAACCTCATCCAAACACTTCAGGCAGCATCGCTGATCGACGAATACAAGGTATGGATATTCCCGGTCGTGCTGGGGCGTGGCAAACGGCTTTTTGAATCGGATGCAAGCCCGGGCGCCCTGCGGCTCGTATCATCCCAAACGTCTACGACCGGCGTGCTGCTCACCACCTATGTGCCTGCCGGAGCCGTGCCAATAGGCTCGTTTGCGCAGCCCGAGCCCAGCGCCAAGGAGCGAGAGCGCCAAGCGAAGATGGCGCTGGAGTCCGGTTAGATTCTGGCATCGTTGCTGTGTTGATGTGGGCTACATTTTTTTAAAGGAGAAGCAGCATGAATTACGTTGACGGTTATGTGATGCCGGTGCTGCTCGCCAAGCGCGAGGCGTATGTTGCCATGGCCCATTTGTCCGCTCCGATCTTCAAGGAGTTTGGCGCTTTGCGGGTGGTGGAGTGCTGGGGGGACGATGTGCCGCCGGGCAAGTTGACTTCGTTTCCGTTGGCGGTGCAATGCGATCCCGATGAAGTGGTGGTGTTTTCGTGGATCGAGTGGCCGTCCAAGGCGGTGCGGGATGTGGGCATGAAAAAATTCATGGCTGACAAACGTCTGGCGGGCTTGGACATGCCTTTTGACGGCAAACGCATGATATTTGGCGGCTTTCAGGCGATCATGGACGCGTAGATGCCCGACGCCAGCGCCTTTGTGCCCACGGGTGATGGGACTTTTGCCGCCACGCCCTACACGCGTGGCCCGTGGAACGCGGCGCACCAACACGCCGGGCCGCCGATTGCGCTGGTATGCGGCCGCATCGAGCGCGCGGCTGCGGCGCATGGTTTGACGCACTTGGCGCGGCTCACTGCGAATTTGCTCCGGCCAATCCCGGTTGGCGAACTGACGGTGCAGATCAGCGCCGACTACATCGGCAAAAACGCGGGGCATTTTGCCGCCCAATTGCGGGCGGGTGGCAAAGAAGTGGCCCGTTTTACAGCCTTGATGCAGCGTGAAAATGCGCTGAGCCTGCCCACACTGCTGGCGGGCCATCCGCTGCCACTGGCCGGGGCCACGCCTTTGGATTCGACGCCCGCACAATTCCCGTTTGCCGATGGGCAGCCCGGTTATGCCGAGCTGGTGGAAATCCGCGAAGCACGCGGCAACAACTTCCAGGGCCCGTGCGCCGTGTGGTTTCGCCTGAACCACCCGCTGGTGCAGGGCGAGGCCGCCAGTGCCTACCAGCGGGTCGCGGTGGCGGCGGATTCGGGCAATGGCATCAGCGCCATCCTGGATTACAAACGCGACCAGTTTGTCAACGCGGATTTGACGATCAACCTGCTGCGCCGCCCCTTGGGCGAATGGATTTGCCTGGACGCGCAGACCGCGTTGGGTGACAGTGGGGGCGGCATCGCCCAATCGCGTTTGTTCGACGTCAATGGGCTGATGGGGCACGCCACCCAGAGTTTGTCGGTGCGTTTAGGGGCGCTTTGAGATGAAAAAATACGTTTATATTATATTTTACAAAAATATATTGATATAATAATACAAATATTTATATAAAATACATAGCATATTTTCGAATAAATACGTGGCCTAAATAGAATATTAAATCTATAAATTTTATTATAAATACTTATTTTGAAAGTGCCGCCAGCACGTCCACATACTTCGGCGGCTGGCAGCCCGCGCGGCTGCAGTTGATGGCAGCCGCCCACATCGCTTCGCGCAGGGTGGCCGAGACCTGTTTTTTTGACGTTTTCAGCCCGTGGCCCACCGGATCAATGGCCCAGGCACCCAGGCAATTGCCCCAAAATGTGTCGCCCGCACCCACGGTGTCAACCACAGGCACAGCCGGCACATCGGCTTCGGCGGCTTGGCCATCGACTTCCAGCCAAGCGCCATCAGCGCCGAAGGTCAACGCCAGGCGGCTGATGTGGGGATGCCCCAGGGCGGCTGTAAGATCGCGCGCTGTTTGTGCGGCGCTCGCGCGGCAGGGTGACGCGAAGCCCAGCAGCGCCAGGTCTTCGTCGCTGGCTTTGAGCCAGTCGGCCAAGGCCGCGATTTGTTTCACGGCGTTCACGTAAGTGGCCAAATCGGCGGCGAGTTTGGGGCGCAAATTCACATCGACGCTGATCGTCCAGCGCAGGCTTTTGGCGGCTCGCAAAATGGCGGCGACTTTGGCCTGCTCGGGCGGCAACAAAAATAGGGAGCCGGTATGCAACACCCCGGGTGGCTCCCGTTGAAGGTGGGCCACGATGGCATCAACCGTGTAGTCGCGGTCGGCAATGCCTTCACGGTAAAAACCGTAGCTGGGCTGGCCGTCGGCGATATGCACCACCGCCAGCGACGTGGGCAGCAGGCTGGCGGGTGACATGGCCAAAACCCCGTCGACTGCAAACTGCGCACGCATGTGGTCCCCAAAATGGTCGGCAGACAAGGGCGCGAGAAAGCCGACCTCGGCCCGGCCCGCCACCCGCAGCGCTGCCGCGCGGGCCAAGTTGAAAGGGCTGCCGCCCATTAAAGGCAGCAAGCTGCCGTCAGGCTGGGCCACGCAGTCCATCAAGGCTTCGCCGAGCACCCAGATTTTGGGGCGTTCGGGCGGGGTGGAGTCAATGGCCATGGCAGTGGATCATGCAGTGGAAGGGTGGTGTCTCGATTATTATATAAATCTAGTGGTTTTACTAATTGCGATTTCCCCCGTTTCTGGCATGCTGCCCCAGACCAACACCACCGAATTCACGATCTTGATGGAAAACACGGCACGATGCTCAAAGGACTAGACCCGATACTGACGCCAGAACTGCTGATGCACCTGTGCGCCATGGGCCACGGCGAGTGGGTGGCGGTAGTGGACGCTAACTTCACCGCTGATTTTTTGGCCGTCGGCAAACCTCTGGTGCGCCTGCCGGGCCTCACGCTGATGCGCGTGAGCCAGGCGATTTTGAGCGTTTTCCCGCTGGACGAGTCAGTTAAACAACCCGTGGCCTACATGCACGCCTGCCACGAGCCTGCGGCGCATCGCAGCCCGGCGCAGCAGCAACTGGTGGATTTTTTGGCGCAAGCCGGCCTCGAAGCCGAAAAAGTGCAGCCCGTCGAGCGTTTCGCGTTTTACGACCGGGTGCGCGGGGCCAGTTTGATCGTGCAAACGGGCGAGGGCACGGCGTACGGCAACGCGCTTTTTGCCAAAGGGGTCATCCTGAATTGATCGGCAACCCCACCACGATGGCCCCATCGCCATCCGCCAATTCTTGGCATAAAGTGGCGAGTATGAAAATTTACCTCGACTCAGCGGTGGTCAGCAGTTGGAAACCCATGGCGGGTTGCCCGCCGATTCAGGGTGCCACGACCAACCCGAGCCTGATTTTTCAGGCTGGCCTGGCTGTCAATTTGCCGACTTACCTGAAGCTTGTCAGCGCGGCGGGGGAGGCGCAGCTAACCGAGTTGATGCTGCAAATGCCCACCGGCGACCCCTCGCAGGCGCTGCATTGGCTGGACGCCTTGCGTCCGGCGGCAGAACGCGCCGAAGTCGCGCTCACCATCAAACTGCCTTGCCATTCTGACTGGCTGGCCTGCATTCGCGCGCTCAAACAAGAAGGGCAGCCGGTGTTGCTGACTGGTTTGTCGAACACGGTGCAATTGTTGTGGGCGCAGGCCTTGCAGGTGGATTTTGTCGCCCCCTATGTCAGCCGCTTGCAGGCCGAGGGGCGCGATGTTTGGGCTTTGGTCGAAGCCTGCGTGGTGGCGCAAGACGATTTTGACGAACCCGGCCCGGCGCTGCTGGCGGCCAGCATCAAATCACCGGATGTGCTGGCCAAACTCATGGGCATGGGCGCCGCTGCGGTGACCTTGGCGCCAGCCAGCCTTGCCGCCTGGTCGCAAGACCCGCTGACGCAGGCGGCGATGGATCAGTTTGACCAGGACATCGTCGCGTCGAAACGTTTTAATTAGTACAGCTTTTATAGTGCAACTTCAAGATATTCTCTATTCACAAGGTTTTGGCACGCGCCGCGTCTGCGCCGGTTTGATCCAACAGGGTTTTGTCGAGGTTTATGAATCCAGTGAGGCTACCGGTTCGGCCAAACAATCGCAATCAGCTACTGAATATGTAGCAGATGGATTGCGCTTCAAAGTGCGGGGCGTGGATTGGGAATACCGCGAAAACGCCTATCTGATGCTGCACAAACCGGCAGGCACCGAGTGTTCGCAAAAACCCTCCACCTGGCCGAGCATTTACACCTTGCTGCCGTCACCGCTTCGCCTGCGCCCGCAAAAGTCTGCCGTGCAAGGCGTTCAGGCGGTTGGCAGGCTCGATCAAGACACGACGGGGCTGCTGCTGTTAAGCGACGACGGCCAATTCATCCACCGGATGAGCTCGCCCAAAAAGCACTTGCCTAAGGTGTATGACATCACCGCCAAACACCCGCTGGATGACAAACAAGTCAAGCGCCTGCTCGAAGGTGTGGTGCTGGACGATTCGCCCAAGCCGGTGCGTGCGGCGGCGTGCGAAATTATGGCGAACGATTCAGATGCGGCGGGTGCGCCTAGTGAGCGTTTTCACCTGCGCCTGACGCTGACTGAAGGCAAATACCACCAGGTCAAACGAATGCTGGCGGCGGTGGGCAATCGGGTCGAGGCCTTGCACCGTTCGCGCATTGGTGCACTGGAATTGCCTGGCGATTTGCTGCCGGGGCAGTGGCGCTGGCTGAGTGCCGACGACATGCAAAAGCTGGTGCCAACCGCGCTTTGATCAAGCGAGGGTTCGCAGGAAATCAGCGATCAAACGGGTGGCCAATGCAGCTTGGTCGCGATGCGGCGAGTGACCACATTGCTCTAATTTTTGAAGCACACACTGTTGATTTGGATTGGACTTAAGGCCCTTTTTATTCACAATACGGGCAATCTCGTCTATTTGCAGCAGACTGCCATAAGGATCATCCAGGCCCTGGATGGCCAGGAGCGGGGCGGTGATTTTTTGGCATTCTGCGCGAATGTCAAAGCTGCGAAATTCAGCTGACAGCCAAATGTCGTTCCACTGCCAGAAAGCGCCGTCAACATCGGCGTGGTAACGGGCCAGGCGCTGCCGCAAGTCGCCCGATTCAAACGCAACTTTGGCTTGCGTGATGGCGCAGATCGAGATGTCTTCGACGATCACGTGCGGCGCCATCACCACGCAAGCTGACACGTCAAACCGGCTGGCGTGCAAGAGTGCGATGCTGCCGCCGTCGGAGTGGCCGATCAACACCGGTTTTTCAATTTGCATCAATTTGAGCAATTCTGGCAACGCAGCCCAGGCTTCCTCGTGCATGTAATCCGGCTGTAGGCGACCTTGGCGTTGGCCGTTGACAGTTGCAGACGTTTCGCGCACGCGAAGCACGGGGTCAGACAGGCCGTAGCCGCGACGTGAATACACGAGGCCCGTGCGTCCGGTGGCCGCACACAGTTGGGTTGGCCAGTCGCGCCACATGGCCACAGAGCCGAGCCCTTCGTGTAGAAAAACCAGCGGGGCCAGGCGGCCTTTGCCGCTGGCCGCCCTGATGCGCTGCACCTCGATCCCAACGCCTTTGATCTGAACCACTGCCATGGTTTTATGTTACGTGATGGATGGTGGGCGCAAACGGCGGGGCGGCTACACTCGCGGGTTACCTCAAGAGCGAGTATTTGTGACGTTTTCCCCCAGAATTTCTGCCTGTGTGTCAGCCTACAGGTCTGCATCCGTTTCTGCCTTTACGGCAGTTTTTTTTGTCTTGGGCCTGCCTTTGTTTGCCTGGGCTCAGGCGACCGTTGCGCCACCTTTGTTCGTGCTCAATTCCCTTGACGCGAACGTCAGCGTGATTGACCCTGTCACCTGGAAAGAAACCCGCCGCATCCCGACCGGCAAAGAGCCGCACCATTTGTACCTGACGCCCGACGAGAAGTCTTTGATCATCGCCAACGCGTCGGGCAACTCGCTGACATTTATCGATCCCAAGACGGCCGAAGTGCAACGCAGCCTGCCTTCTGTGATGGACCCGTATCACTTGCGGTTTTCACCCGACATGAAGTGGTTTGTCACGGCAGCCAACCGGCTCAACCACATCGACATTTACCGCTGGGACGGCAGCAACATCAGCTTGGTCAAACGCATCGCCACCGCCAAAACCCCAAGCCATCTGTGGATTGACAGCAAAAGCACCACAGTTTTCGCGTCTATGCAGGACAGCGACGAGATCGTCAGCATCGATTTGGCGACGCAAACGCTGAAATGGCGCGCCAAGACAGGTGCCACGCCGGCCGACATTTTTGGCACCCCGGATGACAAGTTCCTGCTGGTGGGGCTAACGGGCGGCGACGGCGTCGAGATTTGGGACATTTCCCAGGCAACTCCCAAATTGGTCAAGCTCTTGCCCACGGGGGCCGGCGCCCACGCGTTTCGTGCTGCAGGCGACAGACGCCACGTGTACGTGAGCAACCGCGTCGCCAATACCATCAGCAAAATTGATTACCAGAACTTCACAGTGGTTGATTCCTACAAAGCGCCAGGCGGGCCGGATTGCCTGGAGGTTTCGGCCGACGGCAAGCTGATTTACGTCACGTCGCGCTGGGCCAGAAAACTCACCGTGATCGACACCGCCACCAAAACGGTGGTGCGCCAGGTCAATGTAGGAAAATCACCACATGGCGTCTGGACACTCGATCACGCACCGCGTTTTTAGCAAATTTTGCAACGCGCGGCTTGGCAGCATGAAGCGTGCTCTATATTTTATAGCCGCATGTGTAACAATTTCGGGATTTGGCGGCAATTTACACGCACAAGTCTGCGACAAACCCCTGTATCTGACCTTTGACACGGGCCACATGGCCACGGCGCCCCTGATCGCCGAGGTGCTCAAGCGCCATGAGGTGAAAGTCACTTTTTTTGCCGCCAATGAGCGCACCCAGGTGGGGGATGGCAGTTTGGGCAATCACTGGGCGTCCTGGTGGCGCGCCCGCGCTGCTGAAGGGCATGAATTTGCCTCCCACACTTATGACCACGTTTATTGGCGCGGCGACATCAAAGGCCAGGAGCCCATGTTTCGCGTTCGCGCCAGTAGCGGCGCCTTTGAGGGCCGTGAATTCACTTGGACCGCCAAAAAGTACTGCGAACAGATCGCGTACGCCGCCGAGCGCATCGGCGACCACAGCGGAAAAAAACCATTGCCCTTGTTTCGCGCACCGGGCGGCAAGACATCGCCTCGCCTGTTGGAAGCGGCGCGCCAGTGTGGTTTCGAACACGTAGGCTGGTCGCCGGCCGGCTTTTTGGGTGACGAATTGCCCAGTGAAAAATACGCCAACGACGTCTTGCTGAAAAAGGCGCTCAAAGACATCAAGACGGGCGACATCCTGGTGGCCCACCTGGGCATCTGGTCACGCAAAGACCCCTGGGCACCGGCTGTGTTGGAGCCGTTGATCGTCGGGCTGAAGGAAAAAGGCTTCTGTTTCGCGACAATGCGCACCCATCCGGCTTACCAGAGTTGGCTGGCCGCTCGGCGCTGAAGTACGCACCGGGTCAACATCGGTATGAACTTTCTCCAAGCACTGGTCGGGCGATGTATCGAAGCCTTTGACGCGTCGCAGCAATGGCTGTTTGAGGCAGTGGTGCAACCGATGGTGTTTGCCGCAGGCTTAGGCGGTCTGGTCGAAGACGCTTACGTGGCGACCGGTTGGCTGTTAGTGGGCGTGTTGCAGCTCGCCGTGTTGGTGTGCCTGATCGCGCCGCTGCAACGCTGGCGGCCGGTGGAGGCAGTGACGAACCCCGCCACCGTCCGCACTGACATCCTTTACACCCTGATTCACCGGCTCGGCCTGTTTCGGATTGCGCTGTTTTTTACGCTCGAGCCGCTCTTGGACGATGTATTCGGCATGCTGCGGGTGGCGGGCTTGGGCACACCGCAACTCGATGCCCTTTGGCCGGGCGTGACCGACAAAGCCCTCGTCAGTTTTTTCATTTACCTGGTTGTTTTTGATTTTCTGGATTACTGGATCCACCGGGGCCAGCACCATTTCGAATGGTGGTGGCGGCTGCACGCGCTGCACCACGCACAGCGCCAGATGACGATGTGGAGCGACAACCGCAACCACCTGTTGGACGATGTGCTGCGCGACGTGTTGATCGTCGTGGCAGCGCAACTGGTGGGGGTGGCCCCCGGACAATTTGTTGCAATTGTTGCGTTCACCCAGTTGAGCGAGAGTTTCCAGCACGCCAACTTGCGGCTCTGGTTTGGGGCCTGGGGCGAGCGCCTGTGGGTCAGCCCAAGGTTTCACCGCCTGCACCACAGCATCGGGCTGGGGCATGAGTCGCCAGTCAAACATCGGAAACGGCAATTTTTGGCTACGCCGCTCTTCGAGAACGACGGGCCGCCCCAAGTTCTCGAAGAGCGGCGTAGCCAAAAATTAACCCCCTCGGGGGACAGCGACCACACGCAGTGGGAGAGCGTGGGGGTCACATTGGGCGGCGCCAATTTTGGGGTCTTGCTGCCGTGGTGGGACATATGGTTTGGCACCGCAAACTTTGACCTGCGGTACGACCCCACGGGCGTGCGCGACCAGGTCGAACTGCGCAAAGGTTTTGAAAGCCAGGGCTTGCGCGATTACGGCGACGGGTTTTGGCAGCAGCAATGGCTCGGGCTGAAACGTTTGGCCGGGCGGGCTTGAAAGAACGACATCGGTGGCGGTTATCCTAGCCGCATGAGCAAGCTTCTCGATTCTTTCTGGCGCGCCGCGCTGTACTGCCTGCACCCTCGGGTCATCGCGCTGTCGATTCTGCCGCTCATCATCATGGCGCTGATCACACTCGGCCTGGGCTACTTTTTCTGGGATGACGCCTTGGTGGCGGTGCGCACCCACTTGGAGGGTTTTGAGCTGGTGGCCATGCTGCTGGCTTGGCTGGAGCGCTTTGGCCTGTCGAACCTGCGCGTGGTGCTGGCGCCAGTAATTGTGCTTTTTCTGGCGATCCCCGTGATTGCCATTGCCTCGCTGTTGTTTGTGGCGTGGATGATGACGCCCGCCATGGTGGCATTGGTCGCGGAGCGCCGTTTCCCAAAACTTGAACGCAAAAGGGGCGGCTCACTGGTGAGCAGCGTGGCCTGGTCGCTTGGCTCAACCCTGCTGGCCGTCGTCGCCCTGTGCATTTCGATTCCCCTGTGGCTGATCCCGCCTTTGATCCTGGTGCTGCCGC
Organism: Rhodoferax sp.; assembly: GCA_031365665.1. GTDB lineage: Bacteria > Pseudomonadota > Gammaproteobacteria > Burkholderiales > Burkholderiaceae_C > JANYCG01. Next base: position 6,858 of record JANLYO010000070.1, on the reverse strand, counting down.
CGCTGATTTGGGGCTGGCTCACCTACCGCGTGATGTCATACGACGCCCTGGTGGACCACGCCAGTGCCGAGGAGCGCAAACAGATCTTCAAGGAACACCGGGGCTGGTTGCTGGGCATTGGTGTGGTCAGTGGCTACCTTGGGGCGGCGCCCAGCGTGTTGTGGGCCTCGGGGGCGCTGTTTATTGCGATGGCGCCGATCCTCGTGCCGTTTGCCATTTGGATCTACACCTTGGTGTTTGCGTTTTCTTCGCTCTGGTTCGCCCACTACACCCTGGCAGCCTTGCAGGAAATCCGCAGCAAAAATGAAGCCGAGCAGTGGGTTGAGCGTAGCAGGCGGGCGACGGATCGCATCCTGATCGAAGCGCCGCCCATCGTGCCGGGTTTGGACGGCCCCAAGCCGCCCGCACTGTCCCCACGACCTGAAGCCTCTGGCCCAGTGCCGCCATCGATGAATTGAATCTTTTCCCCCCGCCCCACCATGCCCACATCCTTCGGCCTCATCATTATTGGCGACGAAATCCTGTCAGGCAAACGCGCCGACAAACATCTGCCCAAGACGATTGAGCTGCTACAACAACGCGGCCTGCAGCTCGACTACGCCGAGTACGTGGGCGATTCTCCGTCCCGCATAGAAGCGGCACTGAAGCGGGCCTTCACCAGTGGCGACATCGTGTTTTCCACGGGCGGCATCGGCGCGACACCGGACGACCACACCCGCCAGTGCGCCGCGAGGGCCTTGGGTGTGGAACTGGCTTTGCACCCGCAAGCGGCTGAGCTGATCCGTGAACGTATGCGAGACACCGCACGCGAGCAGGGCGTGCCCTACGAGCCAGATCGCCATGACAACCTGCATCGGCTCAATATGGGCGTGTTTCCGGCGGGGGCCGAGATCATTCCGAACCCGTACAACAAGATTGCGGGATTTACCTGCTGGAACGGCGGGGAGCGGCGCGCAGGGCCGCCCCAAGCAGCGAGGCCCCCCTCGGGGGGCAGCGACCCACACGCAGTGGGGGAGCATGGGGGCCTGCATTTCTTGCCCGGGTTTCCTGTCATGGCTTGGCCCATGATGGAATGGGTGTTGGACGAAAAGTACAAACACCTGCATCAAACTGCCGCCTGGATTGAAAAATCCGTCATCGTTTTCGGCGCGATGGAGGCGACGTTGACGCCGCTGATGGAGCAGCTTGAACGGGATTTTATGGGAGCCAAAGTGTTCAGCCTCCCCAGTGTGGATCACCCGGTGCACGGGCGCCATATCGAGCTGGGTGTGAAGGGCGCGCCGGCATTGATCGACAAAGCCTATCCCGCCTTGCTTTTAGGCCTTGAAAAATTCAAGGCAAAATTAGGCCCCGAATTGGTGCGATAAATATGCACTAAAACAGTGCATATATTTGGTGGGCTTTGGTTTGGTGCATTCCGTCAATGAAGCACCGTGTGCCCAGTCCAAGTTGGGATGTGAGAAGGCGGTGGCTGCTTGCGGGGCAACACGAATGAACGGTGTTGAAAATCGGGCAAAATGCGCGGTTTGGCAGAAATGTTGCGGCCATGGCCCAGCGCAGCGCGAAACAACTGCGATGGCACAAAAACTGCATTCAATCCAAAACAGGTTTCCTTTAACAAGTTCTATCAACAGGAGTATTTGATGGCCAAGACCGTCGCAGACGTGATGAAAATGGTGAAAGAGAACGAAGTCAAATTTGTTGACTTCCGTTTCACCGACACCCGTGGCAAAGAGCAGCACGTGAGCGTGCCGATATCGCACTTTGACGAAGAAAAATTCTCCGGCGGCCATGCGTTCGACGGTTCCTCCATCGCCGGTTGGAAAGGCATTGAAGCCTCCGACATGTTGCTGATGCCGGATCCAAACACCGCCAACATCGATCCGTTTTTCGAAGACACCACCTTGTTCCTCTCCTGCGACGTGTTGGAACCAGGTGACGGCAAGGCCTATGACCGCGACCCGCGTTCCATCGCCAAACGCGCTGAAGCCTATTTGAAAGCCTCCGGCCTGGGCGATACCGCGTACTTCGGGCCAGAGCCAGAATTCTTCGTGTTTGACGACGTCCGTTGGGGCGCCGACATGAGTGGTTCATTCGTCAAGGTTGACGAATACGAAGCGCCATGGAACTCTTCCAAGAAAATCGAAGGCGGCAACCGCGGCCACCGGCCCACCGTCAAGGGCGGTTATTTCCCCGTGCCTCCCGTAGACAGCATGCAAGACCTGCGCGCCGAGATGTCCACCATCCTGGAATCCTTGGGTGTGCCGGTTGAAGTGTTCCACCACGAAGTCGGCGGCGCTGGCCAAAACGAGATCGGCACGCGTTTCAGCACCTTGGTGCAACGCGCCGACTGGACCCAAATCCTCAAGTATGTGGTGCAAAACGTCGCCAATTCTTACGGCAAAACCGCCACGTTCATGCCCAAACCTCTGGTAGGCGACAACGGCTCTGGCATGCACGTGCACCAGTCGATCTGGAAAGACGGCAAAAACCTGTTTGCCGGCAACGGCTACGCTGGCCTGTCGGACTACGCGCTGTATTACATCGGCGGCATCATCAAACACGCGCGCGCGTTGAACGCCATCACCAACCCTGGCACCAACAGCTACAAGCGCCTGGTGCCTGGTTTTGAGGCACCCGTGAAGCTGGCTTACAGCGCCCGCAACCGCTCAGCGTCGATCCGCATTCCGTATGTCGCCAGCGACAAGGCCCGCCGTATTGAAGCGCGTTTCCCCGACCCATTGGCCAACCCGTACCTGTGTTTCGCCTCACTGATGATGGCCGGTCTGGATGGCGTGGAAAACAAAATCCATCCCGGCGAAGCTGCCACCAAAGACCTCTACCATCTGCCACCTGAAGAAGATGCCAAAGTGCCAACCGTGTGCCACAGCCTCGACCAGGCGCTGGACTACCTGGACAAAGGCCGCGGTTTCCTGACCAAAGGCGGCGTCTTCACCGATAGCATGATCGACGCCTACATTGAGCTCAAGATGACGGAAGTCACGCGCATGCGCATGGCCACCCACCCGATTGAGTTCGACATGTATTACAGCCTGTGATGCGTCACGGTTGATGTGTTGACCCCGGAAAAACGGCCTTCGGGCCGTTTTTCACTTGTAGGGCTTTGATTTTGCAATCCGCACGAATTGGCGCATACTGTGCCTCCTGCCCTGGATTCGCATTCAAGGCAACCCGTATGAAGCATCACATCACTCTGGCTGCAGTTCTGGCATTGTTCGCAAGCATCCATGTGGGCGTGCAGGCGCAAGACCGCATGTACCGCTGCGACAACAATTACTACACCAATACCCTCACCGACCCCAAAGCGCTCAACTGCAAGGTGGTCGAAGGCGGCAATGTCACCGTGGTGCAAGGCACGCGCCCGCAAGGCGGCAATGGCGCGGCGGCTCCCGGTGCACCGGTTCGTGTAGCGACAGCGCCACAAAGCGGCACACAACCGGGTCAACGAGTGGACGCGGGTGACCAGCGGGTGCGCGACTCCGATTCAAAGCTGATTCTGGAGTCTGAGCTCAAAAAAGCCGAAACCCGCAGGCAAGAGTTGGCGCAGGAATACAACAACGGCGAGCCCGAAAAACGCGGCGACGAAGCCCGTAATTACCAAAAATACCAGGATCGTGTGGCTGAGCTCAAGACCAGCTTGCAGCGCATTGACAACGACATTGCCGGTATTCGCCGCGAATTGGGCCGCAGCGGCGGTGTCAGCGCTGTGCAGTTGAGATAAGGCGCATTGCGCTCGGGCAAAATAGGCGGCTTGAACAAGCCTGCCGCCCGCCCCCCTTTGACGCCGGTTTCCAGCCGTTTCCACGCCTTTGACCTGTTGGCGACCTTGGTCGCCGTGGTGCGTGGCGACGGCACGGTGCTGTTCGCCAATGCCTCACTGGAAGATGCCCTGGGCATATCCCGCCGCGCTATTGAAGGCGCGCCGCTGGAGCCTTGTTTTACCGAACCCCATTTGCTGAACAACGCCCTGCAAGGGGCTGGCAGCAACGAATTTGCCGCGTTGCGCTACGACGCCTGGCTCAAACGAACCGGCCAAGGCCCGATGCACGAGCCCATTTTGGTGCATGTGATCGTCACGCAGACCGACTCGCCGCAGGAGATTGTGATTGAAATGCTGCCCCTGGAGCAGCAGGCGCGCCAAGACCGTGAGGAGCGCCTGGCCGAGCAGGCCAATGCCAACAAAGAACTGATCCGCAATCTGGCCCATGAGATCAAAAACCCGCTTGGGGGCATCCGGGGCGCGGCGCAATTGCTGGAGATGGAGATCGAATCGCGCGGCCTCTCGGAGTACACGCAGGTCATCATCCGCGAGGCGGATCGCCTGCAGGTGCTGGTGGACCGGCTCTTGGCCCCGCACCGTCGGCCGCATCTGGTGGGTGATGTCAACATTCACGAGGTCTGCGAGCGGGTGCGCTCCCTGATATTGGCGGAGTTTCCCAAGGGGCTGCGCGTGGTGCGGGATTACGACACCTCGATCCCTGAGTTCCGCGGCGACCGTGAGCAATTGATACAAACCGTGCTGAACATCGCGCACAACGCCTGCCAGGCGCTGGCCGAGCAGCGCGCCACGGGCGAAGCGCTGATCACTTTCAGGACCCGCGTGGCGCGCCAAATCACTTTCGGCAAGCAGCGCTACCGATTGGCATTGGAATTGCATGTCATCGACAACGGACCAGGCGTGCCGCCGGAAATCAAGGAGCGCATCTTTTACCCGCTGGTGTCGGGGCGGGAGGGCGGCTCGGGGCTGGGGTTGACGCTGGCACAGACCTTTGTGCAGCAACACCACGGCTCCATTGAATGCGAAAGCGCGCCCGGCCGGACGGATTTTCAGATATTGATCCCGCTGCCCTGAACCGGCAGCCGGGGTGCCTAAAGAAGGGACGCACCATCACATGAAGCCGATCTGGATAGTAGATGACGACCAGTCGATCCGCTTCGTCCTGGAGAAAGCGCTCCTGCGTGAAAACCTGCCGACCCGCAGCTTCACCAACCCCAAAGACGTGTTGCTGGCGCTGGCCACTGCCAGCGACGACGAGTTTCCGCAGATTTTGGTGAGCGACATCCGCATGCCGGGCGGTTCGGGGCTGGACCTGCTCGACAAGGTGAAGGCCAAATTGCCCGGCCTGCCCGTGATTGTGATGACCGCGTTTTCAGACCTCGACAGCGCCGTCTCGGCCTTCCAGGGCGGCGCATTTGAATATTTGGCCAAACCCTTTGACCTGCCCAAGGCAGTCGAGCTGATCCGCCGCGCCGTGGAAGAAAGCCAACGCGAGTCGGTGGCCGAAGAAAAACAACTCGCCTCGCCTGAAATGCTGGGCCAGGCAGCCGCCATGCAAGACGTGTTCCGTGCCATCGGACGACTCTCGCAAAGCAACGTCACGGTGATGATCACCGGCGAATCCGGCTCCGGCAAGGAGCTGGTGGCCCGCGCGCTGCACAAACATTCCCCGCGTGGCGACCCCAGCGGCAAAAACGGCGCGGGCGGCCCCTTTGTTGCCATCAATACGGCGGCGATTCCCAAAGACCTGCTGGAGAGTGAACTCTTTGGCCACGAGCGCGGCGCCTTCACCGGCGCGCAGACCATGCGTCGCGGCCGCTTTGAGCAGGCCGATGGCGGCACGCTGTTTCTGGATGAAATCGGCGACATGCCTTTTGATTTGCAGACGCGCCTGCTGCGGGTCTTGAGTGACGGCAATTTTTACCGCGTGGGCGGCCACACTGCCATCAAAACCAATGTGCGGGTGATCGCTGCGACCCACCAGGATCTGGAGCAGCGCGTGAAAGACGGCGCGTTCCGCGAAGACCTGTTCCACCGCCTGAACGTGATCCGCCTGCGCCTGCCCGCCCTGCGCGAGCGGCGCGACGACATTCCGATGTTGACCCGCCACTTCCTGAGCCAAAGCGCGGTGCAGCTCGGCGTGGAACCCAAGCGTATTTCAGACGCCGCCGTGGCCACCTTGAGCGGCTTTGCGTTCCCCGGCAACGTGCGCCAGCTTGAAAACATCTGCCATTGGCTGACCGTGATGGCGCCCGCGCAATTGATCGAGCCCAAAGACTTGCCGCCTGAAGTGATGTCTGGGGCCGTTTCAGCCGCCGCACCCGCAACGCTGGCACAGGCAGAATCCGCGCAGCGCGAAGGCGCTGGTTCGGCGGGCCCGGGCTATACGCCCCAGGTGTCATCGCCAATGGCAGCGTCAGCCGCAGCGGCTCAGCCCAGTGGCCCGGCGGATCAGCGCGATGACAAGCTCGCGCCGGTGGGCAAGCCCGCAGATTCGCATGGACCGATTGGCCACGATCAGCCAGCGCCGGCCGCCGCCGACACCGCCAAAACCGGCTGGGAGCTCGGCCTCGAAGTCGAAGCCATGACCTTGCTGGCCAATGGCCGGGAAGACGTTTGGGACGTATTGATGCGGCGCGTTGAAGCCAAACTGATCCAGACCGCGCTGGCCAACACCAAGGGCCGCCGCATCGAAGCCGCCCACAAACTCGGCATTGGCCGCAACACCATCACCCGCAAAATCCAGGAACTGGGTTTGGAGTGACCGGTGCCGGTGGCCTGCTTGGACGCTCTTGACGCCGCGGACAGCTTTTTTATGCTACTATTTATATAGCTTTATAGCCATATAGCACGTGGCCTGCGACCCAAAAAATGGCCAAGAAATTTGAAAACCCGTCAATTTGACGAGTTAATTAACATGGGTGGTGGGGTATCCTGTTAGCTCCATGGAATCAAATTTCCTCTATTTCCTCTGTTTTGACGATGTCATCGTAAGTCACCGGCAACGTCAGGACGGCTTGCTCAAGAAGGCGGTAAAACAGCAATCCTCTTGAGTTTGA
>JANLYO010000261.1:0-3016 GCA_031365665.1 Rhodoferax sp. | reverse complement strand
TCAAATGAACAAATCACTCGTTTTGGCCGTCGTTATCGCTGCTGCTGCCTTGGCCGCTTGTGGCAAAAAAGAAGAAGCCAAACCGGCTGCTGCTGCTCCTGCACCCGCCGCCGCCGTTGAAGCTGTCAAAGACGCTGCTGCTGGCGCCGCTGCCGGTGCTGCTTCTGCCGCCGCTGGCGCTGCGACTGCTGCCGCTTCGGCTGCAACGGCGGCGGCGGGTGCAGGAGCAGCAGCAGCCGGTTTGGCTTCTTCTTTTTTGCCACAAGCGGCCAAGGCAGCAGCAGCGATAACGACGGCCAAAACGAGTGATTTGTTCATTTGAAAATTCCAATAAGGTTAAAAAATTGAGAAGCTGTTTCCGCAAATTGTCATTGCAGAAACTCCGCAAAGACTGAAGCAAATGGATCCTGCAAACAGGCCAGTGCCCATTTTGCTTAGCCTCAGATTATACGATCAGTTTTGGTGCATTTTCGTTGACCATAACAAGGCCGTAGCAACGCCATTGCAACGCAAAAGAGACGCCAGACCGCGTCACAGCCCCAAGGTGGTGGCCGCAAACCCCGGCGAGCTGCCGCGCAGGCGTTCGGCCAGCAGTTCCCGCAGGGCCACACGGCGATCCGGCTCGGGGCCGCACATGCCGTTGCTGCGGGCCAAGTCCAGGCGCTGCATGACCCAGCCACGGCTCCAGATCGCACTGGGGAAATCCAACGGGTCGGCGCTAGTTATTTGGCGGCATTCAATGATATGGCTCCAGGTTTTGCGCCAGGTGACGAAGCGCGGCTGGTAACGCTGCACGCTGTCAAAACGTTTGGCCAATATGGTGAAATGCCGACCGGTTTTGCTCCAGGACTGCAAGGCATCCACCACCACCCGTTCGCGCAACGGCCAGTCTTCAAAACTGGCGTCGCTGATGATGATTTCGGGCCAGCCTTCGATGGCCGCACGGCTGAAGGTGTCGCGGATCAGTTGTTCAAACTCAGCGCGTCCGGCAAAGCGCCCGGCTTTGAGCAGGCCCGCCCCCGCTGGCATGGGAGCCACCGTTTCAGTCTTGTCCGAGTCCATGAATCCACCCCGCTTGCATCCAGTCCTGAAGCAGTGATTTTGCACCAGCGCTGGCGCGCGTCAAGCGGCTGGCTGGCAGTTGGCGCTCGTTGGCGAGTTGCCGCATCAAATCGGCGTCGCGACCGGAAGCCGCAAAACTCTCACCGTTGATGAAAACGTGCCAGTCGTCGTACACCATTTTGGTGCGGCGGTCAAGGTAGATACTGCTCTGCAAGGCCGCGTCTGCTGCGCGTTGGCTTGAGGGCCGCGCAGTATCGAACCAAACCGTGGATTTGGGCTCGGTCAGGCTCTCGCCCAGCGCCCGCGCCTGGATGCGCGGGTTGTCCAGCGCCGCCGCCAAGGCCTTTTGCGCAAAGGCCTGCAGCGCTGGCGGGATCTGCGCGGGGCAATCTTGGGCCGGCTGTTTGGCATCGGTGTAAAGCGCGCTGCCGATTTCATCCACCGCATCATCGGCCAGGCGCTGCAGCAGTTCACGCGCCAGCTCGCCCTGCCCAGGCGCGCGAAAGCCGATCGAATAAGTCATACATTCACCCACCGCGACCCCGTCATGCGCCCAGCGGGGCGGCAGGTACAACATGTCGCCCGCCGCCAGGTCAAAACTCTGCTCAGGCTCGAAGTTTTGCAAGATTTTCAGCTGCGCGCCGTCTTGCAAACGCATATCCTTTTGGCGGCTGATGTGCCAGCGCCGCGTGCCCTGCGCCTGCAGCAAAAACACGTCATAACTGTCAAAGTGCGGCCCCACGCCGCCGCCGTCGGTGGCGTAGCTGATCATCAGGTCGTCCAGACGCGCATCGGGCACAAAGCGGAACTGATCCATCAGGCAGCGCAGCGCCTGCACGTGCAAGTCAACCCCCTGCACCAGGAGCGTCCACCCGGGCGATTTCAGCGGCGGCAAAGCGCGCCGCGCAAACGGGCCTTGCTTGAGTTTCCAGCTATTTCGAGACTTGCCCTGGATGACCAGGCGCGACTCTACCTCGTCCTGCGCCGCCAAGTCAAACAATGCGCCGCGCGGCAACAGCGGCCCCAGCCGCGCCAGTGCGGGCACGGCTTGCCGGATCAGCAGCGGCTTCTTTTGCCAATGGCGCTTCATGAAGGTCTGCGGGCTCAAATTGCCCAGCAGCGCCAAGGGTTGCGTGATGTCCATCCAAACTCCCATGCGCAAGGTTTGAAGAACAGGGCTTCAAACTGCGACAATTCTCGTATGGAAATCAAAGAACAATGTGTCGTCGCCCTGACCTGGACCCTGAAAGACACGCTGGGTGAAGTGCTGGACGTGCTCGACGAGCCGGTGGAGTTTCTGGTCGGCGGGCGCGACCTGTTGCAAAAAATCGAAGAAGCGCTGCAAGGGCACGAAAAAGGCGACAAACTCGACCTGCACCTGGAGCCCGAGCAGGCCTTTGGGGATTTCAACGACCAGTTGCTGTTCCTCGAAGCGCGCGCCCTTTTCCCCGCTGACATCGAAGCCGGCATGACGTTTGAAGGCGCCTCGCTGCCCGAAGGTTGCAGCGCCAGCGCCCCCAAAAACGCGCTCTACACCGTGAGCGAAATCTACCCAGACCACATCGTGCTGGACGGCAACCACCCGCTGGCCGGCATCGCCCTGCGCATAGCGATCAAGGTGGAAGATGTGCGTGAAGCAACCGAAGAAGAAGTGGGTGCAGGCTCTGCGGGCACAGGTTTCTTCAGGGTGCAGCCGCTGCATTCCGACCTGCCAGGGAATTCGACGCTGCATTGAGTGGAAAATATATGCTATATTTTATATAGCATGCTATCAATATATCACGTGGCCTAAGGGCTTGAAAATATTCAAACCTCGTAACTACTCAGCCCCCTCTTGACGCGCTATTAAAAGCAGAGCGACAATTGGAACCGTGCAAAGCCCGCCAGATCTAAGCCAACTGAGCCATGCGCAGAAGGACGAACTGATTCTGTATCTTTGGGGCCAAGTACAGGA
>JANLYO010000258.1:0-7267 GCA_031365665.1 Rhodoferax sp. | reverse complement strand
GGTGGCAATCACGGCCAGGCCGATTTCGTCCGCCGCTTCCATCGCCGCCTGGTAGGGCGATTTGCCCATGCGCAGGTGGCGCACGATGTTTTCGACTACGACAATCGCGTCATCCACCAAAATGCCGATCACGAGGGAGAGAGCCAGCAGCGTCACCACGTTGACGGAAAACCCGAGCAAATACATGCCGACAAAAGCCGGGATGGCCGACATCGGCAAGGCCACAGCAGAAACAAAGGTGGCGCGCCAATCGCGCAGGAAGAGCCACACCACCAGCACCGCCAAGGCGGCACCTTCGTAGAGCAACGCCATCGAGCCGTCAAACTCTTCTTCGACGGGTTTGACGAAATTGAAGGCCTCGGTGAGTTCCAGGTCAGGGTGCTGCGCCTTCAATTCGACCAGCGCCTTTTGCACCGCCGCGCCCACGGTGACTTCGCTTTCGCCACGGCTGCGCGAGACTTCAAACCCGACCACCGGTTTGCCATTGAGCAAAGCGGCAGAACGCGGCTCGGCAATGGTGTCGCTGATGGCCGCCACTTGGTTGAGGCGGATTTTTCGACCATCGCCCAAGCTCAAATGCAAGGCGCCGAGTTCTTCCGCCGATTTCACGGTGGCCAGGGTGCGCACAGGCTGTTCGCTGCCACCGATGTCGGTGCGCCCGCCGGCGCTGTCTTGCTGCACTTGCCGAAGTTGCCGCGACACATCGGCCACCGTTGCGTTCAAGGCCTGCAACTTGAAAGGGTCCAGCGCAACACGCACTTCGCGGCTGACGCCACCGACCCGGGCGATGCCGCCGACGCCGCGCACCGCCAGCAGCTTTTTGGTGATTTCGTTGTCCACAAACCAGGACAAGGCCTCAGCGTCCATCGATTTGGACGCGATGGTGAATGCCAGCACCGGTGTGCCGGCCATGTCGAGTTTGCTGACGATCGGGTCGCGCACGTCGCCCGGAAGTTCGCTGCGCACGCGGGAGACGGCTGAGCGCACATCGTCCACCGCCTCCTGCACCGGCTTTTCCAGGCGGAATTCGGCGGTGATGGTGACTGCGCCGTCTTGCACCTTGGTATAGATGTGCTTGAGGCCCTGCACTGTGGCAATCGAGTTTTCGATCTTGCGTGCGACCTCGGTTTCCATTTGCGCGGGCGCCGCACCCGGCAAGGTGGCGGTGACGGTGACTGTGGGCAAGTCGATGTCGGGGAAATTCTGTACCTTCATGGCCTGGAAGGACAAAATGCCGGCAAAGGTGAGCAACACAAACAGCATCACCGACGGGATGGGGTTGCGGATGGACCAGGCAGAGACGTTCATGGTGGCAACTTTGCGTTATTTCGAGGCGTTATTTGGACGCGTTGGTAGCTGCGGCCGCAGGGGAAGCGGGAGCGACGCGAACCAGGTCGCCATCATTGAGGAACCCAGCGCCGACCGCCACCACACGTGCGTCCGCAGGCAGTTTGCTCAAAATTTCTACCCGGTCGCCCACGGTGCGGCCGGTTTGCACTTTGAGTTGTGCGACGCGGTTGTCGGCACCTACCGGATAAATGTAGGCGAAGCCGTCGCGCATGACGATGGCTGTTTGCGGCAATGTGGTGGCCCCGGTTTGGCCCAGTTCAAACTCACCCTTGGCATACATACCCGGCAATATTGCCCCCACGCTTGCCACTGCGTGTGCTGCGCTGCCCCCAGAGGGGGCTAATTTTGGCTCCGCCGCTCTTCGAGAACCTTGGGGCGGCCCCGCGGAAAATTGCCCTGCTTTGTTGGTGCTGCCAAGATCGAGGTCAACGTAAACGAGCGCGGCGCGGGTTTGCGCGTCCACCTGCGGCCCGATCATGCGCACTTTGCCAATGACCTGTGCCCCGGCGGCGGTGGTGACGGCGACGGCGAGCCCGGGTTTGACGCGGCCCAGCTCTGAGGCGGTGACTTCAGCGCGCCATTCGAGCCGACCTTTGCGGATGAGGCGGAACAATTCACCGTTCGCGCCGCCACCGATCGAGCCCACCGAGGCTGAACGGGCCGAGATGATGCCGGCATCAGGCGCCAACACACGGGTGTTTTTAAGGCGCACGTCAATGCCGGTGATCTGGGCCCGGGCCGTCTCCACACGGGCTTTAGCGCTTTGTTCGGCGTTGAGCAACTGGCTGATCTGCTGCGCGCTGACCGCGCCGGTGTTTTGCACGGCACGGGCGCGGTCGGCTTCCTGGGTGGCGGCGGTCGCGGCGACCTGGGCTTCGGCCAAGGCCGCTCGGGCCTGGGCTAGGTCGGCCTGGACGCCGTCAGATGCAAACACCGCCAAGAGCTGGCCAGCGCGCACGCGGTCGCCCACATCGGCCCGCAATTCAGTCAGGCGCAGGCCTTGCGCTTCGGTGCCGATGCTGGCCTCTTGCCAAGCCGCGATATTGCCGTTGGCACTGAGCCGCACGGGCAACTGAGCCGCTTGTGCTTGTGTGAGCGTCACCGTCAAAGCGGGCTTGGGTGTTGACTTTTTCTCTTCAGCAGCATGCAATGTTGTCGAAAAATGCACTATGGTCACATAAAATATGCTATATATTGCTATTAAATAATTACTATTATTGGTCATAAAATTAGCTAAAACTTCTATAAAATCTTAAATAAATGGAGAATTTTTGTGCTACCAATAACACCATTGCAACTTCAATTTGTCGGCGCAGGAGTTCGGCTGGCAGCGCCTACTTTGGCGACATCTTCTTCCGGGTTCCAGCCACCGCCCACCGCGCGGTACAGGTTCACCCAGGCCAACAAACGGTCTCGTTGCAGGCCCAAGCGACCGACCTCGGCAGACAAGGCCATGCGGCGGGCTTCTTCGACCTCGCCCTGGCTTGCAAAGCCGGCTTTTTGACGGGCCAGCGCCGCCTCCAGTGAGGCGCGCCACGCGGTGGCGGCCGCCTGCGTGGGCGCGCTACGGTCGGTCGTGGCCTGCAGATTGACCAAGGCTTCTTCTACTTCACGCACAGCTTGGCGGACTTTGCTGCGGTAGATTGCCACGGCTTCGTCGTAACGTGCCTTTGCCGCTTCGGTATTGGCCGCGCGGCGGCCACCGTCAAACAAAGGCACTGACAAGGCCAGCGGCCCGATCGACCAAGTCGTCATCTCGGTGCTGCCAGCGCCGGCGTTCACGCTCAAGGCGCCAATAGAGCCGCTGAGCGAGAGGCGCGGAAAACGCTGCGCATCCACGTAGGCCAAATCGTGGCTGGCCGCCGCGATGTCGCGGGCAGCAGCGTACAGGTCAGGCCGCTGGCCGAGCGTTTGCGCAGGCAAATTGGCTACATAAACAGGAGCAGATTGCCCCTGATTTTTCTGAGTTTCGGCCAGTTTTTGTTTCAAACCTGATTCAGGCAATCCGGTCAAGGCCACCAGCGCCTTGACCATCACATCACATTGCGCCGCAACGACGAGCACCTGGTTGGCAGCATCAGAAGCGCTGGCTGTTGCCAAGGCCTCCTGGCCGCTGGCGGTAAAGCCCGCCTTGGTGGTCACGGCGGTCAGGCGGGCCGACTCGGCTTTGGAGGCGGCGTCCTGCCGCGTCAAGGCCAGTTGGATGCTGCAAGCGCGCTGCAAAATATATTGACTGGCCACTTCAGCCGCGACGGAGACACGTGCGTCATGCCAAGCCGCTTCCGAGCTGGCCAGACGCTCTGCGGCGGCATCGCTGGCGGCGCGGGTGGCGCCAAAAAGATCGATTTCCCACCCCGCCATCAGGCCCACTTGCAGCGTGTTGACCGGCGGCGTGGTGGGAAAGCTGGCCACTTGCGCGCGACTGGCGCTGGCTGTCGCATCCAGTGTCGGCCCGCTGGCAGCCCGGCTGGTTTGCAGATTGGCGCGGGATTGTGTGATACGTGCGCGGGCTGCGGCGACGGTTTGGCTTTGCGATTGCGCGGCATCGATCAAGGCCACCAGCAAGGGGTCGCCCTGGCGCTGCCACCATTGGCGCATGTCGGCCAAATTGCCATTGTGCGGCAGCGGAGCCTGCCATTGGGGCGCGGCGGTGTCAGCCAGCATGGGTGCAACTGCCTTGGCACTGCCAGTTACCGGCGGGTTGGCACAGGCGGCCAGTGCCATCACCAGGGCTGCGCTGAGGAGGGAGGTAAATTTCATTGCGATGAATTGAAAGGTGAGATGTGGGGGCTTGGCGATCAGCGACTGGTCGATTGTTTTTTGCGGGCGCCGCCCGGTGCGCTTTTGGCGGCGCTGCGCCGCTGGCATTCAGCTACCACCATCGCTTCGGCGAAATCTGCCAGGCGTGACACCGTGTGGTCGATGGCTGAGGGCGAATTGACCAGGCGCGGCGCCACGGCGTCGATCAGGTCGCGCCCGACAAAATACTCAAGCGACAGGCCAACGATGGCAAACGACAGGCGTTGCACTTCGTCATCAGCTTGTGACAAGCCCAAGTGCCGGCAAAGCGTGCGCGCCAGGGCCTTTTGCGCAGGTTTGATGCCGTTTTCAAGTTCGTCAGCCAAAGCGCCTGTGGGTTCAAGCATCTCCCGGAAATGCAAGCGCATGCACTGTTGCAACAGGTCACCCATTTTCAAGGGGCGCAGGAAGCCGGCGTAGAAACCTTCCAGTGATTGGCGCAGGCTGAAATGCTTCTGGTCATACAGCGCTATATCGTCCCTGGGGCTGCCCAGCGGTTCGACAAAAACCGTGCGGTAGAGATTCTGTTTATCGCCAAAGTAGTAGCTGATCGCGGCAACGTTGGCTTGCGCTTCACTGGCAATGTCGCGGATTGAAGTTTTGGCGAACCCGTGCGCAGCAAAAAGTTTGAGCGCAGCGAGCAAAAGGCGCTGGCGGGCAGCAGCGTTCTCGCCACCGGCAGGCCGGCCAAGCTTGGGCCGCTCGGGCGGCTCTGTCGCGACCGTGCCGGATAGAGAGTGCTTGGACGACATGCGCCCGATGTTAACATAATTAAAACAAACGTTTGATTAATTATTGTAAACGACGGTAAAAATGACGATCACCGCGTTTAGCCTGCCCGCCTTAAACAGCGGGTGAATCTGTTGCGGGTGAAACTTCCGCAAAAAGAAAATCCCAAAGCCCTGACACAGCGGCACGTTCCTCCGTCAAGACGGTCATTGGGACGTGGGCGGGCGCTTCATCCAGCCTGGCCACGTGTTGCGCCTGGCGCAGGCTGCGGTAGGCGTTGGCCGCCTGTGCGCCCATTGGCGCTGGCAATAAGCCGGATGCTTCAGCCAGTTGCAACAGGGCAATGTTGCCGACGTTGCGGGTGAGTCCGGGGTGGGTGCAAGCATGGGCCAGCACTAAATGCTGCACGGCAAATTCAACGTCCACCATGCCGCCGGGGCTGTGTTTGAGGTCAAATTGGCCCTCAAAAGCGCGATGCGCATCGCGCATGCGTTTGCGCATGGCCGTGATTTCGCGCGCCAGTGCCGGGGTGTCGCGCACCGTCGTCAGCACCGCGTCGCGGACTTGTTCAAACCGCGCGTGCAACGCAGGCCCGCCCATGACGCAACGCGCCCGCGTCATAGCCTGGTGTTCCCACGTCCAGGCCGTATTGCTGCCGCGCTGCAATTGGTAGCTTGTGAACGCCTCAAAACTGGTGACCAGCAAACCGGCGTTGCCGTTCGGGCGCAAA
The DNA here is from genome assembly GCA_031365665.1 of Rhodoferax sp. Classification (GTDB taxonomy): domain Bacteria; phylum Pseudomonadota; class Gammaproteobacteria; order Burkholderiales; family Burkholderiaceae_C; genus JANYCG01. The sequence goes on along the minus strand of JANLYO010000258.1, from coordinate 1,659 downwards.
GCCGTGTCGATTTCATAAAGGTCGCCCTCGCCGGTCTTGACGGTCAGCCAATTGATCAACTTGCGCACCAAGCTGGCATAGATTTCGCCCGCGCGGTTGTCGTCGTCCTCGTAGACAAAAACAATGTCCAGGTCGCTGCCGTAACCGAGCTCTTTTCCGCCTAATTTTCCGTAGGCGATGATCGCCATCTGAGGCGTTTCACGGTGTTTGTTTTTCAATCTCTCCCAACACCATTGCACAGACAGGCGCAACACCGACTCAGCCAGTGCGCTGAGATCATCCGCGACCTGCTCAACGGTCAGCTTGCCCTCCACGTCGCGCGCCAGCGTGCGAAACACTTCCGCGTGGTGGGCACGGCGCAGCAGGTTCAGGAGTGCCTCCTCCCCATCCTCAAGTGATTTTTGCAAAAAACTGCGCCTGTGCAGCAGGTCACTTTCAAAGTCCGCTGCCTTGAAGCGCTCTTCATATAGCTGGTTGCCCGCCAATTCGTCGACCACACCTGGATGGATTTGCAGGTAGCGGGCTGGCCAACGGGCCGCCCCCAACATGCGCAGCAGCCGCTCGTGGACAAGGGGGCGCTCCAACAGCAGCGCGAGGTAGTTCTCGCGCTTGAGCATCGGTTCCACCCAATCCATCAGGCGAACCGCTGCCAATTCCGTGCAGCGCGCTTCGCGCATCCATTGCACGGTTCGGGCCAGGAGCTTCGCCAGACGCTGGCGGGCATCATCCGACAGCGCCAGGATGCGGGGGTGTTCACGCCAGGTTTGCACGCGCTGGCTTAGCAAGTCAGGCAAATTTGCCAACACGCTGTCTAGATTCGGCCGATCCGCCGGTGCTTGGCCGCAGGCCGGAGTGGTGCAAGCGGATGGGTTGCCACCCAGCAGGGCGTCGAATTCTTGGGCTACAAACTCGCGGTGTGCGTTCAACTGGCTCAGGAATGCGCCAGCTTCGGCAAACCCCATCGTGCTGGCCACCCAGGCAAGATCGTCATCCTGTGTTGGCAGCAAATGCGACTGCTGGTCATCCAGGTATTGGATGCGGTGCTCGACACGCCGCAAAAAACTGTAGGCGCTTGACAGGGCATCGGCCACGGGTGGTGCCAGCAGGCCCGCCCGCGCCAGCCGCTGCAAGCCGACTTGGGTTCCACGGGTGCGAAGCTCCGGGAACTGGCCACCCCGCACGACCTGCAGCAATTGAACAGTGAATTCAATTTCGCGGATGCCACCGCGCGACAACTTGACGTCGTTCGACCGTTGAGGCCGTCCGGCGCTGCGTTTGGCCGCTTGATCCCTGATTTGCCGATGCAGCACGCGCAGGGATTCAAACACCGGGTAGTCTAGGTAGCGCCGAAACACAAAGGGCAACACCACATTCCTGATAAGTTGACCCGAAGCGTCCGCCAGCGCCGCCGATGGCGCGACCACGCGGCTTTTGAGCCATGCAAATCGCTCCCACTCGCGCCCCTGCACCTGAAAATACTCCTCCAGTGCGCCTAAGGAGACGGCAGGCGGGCCGGAATTGCCGTTGGGCCTGAGCGCCAAATCGACCCGAAACACAAAGCCGTGCTCCGTGGTGTCGCCGATCAACGTGTAGATGGCTTTGACGTATTTGGCAAAAAACTCATGGTTTGAAATCCGCCCACGACCGTCCGCCAGGCCT
>JANLYO010000236.1:0-2572 GCA_031365665.1 Rhodoferax sp. | reverse complement strand
GGGGTATCAACCCAAATTCAGACGTTGAAAAAACCCTTCAGCTTGTCCGCCCAGCCCTCTTCGCTGGGCGAATGCTTGCCTGCGCCTTTTTTCAGTGACTCGTCCAGTTCCTTGAGCAGCTTGCGCTGATGTTCGGTAAGTTTTACCGGCGTTTCAACCGTGATGTGGCAGTACAGGTCGCCGGGGTAGCTAGCCCGCACGCCCTTGATGCCTTTGCCGCGCAGGCGGAACTGTTTGCCGGTCTGTGTGCCTTCGGGGATGTCAATGGCGGCTTTGCCGGCGAGTGTGGGCACGTCGATTTCGCCACCGAGTGACGCGGTAATGATGCTGATGGGCACGCTGCAATGCACATCGTCGCCGTCGCGCTCGAAGATGTCGTGTTTCTTCAGGCGGATCTCGATATACAGGTCGCCTGGCGGGCCGCCATTGGTGCCGGGCTCGCCGTTGCCGGTGGAGCGGATGCGCATGCCGCCGTCAATGCCGGACGGGATTTTGACTTCCAAAGTCTTTTGTTTTTTGATCCTGCCTTGCCCGCTGCACGAGGCGCAGGGCTCAGCGATGATTTTGCCTGCGCCACGGCAGGTGGGGCAGGTTTGCTGCACGCTGAAGAAGCCCTGGCGCATCTGCACCTGGCCCTGGCCAGCGCAGGTGCCGCAGGTTTTGGCCGAAGTGCCGGGCTTGGCGCCGCTGCCTTTGCAGGGCTCGCAGGCTTCCCAGCTCGGGATGCGGATTTGCGCGTCTTTGCCGTTGGCTGCCTCTTCCAGCGTGATCTCCATGGCGTAACTCAGGTCGCCACCCCGATACACCTGGCGCCCGCCGCCGCCGGCGCGACCGCGCTGCTGGCCGAACATGTCGCCAAAAATGTCGCCAAAGGCTTCGGCAAAACCGCCAAAACCCTCGCTACCCGCGCCGCCGGGGCCACGCATGTTGGGATCAACGCCCGCGTGGCCATACTGGTCATAGGCCGCGCGTTTCTGCGCGTCCGTGAGCATTTCGTAGGCTTCTTTGGATTCCTTGAACTTTTCCTCGGCGGCTTTGGCTGTGTCCCCCTGGTTGCGGTCCGGGTGGTATTTCATCGCATGTTTGCGGTAGGCCTTTTTGATCTCTTCCTCAGAGGCGTGTTTGGGGACGCCCAGGACGTCGTAATAGTCGCGTTTGGTGGCCATGGTGTCGTGCCGTGTCTTTATGTGTTGGAGGGCGAACCCAGCGCCTGCTCGATGCGTTTGTCAGGGATGAACCACATCACCGACACGGCGGCGAAGATGGCGAACGAAATAGCGGTGTGCCAGAAGGCTGCCGCAATCGCCAGCACATACAGCACCAGCGAAAGGTTGCCTTTGTGGCTGTTGCGGACGCCTTCGCCCAGCAGGTTGTGCACCCCGTTGGCCTGGCGCAGGGCCAGCACCAGCAACTGGTAGGCTGCACCGGCCGCCAGGGCATTGAGCCCGTACAGCACCGTGGGGTTGCGGGCGAAATGGTTTTCGCCCATCCAGGCGGTGCTGAATGGAATCAACGACAGCCAGAACAGCAGATGCATGTTGGCCCACAGCACACGCGCGTTCACGTGCTTGACCATGTGGATCATGTGGTGGTGGTTGACCCAGTAGATGCCGACGTACACAAAGCTCAGCATGTAGCTGAGAAAAACCGGCCACAGCTTCAACAGGTCCGCCCAGGTTTCCCCGTGCGGAACCTTGAGTTCCAGCACCATGATGGTGATGATGATGGCGATCACGCCATCACTGAAGGCTTCGAGCCGGGTTTTGTTCATCAGCCTTTTTTGACTTCTTTGACTTCGGCATCGACCACGTTGTCATCCGCCGGTTTCGGACCTTGACCCTGAGCGCCTGCGTCGGCGCCCGGCGCGCCGCCCGCAGCTGCGGAGGCAGCCGCTTCCTTGGCCTGCATGTCGGCGTACATTTTTTCGCCAAGTTTCTGGCTGGCCGTCATCAAGGCGGTGTTTTTGTCGTCGATGGCAGCTTTGTCCTCGCCTTTCAGGGCTTCTTCAAGCGCCTTGATCGCGGCTTCGATTTTTTCTTTCTCGCCGGCGTCAAGCTTGTCGCCGTATTCGGTCAGGCTCTTCTTGACGCTGTGCACGCTGGCTTCGCCCTGGTTTTTGGCCTGGACGATCTCCAACTTCTTCTTGTCGTCGGCGGCGGTCAACTCGGCGTCTTTCACCATCTGCTGGATTTCAGCTTCCGACAAGCCGGAGTTGGCCTTGATGGTGATCTTGTTTTCCTTGCCAGTGCCTTTGTCTTTGGCGCCGACGTGAAGGATACCGTTCGCGTCGATGTCGAACGACACTTCAATTTGCGGCGTGCCACGCGCTGCAGGCGGAATACCTTCAAGGTTGAACTCGCCCAAGCCTTTGTTGCCTGACGCGATTTCACGCTCACCCTGGAACACCTTGATCGTCACGGCCGGCTGGTTGTCGTCAGCGGTCGAAAAGGTCTGCGCAAACTTGGTCGGGATGGTGGTGCTTTTGGTGATCATCTTGGTCATCACGCCGCCCAGGGTTTCAATGCCCAGGGAGAGTGGCGTCACGTCCAGCAGCAACACGTCCTTGCGGTCG
>JANLYO010000252.1:0-9298 GCA_031365665.1 Rhodoferax sp. | reverse complement strand
CAGCTTCACCGGCTCGACTGAAGTGGGCCGCATTTTGATGGCGCAGTCGGCGCCCACCGTGAAGAAAATGTCGCTGGAGCTCGGCGGCAACGCGCCTTTCATCGTGTTTGACGACGCCGACATCGACTCGGCCGTCGAAGGCGCTATGGCCAGCAAATACCGCAACGCCGGCCAGACCTGCGTGTGCGCCAACCGCTTCTACGTGCAGGACGGTGTGTACGACAGCTTTGTGCAAAAGTTCGCCGCCAAGGTCAAGGCTCTCAAGGTCGGCAACGGCTTTGACGAGGGTGTTTCCCAAGGCCCACTGATCGAAGACGCGGCGGTCGAGAAGGTCACCCGCCACGTGGCCGATGCTCTTGCCAAAGGTGGCAAAGTGGTGGTGGGTGGCAACAAGTTGCAAGGCCAGTTTTTCGAACCCACGGTGGTCAGCGAGGCCCGCGCCGACATGCTCTGCGCCAAAGAAGAAACTTTCGGCCCCTTCGCGCCGGTGTTCCGCTTCAGCAAAGAGCAAGAGGCGATAGACGCCGCCAATGCCACCGAATTCGGCCTGGCCAGCTACTTCTACAGCCGCGATGTGGGCCGCATCTTCCGCGTCAGCGAAGCTCTGGAGTACGGCATGGTCGGCATCAATGTCGGCATCCTGGCCACCGAACACGTGCCCTTTGGTGGTGTCAAACAATCCGGCCTCGGCCGCGAAGGCTCGCACTACGGCATGGACGACTACGTGGAGATCAAGTACCTGTGCATTGGGGATGTGCTGAAGTAAAATCCTCATGCTTCGCGCACGGCGTCGAGACATGCAGGCGGGTGTAGTTCAATGGTAGAACGAAAGCTTCCCAAGCTTTAGACAAGGGTTCGATCCCCTTTACCCGCTCCAAATTCTTCTTTGAATCGATGCGGCAGTGCGTTGCACTTCCTAGCTGTTCTGAAGCACTGTCGTCGTCAGCGCGCCTTCTTTCGCACCGATTCAAAGAAGAATTCCAGGCATGATTACCAGACCCTGCATTCCGTGACTCCCAAATGGCTGAACCGCTGAAGAACCATTTCGGCGCCGACGTGCCACCTGCCATCGCTTCGATGATCGCTGCGGTGCACCCTTCGTTTCCAGTCAAAAAATTCACGCGGGATGCGCTGGCGGGCTACGAACCGCTGTCGCTCACGGAGCGTGGCTGGCACATCGCCCGCGTATTGCGCAAGCATCTGCCGGAAGACTACCCCAAGGCCGTTGACATTCTGGTACGGTCCAGCAGCCAGCCGTCCGGGCGTAGTGTGGGCTCAGGCATGGGCAGTTTCCTGTTCATGCCGCACTGCTTTTTTGTGGCCGAATATGGCCTTTCGCATTTCGACGAATCCATGGCGGCGCAGCATGCGCTCACGCAACGCTTCACCTGCGAGTTTTCGATTCGGCCCTATCTCGTTCACCATCCAGAAAAAACGCTTGCGCGCTTGCGCCAATGGGCGGCAGACCCGAGTGAACACGTACGCAGGCTGGTGTCTGAATGCACCCGCCCGCGCCTGCCCTGGGCCATGCGCCTGCCGGCCTTCCAGGTGAATCCTTCGCCAGTGATTGAACTGCTGGAATTGCTCAAAGACGACCCGGCGCTGTATGTGCGCAGGTCGGTTGCCAACAACCTCAACGACATTGGCAAGGACCATCCGGACGTGCTGGCCAACACTGCCAAGCGCTGGCTCAAGAGTGCCTCGCCCGAGCGCGAGTGGGTCGTGCGACATGCCCTGCGCTGGGCAGTCAAACAGGGCGAGCCGGGCGCGCTGAAGGCCTTGGGCTTTGGCAAAGTGGCGACTGTAGAAGTCCTGAATCCAGAGACAACGCCCAAACGCCCTTCTATTGGCGGTAAAGTTACTATCAGTTTTGATCTGCACAACCCACTCAAGTCAGCGCAAGACTTGATGGTGGATTTTCAGATTCACTACATCAAGGCCAACGGCACAGCGCGTGCCAAAGTATTCAAACTCAAAACCTTGGCCTTGCCTGGCGGCGCAACAGCGCAATTGAGCAAGTCCGTGTCGCTCAAAGAAATGACCACGCGCAAACACTTCGCGGGCCTTCATCGCGTTGACGTCATCGTCAACGGGCAGACGATGCCTCTGGGTGAGTTCGAGTTACTTGAATAACAACAACACGGCAATCAGGATCAGAAAGCCCAACAGCACCCTGCGAAACCACACTTCGCTCAGGCGCCCACGGATTTTTTTCCCCACCACCATTCCTGCAAACACGGGCACCATCGCCAACAAGGAAAGTAGGAATTCGGCAAATCCGAAACGACCCACGATTGCCAACGCTACGTACAAGGGCACTGAGCCCGCCAAGTAAATGATGCTGATGGTGCGGACAAAAGTCTCCCGAGGCAATCCCAGCGCCGTCAAATAGGTGATGATGATCGGACCCGTCAATGACGAAATGCCGCCCATGATGCCGGACACCGCCCCCACCACAGCGCTGCATATGTTCTCCCGGCGCGCTGAAATGTGCAACTTCGGATTCACGCCCATCAGAACCACGGCCGTCAACACCGCGATGGCCAGCATGGCATTCAGCGTACCGGCAGACAGGGCCAAGGTCATTGGCACGGTAATGACCGTGGCGACCAGCAGGGTTGCCAGTAGCGGCCAAAAGCGCCGCACTTGCGTGATGGGAGCCTGGCTATCGACGGCCTGCCAGATATTGGATGTCAAAACCGGCACCGCGACCAAGCTGATCGCCAGTGGGCTGGGCATCGTGAGCGACAACAAGGGCACAGCAACCAGCGGCAGGCCGACGCCTAAGGTTCCCTTGACCAAGCCACCCAACAAAAACGCGAGCCCCGCCACGAGCAGCACTGGCCAAGACAGGTCGGGCCACGCAAGCCCCTGCAGGAAACTCATAGTCCAGACGGCGCCACTGGATTAAATGACAAAAGACTCCAGAGTCTCCCGGGCAAACAGTTCACGCGGCGACAGCAACCGGGGCGAAAGCCCTTGCTCAAAGTGGTAGCGCAAAAACGTCCGCAGGGTGGCTTCATTTTTTTCAAAACCATAGGGCCAGAAGTCGTCGCCCATGTCACGCTTGACCTGTTCCACATGGGCCGTCAGCCAGGGCAGCATCGCCTTGAGCGCAGCGGTATCCGCTAGATCGTCGTAGGTGCGTTGTTGGGACTCTTTGAGCGCCTTCATCATGGCTTGCGCGACCCAGCGGTTGGCTTCGTACACGTCACGCTTGATGGCAACGGTGTGCATGATCGGGAAGATCCCGGTCTCTTTGAAATAGTTACGCTCAACAGGTTCAAAATCTTCAAACAGACGTTTAACTCTGCCATGGCCCTTGAAGAAGCTGGACGGCATGCGGGCGGTGTACAAGGCGTCGATTTCGCCGTCAAAAAGCATTTGCGAGAGGGTTTGCGCCGGGCCAATGCTGTGCACTTTGATGTTCTGTGGCAAGCTCAGCTTTATTTTTTCCGAACGCCCTGGCGACTCCTCGCCACCCGTGTAGTAGGCGACGCTGTCCACCGGCACCGCGTAATGGTCTTGCAAAATGCCGCGAATCCAGACCGGCGCCGTCATTTGGTATTCGGGCGTACCCACCCGCTTTCCAATCAAGTCTTTGGCCTCCCTTATGCCGGCGTTCGCGTTCACATAAATGCAGGAATGCCGGAAAAACCGCGACGGGAACACGGGAATCGCCACAAACGGCCGGGCTTCGTTGAACATCGACACCGAATACGATGAGAGTGACATCTCGGCAATGTCAAACTCCTTGTGCCGCAACATGCGAAAAAACGTCTCCTCGACGGGCATGTTCAAGTAGTTCAGGTCGATGCCGTCGGGCTGCACGCTGCCGTCCATCAGGGCGCGGGTGCGGTCGTAATTCCAGCAGCCAAAGCTGAGTTTGAGTTTTGACATTCGGTGGATGCGTATTTGTTGTTCGTGACAACTTTGTTCGTGATGCGATCAATTACTCAGGCTTGATGCCCGCCGCCACAATCGCTGTGGCCAAACGGTCAATTTCGCCCAAGAGCGCTTTGTTGTATTCGACCGGGTTGCTGCCAATCGGGTCAATGCCCGCATTGGTGAAGGTGGTGATCACGTCCGGCATTTTGGCAATTTGCGCCATTTCAGCGCTGATGCGGTCAATGGCAACTTGGGGCGTACCGGCGCCCGCCAGCACACCGACGATGGGCGCGAAATCAAAGCCCGGAATTTGGTCCGCCAACACAGGCACATTGGGCTGTTGCGTGGAGCGCTGCGCAGCGTTGGAGACCAGCAGTTTGACCTGCCCGCTTTTCACGAACCCGGCGAGTGAGGGCAGCGCCGAAAACAACATGTCGATTTGCCCGCCAATCAAGGCGGGCACCGACTGCCCAGTGCCTTTGAAGGGCACGTGGATGATGTCCAGCCCCAGGCCGACCTTCATGGCTTCCGTGGTGAGGTGATGGGTGCTTCCCACGCCGGATGAGCCATAGTTCAGTGTTCCAGGCTTGGCCTTGACCAAAGCCACCAGTTCCTGGAAAGTGTTCACGGGCACTTTGGCGGTGACGGCAAGATACAAAGCCGCGCGACCACCCAAGGACACCGGGACAAAATCCCGTTTGTAGTCGTAGCCCAGGTTCTTGTAGATGGCCGGGTTGACAGAAAACATGGAGCCGTCTGTGACCAGGAACGTGTAGCCATCCTTGGGTGATGACTGGATCACCTGGGCCGCCACCACGCCGTTGGCGCCAGGTTTGTTGTCGATCACCACGGGCTGACCCAAACGCTCGGTCAAGCGTTGCGCAAAGATGCGCGCTACCGTGTCCGGAAAGCCGCCGGCTGGATAGGGCACAACGAATTTGATCGGTTTGTTGGGGTACGTGGCCTGCGCATGTGCGATGCCCGCCAGGCCCAGCCATCCTGACAGAGCTGCGGCTGTGGCAACGGCAAGCACCATTTGACGACGGTATTTCATTTGAAATCTCCAGAGATATGGCAAATCGACGGGGCGGGCAAAGTTGGCAATTGTTGGGGTTTGGGGGCAGCAACTTCAAACAGAATAAGACGGCTCCAGTGCCTCGCCATTGTCCGTCCACACGGGTGCGGCGGCGTATTGCCGCCAGTCCGTCGTTTTGGGAATGATGGCCTGGTAGGCGCAAACTGCCGGTGGCATTCTGGCCTGCGCAGAGTCTGCGCTGCCAGCACCAATCGCGGGTGCGCCGGTCTGGAATGCCTTGACGGCTTCGAGCATTTGTTTGCGGAACTCGACCACCGCCAGGTCGCTGACGCCCAAGCGGTCCCTTGGGCGCCTGGCCATCGTGCCCATGGTCACCCACATGGCGATGTCTTGATTGGGGAAACCGGTAATGCCAGTGAAGTTGCCCGCCTTCATGGCTGCGCGGTCTTGCCAAAAGCGGTTGTCACGGTTGCGCAGGGGGCGGTAACTTTCATCTAAATCAACGCCCACTTCTTGGCGCAGGAACTTGCGCCAGGTGCTCGTGCCAGGCGTTTGGTCGGGGTGGCCCCAGGCCATGAAATAAAACGCGGTGTTGCCATCGTCCTGCGGCACATTGATATTGGCCACGTTGTAAAGGTTGTTGGGTGGAATCAGCGCCGTGGCTGGCGCCACAAAAACGGTCGTGCGCACATAGTCGTTGATGGTCGCGTTGGTGATCGGCCTGCGGATTGCGGTGTATCGAAAACCATAGGTTCCGCGCTGAACTTGCATACGTGGTGCTTTATCCGTCGATGGGCGCAGCCAAGCGCCCTCGGTGGCTTTTGCGCCGTCAACACGCGCAGGCACCATGTCGGATGAATGCAGGCTGGAACTGTGCGCCGAGTCAATCGCCCCCTCCAGAATCTGTGCCCAATTGCAGGGAACGATGGCTTTGGCAATCGTCACTCGGGTGCTCGCGGTCGGCGCCCAGGCGGGTGCTTCAAAGGCTGGCTTCGTGTCAGGTGGCCCCATATAAGCCCAGACGAATCCGCCCCACTCGTGGGTCGGGTAAGCCAGGTGTTTGACTTTGGCCGCCAGGCCCGAGGCAGCCGGTTCGGAGACCATTTCCAGCACATGGCCGTTCACGTCCATCTTCCAGCCGTGGTAAAGGCAACGCAGGCCGCAGTTTTCATTCCGGCCGAGCACCAAAGAAGCTCCCCGGTGCGGGCAATATTCGTCCATCACGCCGACAGCCCCATTTGTGTCGCGGAACACCACCAGGTCTTCACCCAACACGCGCGCCCTCACTGGCGCACCGTCGGGCTCGCTGACCTCTTCGATCAGGCAAACCGGCGTCCAGTGCCTGCGCATCAACTGGCCCATCGGGGCTTGGCCTTCGACCCGGCACAACAATTCATTTTCTTCTTGCGTCAGCATTTTTTGCAATTTCAGGTGGGCAGGCGGCGGAAAAGCGAGGGATTGAAATCATTCAGTCCAACAAGGATTTGCCAAATTATACTTAGGAAGCTAAGATTAATGAAAATCCCGACAGATGTCAAACCGGGAATTTACTTGGAGTTTTACTTGAGGCAAAGCTTGACCACTTCCGAACTGAAATTCCTCTACATCGCCGACGATCACGGCATCGAGCCAGCCCTGGCGCACCTGAAACAATTCACACCTCGGCCGCTCACTTCAGGCATGTCGAGCGTTTGCGGGCTGGTGTATTGCTCGTGGGAGGCCGACTCGGCACACCGCACCCGCGAGATTGCCGACCTCGCGGGCATTGCAGAAGTCCTGATTCACGAGAACCATGGCGACCCGCAGCAGGCTTACGATTTCTGGCCATTGTTTGAAACACCCAGTGCCGCCCGAGTGTTTTGTTTTGGCGCACAAACACTGCTGGATTCGATAGGCGACATGAGCGGACACTGGCCATCAACATCCATCCACCTGACCCTCTGCGCCGCTGCAACAACCGCGCCGCTAACGCCGCCACCGCCAGTTCAGTCAGACACCACTTTCACCGTCAGCCTGGAGCGTTCCGGTGAAAAAATCGTGGTGGCGGCGGATCAGTCGATCCTGCAAGCCCTACGGGCCCATGGCCACAGCGTGCCAAGTTCCTGCGAGAGTGGCAGTTGCGGCACTTGCCGCACCGGACTGATTTCAGGCGAGGCCGACCACCGCGATTGGGTTCTGTTTGAAGACGAGCAGGCCACCCACATCATGCTCTGTGTCTCCCGAGCCAAATCGGCCGAACTGGTGCTCGACCTGTGAACACACCATCAGCCCCCTTGCGTCTGGGTGTCATTGGCCTGGGCCGTGCCTTCACGCTGATGTTGCCCACGTTTCAGCAAGACGGGCGCGTCCGCCTGGTTGCAGCCACAGACCTGATTGACGCCGCGAGGCGGCAGTTTGAAGCAGACTTTGCTGCGCCCAGCTTTGATTCCGCGGAAGCTCTGTGCGCTCACCCCGAGGTGCAGGCGGTCTACATCGCCTCGCCGCACCAGTTTCACGCCGAACACGTCTGCCTCGCCGCCGCCCACGGCAAACATGTGCTGGTTGAAAAACCCATGGCGCTCACCTTGGACGAATGCACCCGCATGCTCGACGCCACACGCCGCGCCGGTGTGTTGTTGATCGTTGGCCACAGCCACAGTTTTGACAGACCCATCCTGCGCACCAGCGAATTGATTTGCAGCGGCATGTACGGCAGGGTCAATATGATCACCGCGTTCAATTACACCGATTTCCTCTACCGCCCGCGCCGCCCCGAGGAGTTGGACACCCGCTCAGGCGGTGGCGTCATCTATAGCCAGGCGGCGCACCAGATCGACATCGTGCGCTTGCTCGCCGGTGGCCGCGTGACGAGTGTCCGCGCCCACACTGGCGCGTGGGATCCAGCGCGCCCCACCGAAGGCGCCTACAGCGCGCTTCTGGGTTTTGAAAACGGTGCGTTCGCGTCGGCCACTTACAGCGGGTTTGGCCACTTCGACTCCGATGAGTGGATGGGCGATATTGGCGAGATGGGTCAAGCCAAAGACCCCGCCGACCATGGCGGCGCACGCAAGCGCCTTTTGAACGCGCGCGCTGGCGCCGATGAGGCCGCATTTAAGGCAGCACGCAACTATGGCGGCGCGGCTTACGTGCCAGGCTCTGCCATGGCAGCGTTGCCGGCTGCCGCCCGCCCGGCCCACCAGCACTTCGGGCATCTGTTGGTCAGTTGCGAAAAGGCCGATTTAAAACCCACCCCGACAGGCATCGCGGTGTATGCCGACTACGAAAAATTCATGGAAACACTTGCGCCCCCGGCCATTCCCCGAGTCGAAGTCATCGACGAATTGATCGATGCCGCTGTTCACGGCAAACCGCCTCTGCACAGCGGAGAATGGGCGCGCGCCACATTGGCAGTGTGCCTGTCGATGCTGGAATCAGCCCGGCTTCAGCAAGAAGTCCAGCCGCCCCATCAAGTCGCGCCTTCAACAGGTTGCGGCAAGGACCTTTGATGCGTGACACTCAAGCCATCATCCACCATTGGCGCGAGGCCGTGCCCAACGACCGGCTGGCGCATTTGGTACGTGACGCGGCGCGGGCCTTCCAAAAAGCCCTGCAATTGCGGCTGGCGCAACACGGCATTGCTTTTGGCCATTGGACTTTCCTGCGCATCTTGTGGGAAACCGACGGCTTGACGCAAAAAGAGCTCAGTGCGCAGGCTGGCGTGATGGAGCCCAGCACCTTTGCGGCGATGAAATCGATGCAGGAACTCGGCTACATCGAGCGGCGTCAATTGCCCTCAAACCGCAAAAATGTCTACATCCACCTCACGGCCCTGGGCCGGTCGCTCAAAGACACGCTGGTGCCGCTGGCAGAGGACAGCAACCGTGTCAGCGTGGACGGCCTTCGCGCCAAAGACCTGCAAACTACACGCCGCGTCTTGTTGGCGATGATCGCCAACCTCGCCCAGGATGAGTTGCAGGCCGAGTCGCAAAACCCGCCCGCCAAAAACAAGAAGCCGCCAACGCATGCGCCAGCGGCTTCTGAGCGGCGCAAGCGCCCGATCAGCAAAATTTGATCAGATCAACTTCACGCCGGTTTTCGACTGCAACATCTCGCGCGTCACGCCCGGCGCCATCTCCACGACTTTGAGGCCTTGCGGCGTCACGTCCATCACGGCGAGGTCAGTGATGATGCGGTCCACCACGCCCACGCCGGTGAGCGGCAAGGTGCATTTGGGCAGAATTTTCAGGTCTTCGGTGCCGTCTTTCTTTTTGGCGACGTGCTCCATCAGCACGATGACGCGTTTCACACCGGCCACCAAATCCATCGCGCCGCCCATGCCTTTGACCATTTTTCCGGGGATCATCCAGTTGGCCAGGTCGCCTTGCTCGCTGACCT
>JANLYO010000155.1:0-13317 GCA_031365665.1 Rhodoferax sp. | reverse complement strand
CACCAAAGCCCGGTCGCATTTCCCAATCACCGCGCTTGCGCTTTTCCCGTGCGCTGCGAAGGGTTGGCGCTGATTTTCAGAAGCTTCCTTTAGGCACCTTCAGTCGAGTCACTGCCGCTGAAAACCGAACGATATCTATTCCAGTCCACCGCTGGTGCAGTTCCCAAACTCTGCAGTCGCCGAAGCAAACCAAATAGAAAGAAAGCCATCGATCCTTTTGGCTCGCTAAGAGCGAGATTTCCGGAAGAAATGTCGAAAGCACGGTCTGACAGCGCAACGCCACAATCAAGCGCTTTGTCCCCCGTAAGTGCGGAAAGCGCCTCCGCAAAAGAAGTACTCGCACAACCCCCCGCCCAATCTACATCGACGGCAACGATTCCCGCGACAATTGAAAAGAGCGGCCTTATTGCTTGCACGCCACCCGCGTGTGTAATAGGTACGCTAGTTCGCTCAAGCCGACGAACCGAAGCGGCTTTCTCTCCAGCGTAATCAAGATATTGCTTGTTGAAGCAAGGTTTCACCTCCAATACACAATAGACAGCTTCGGCTGGAATGAACCGATGCGCCTGCTGATCAAGCAAAGTTGGCGTGTACTGGAGGTCAAAAATAACGATGTCGATTTGATCACTGGTTGAGCCATTGCAATCGACAACGATACCCTGCGCCACCGAGTAACGATGCGGTAGATATTTCTGTAGAACTTCGATGAAGTGTTGCTCATTGACTTCGCCCATAACTCCGCTATGTGTGATGGATTTGCCAGAAAGCTCCAGCTTTACACGCAGGACCTCTTGCTCCGCCACTAAAGCTTCTCGCAGAAATCGCGGGCCATCGACGTTTGAAATCTTTTTGGCTCTATTCATTGTCACCATACTATCTCTCCCCAGGTCTTCTTGCCCAAGGATTCGCGCGCTTTGCGTGCTATGGCAGTCTTCTCCGTATAGGTACAGTCCTCAGAGATAACATTGTTGGTGTTGGATGGATCAACGTAGCGTGCTGTTTCAAGCTTATCGCGGAAATGTTCGAACGCTCGCCATACGTTTGTCGCCAGCTCACCATTTCGAGCATAGTGCAAAGCGTCCATCGTTGCCATCTCAAGATAAAAGGATGGAAAGCGAAGACCATGCCTAGTACGCCAAAGCTTGAGCAACCGGATCTCATCTGTGCGACCGCTGTTCGATACCAAGGAAATGTGGGCTTGCACGTCAGTCTTTGTCCATGTTCCTCCACGATTTCTGTACAGACTGTGTTCATTTCCGTACTGGGACTGTCTTCGTCCGGGTACCAGGTCAATGGAGTACCCATCAACCGTCGTTCCTACTGACACATCTTGCTTTCGAACTGGAAATCCTGCTGCTGCAACTGCAGTACAGAGGGTGTTGTACATGTCAGCCAAGGTTCCAGGTGTCTCTGAACTGAGTGACAAAAAGATATCTGCGTCGGTAGAAATGGATATACCCGTTCCTTTAGCAAGAGAGCCTGAGAATTCAGCCTTAGTCAGGAATCCATTGCTCCACCGCTCAAGCACGGGGTAAATTCGATTGCCAGCAGCCTTTGCACCCTCAGCATTGACGGCATACTTTTGGACAAGTTCTTTCAAATATTGTTCTGCTGACACTGATCCTCCGTTGCTCATCTATAACGCCTCAACTCTGACACTGAAGTTGCAGCCCAGCCTCGTGGGAAACGTCTCGCAAACATGCAAGTATGCAAATCGCTGCAACTGGGCTATGCGCGGCTACATTGTGCTCTACAAGCCCTCGATTAGGAGTCCACATACGTCGTAGTCACCGTCTGCGCGTGGCCCTTCGAGGTCATCATCTGATGCTGTTGAAAATCCGAACCCCTCCTATCGCATGCAGCCAACATAGCCACCCGCCCAGCGCGGTGATAGTGCGATGTGACCGGGCTTTGAGGTGGAACGCGTTGCGGTAGCGGTCTCACAGGGCGTCAGCTAAAAATTCCGCGACCACCGCGTCGCACGAATTTTTCGTACCCGCGCGGAACTTCCACCTCAAAACCGCATGCACATTGCGCTGTCGCCGTGCTGGGTGGGCGGCGGGTTCAGTAACTCATATGCTATGCTATTGATAGCATAAATATCAATAATCACGAGGCATAAGGCCACATTTCATTCATATTTCGAGAAAATGCGCCCAAAACACAAAATTATTAATACCCATGTTAATTATTTGAATCAAAGCCCACCGCATTGCACAAACACCCAATTGCATAATGAGCCAAACAAGAGGGCACAAGCATGAAACAACTCAAGGGCCGTGTGGCCGTGGTCACCGGCGCCGCCAGCGGCATTGGCCTTGCCATGGCGAAGCAGTTTGCCAGCGAGGGCATGAGGCTGGTGCTGGCGGACATTGAAGAGGCTTCGCTGGCGCGCGCGCTTGATGATCTGCGCGCGTCCGGGGTGGCTGCGATTGCGGTGCGCACCGATGTGTCCAGCGAAGCCCAGGTTACGGCCCTGGCCGACGCGGCTTACGCGGCTTACGGGGCAGTGCATGTGTTGTGCAACAACGCCGGGGTGGCAACGCCGGCGCTGCGCAATCGGGCCTGGGAATCGCCCCTCTCAGACTGGGACTGGATTCACAAAGTCAACTTCATGGGCGTACTGCATGGCGTGCGCGCCTTTGTGCCGCGCATGCTGGCGGGCGGCGACGAGGGGCATGTTGTGAACACGGCGTCTGTGGCGGGCTTGCTCACCGGCGGCAACCCGTACTTTGTGTCCAAACATGCGGTGTCTTGCCTGACCGAAGGTTTGTACAAAGACCTCAAAAGCCTCGGCGCCAAAGTGTCGGCCTCGGTCTTGTGCCCCGGCCTGATCCGCACCGGCATCCTGGAGGCTGAACGCAACCGGCCCGCCGAGTTTGGCCCGGCAACCGATGTCACGGTGCTGCCCGCAAGCGTTCGCGCCCTGGCGGAACAGTTCCGCACGGCGCTTGAAGCGGGTTTTGAGCCGGCTTTTGTGGCAGAGGCGGTGGTGTCGGCGATCCAGCAAGACCAGTATTACGTCATTCCGGCGCAACAGGGCCTGCTGGATTTGGTCGACTTGCGCCTGCGGGACATCCTGGCGCGGCGCAACCCGACCCTGCCCGCGCCGCCAGCCTGACCTGGCGCACGCGGGCGCGCTGTCAGCCAGTTCCTACGCGCCAAACGCGCGTTTCCTGATAGGCGGCGTCATGCCAAGCCAGCATGATGGGGCTTGCAGACGGCCCGCGCCTTGCGGGCTGCAACAGGAGCAAGATTTTGACCACCCTCTCTGAAAGTACCGGATCGCAGTTCACCATGTCGCCGCTATGGCGTGTTCCGCCGGATCAGCGGAGCCTGCCCTACCTGATTGAGTTGCTGGCGGTGCTGGCGGCAATATCCATTTTGCTGGTCTTCATTCAGGTTGTTCGGAGCTCGGTCCAACAGGGAGATCGGCTGCGGCTGGCCATGACCGTGCGCAGCGCCGCCACCCATCACTGCAATTCCCTGAACGGCGCGGGCGCGGCAGGCATCTGCCTGCAGCAGTTGAATGCGCCCGGCGCTGCGGATCCGGCGCCAAAGCTTGTGCAGGTGTCCGCTGCGGCCCCATTGAAATAAATTGTTAGGCCTTCGACGGGTTTGAACCGGCTGCCTGGCTGGGGTCATTCAGGGCCAGCCCCCTGCCGCGATGGCGTGCCTCCCTAGAATGGAAGCATGACCCAACCCTGTCGCGCGCTGTGAAAATCAAATACTTCCTGCAACTCATCGGCCTCTCGGCAATTTGGGGTGCCTCTTTCATGTTTCTGCGCATTGCCAGCCCGGCTTTGGGGCCCAATGTGTTGACGGCGATGCGCCTGGGGTTTGCGACGGTCACGCTGTTTTTCATCATGCGCGTGATGCGCCACCGCTGGCCCTTGGCCCATTGGCGTGAAGTGGCGGTTCTGGCGCTGTTGTCGGTGGCGCTCCCGTTTTTGCTGTTCAGCTGGTCGGCGCTGTATTTGCCCGCCGGCTACAGCGCTTTGCTCAACAGCACGGCGATTTTGTTTGGCACGTTTTCTGCCGCATGGATGAAAGAGGACACCCTCACGCCGCGCAAGCTGCTGGGCTGCCTGTGCGGTGTGGTGGGGGTGGGCTTGGTGGTCAAACTCGGTTCGGTGGAACCGACGGTTCCGGTCGTGCTGGCAGCGCTGGGCTGCGTGACAGCAGCGGCCTGTTTTGGTATTTCGACGGCGTTCATGAAGCGCTCGCTCACACGCATGCAGCCGCTGGAGATCGCTGCGGGCGTGCACAGCATAGCCTTCTTGCTGATGTTGGCGCCAGCCGCGTGGAGTTTGCCGCAGGCGCAGCTTTCACTTGGGCCTCTGTTGATCGCCCTCTGGCTGGGCGCGATACCCTCAGGCCTGGCGTATTGGCTGCATTTGCGCATCATGGCGCACGTGACGCCGGTGGCCGCGATGACGCCGATGTTCCTCGTGCCCTTGTTTGGCGTGGCCTGGGGCCATCTCATTCTGGGCGAGCCGCTGAGCCCTGGCATTTACGTGGGCGGCTCACTGGTGCTCTTGGCCAGCGCGCTGGTGAGTGGCTTTAACCCCTGGCGCAAAAACCTCGATCTTCTCGATGCAAAACCTTGAAGCCAATTGACAAATGGAGGCCCCCCGCATGCAAGCTGCACCTGTGACACCCCTGCACATTGAAACGCCCCTGCTCGAATCCCGCGCGATGTCAGCACTCACAGGTCGGCGAGTCTGGCTCAAACTCGACGCGCTGCAGCCGCCGGGCTCGTTCAAGATTCGTGGCATCGGCCTAGCTTGCCAGGAGTACCAGCGCCGGGGCGCGCGGCGCTTCATTTCGTCGTCCGGCGGCAATGCGGGCATCGCCGTGGCCTACGCCGGGCGGATTCTCGCGGTGCCGGTCCTTGTAGTGGTGCCAGAAACCACCACGGCGCGGGCCCGGGCTTTGATCAAACTCGAGGGCGCAGAAGTCATCGTGCACGGTGCATCCTGGCAAGAGGCCAACGCACTGGCGCAATCGATGGTGACGCCGACGGACGCTTTTTTGCATCCGTTTGACGACCCGCTTTTGTGGCGCGGGCATGCCACGATGATCGACGAGGCCGCACGCAGTGGGGTGCGGCCAGACGCCATCGTGCTCTCGGTGGGGGGTGGCGGTTTGTTGTGCGGCGTGGTCGAGGGCTTGCGCCGCAATGGCCTGGAAAACGTGCCCGTGGTTGCCGTGGAAACCGACGGTGCCGCCTCCTTCGCCGCGTCTGTCAAAGCGGGCCAACGCGTGGAGTTGGACGCCATCACCAGCATCGCCTCGTCCCTGGGGGCGAAAAAAGTCTGCGAGCAGGCGTTTGAGTGGACTAAAACCCACGCCATCCGAAGCGCTACCGTTTCAGACGCAGCCGCCCTGGCCGCGTGTGAAAGCTTCATGCTGGACCACCGCCTGGTGGTTGAACCCGCGTGCGGCGCCGCGCTGGCAGCGGTTTACGACAACGCACCCGCGCTGAATGGCTTTGACACCGTGCTGGTGATTGTGTGCGGTGGCGTTACCGCTACGGTGGATCAGATGCGGGCCTGGGCCAAATAAAAACCTTGCGCCGGGTTCGTCACAACACAGGCAAAGTCGCCGCCGCCAGCCCCGTCATAAACGCCTCACACAGCCCGAGCTGCGCCAAGCTCACAAACTCGTCGGGCTGATGCGCCTGCAGGATGCTGCCGGGGCCGCAGACCACGGTGGGGATGCCATGTTGTTTGAAGAGCCCCGCCTCGGTGCCGAAAGCCACCTGGGTCACGCGGTCCTGGCCTGCAAGGCGCTGGGCCAGGCGGGTGATGGCGTCGGTTTCATTGCCCAAAAAACTCGGCACTTCACAAATCGTCTCGAAACTGAAACCAGCCTCAGGGTCCACTGCTTTCATCGTCGCCTCAATCAGCCTCGCTTCTTCGATCAGCGTCTGCTGCATGGCTTTGCCGCTGGCGGTGGGCAGGTCGCGGAACTCGTAACGGAACCAGGCGTCGCGCGGCACGATGTTGTCGGCCATACCGCCTTGCATCTGCCCTACGCTGGCGGTGGAGAAAGGCACATCGAACCCCTCATAACGCGGCTCGCTGCGCTCAAAACCTTCAGCCATGCCACGCAGTTTGCCGATCAGGCGCGCGGCCATTTCAATGGCGTTGACGGATTGCGGCGTGAGCGATGAATGCGCGGCTTTGCCGCGCACGCAGCACTGGTAGCGGTACACGCCCTTGTGCGCTGTAGCGGGCACCATGCTGGTGGGTTCGCCGACGATACACGCCAATGGCTTGATGCCGGCGTCGCGCATATCGGCGATGAGTTCCTTCACGCCAAAGCAGCCGGTTTCTTCGTCGTAGCTGAAAGCGAAGTGGACCGCATACGGGGCGGGGCTGTTCAAAAAGGCTTCCGCCTGGCTCAGTGCGATGGCGATGAAGCTTTTCATGTCGGCGCTGCCACGGCCATACAGGCAGGAGCCAATGGCCGCATCGGCGTGGTCTTTCACCACCGCACCCAGCGGGTCCACGCTCCAGTCTTGCCCCGTCCACGGTACGGTGTCCGTATGCCCCGAGAGGACGATGCCGGCCGGTTTGCCTTCGCCCAACGTGGCGAACAGGTTGGCCTTGGTTTTGCTGGCGTTGTGGCTCAGGCGGCTTTTCACGCCTTTTTTGAGCAACTCGTCGCGGATGAAGTGGATCAGCTCAAGATTCGAGTTCTCGCTGACCGTGTTCATGCGAACCAGGGTTTGCGCGAGTTGCAGTGCGGTGGGGGACAACATGCGGCCATTTTCACGCATTTGTCCGGTGCAAATTAGCTCATAACCGGCATGCATAAACCTTGCCTGACAATGCGCCCATGGGCATTGCCAGTTATATCAAAGAGATTGGTCGTGGGCGCGAGGGCGCACGCGCGCTCAGCCGCGAGCAGGCAGCAGACTTGTTTGGCCAGGTGCTCGACGGCGCCGTCACGCAGTTGGAGATTGGCGCGTTTTGCCTGGCGATGCGCATCAAGGGCGAAACGCCGCAGGAGATGGCCGGTTTTCTGGATGCGACCCACCAGCGCCTGCTGCGCATTCCTGCGGGCGGTGAAACGCCTACCGCGTCCAGCCGCCCCGCCGTCGTCATTCCCAGTTACAACGGCGCACGCAAACTGCCGGCGCTCACGCCGCTTTTGGCGCTTTTGCTGGCCCGTGAAGGATTGCCGGTGCTGATCCACGGCACTGCCACCGAATCAAGCCGGGTCTTTACATCCAGCGTGCTTGCAGCTCTTGACATACCCGCACAAACCGCGATCACAAAAATGGCAAACGGCACTTTGCAATTTGTGCCGACTGAGCTGCTGTGCCCCGGCCTGCAACGCCTGTTGGAGGTGCGCCGCGTGGTGGGCCTGCGCAATTCGGCGCACAGCGTGGTCAAGCTGATGAACCCGATCGACCAAGGCCATGGCAAAAGCCTGCTGATTGCCAGCTACACCCATCCTGAATATGCTGCGTCGATGGCGGCGACGTTCACGCTGCTGCAATCCAACGCCATGTTGCTGCGCGGCACCGAAGGTGAGTCGGTGGCAGACGCCCGGCGCATGCCGCAGATGGACGCCTTCGTGGCGGGCCAGCAGCGCCTGCTGCAAGAGGCGCAAAGCGGCCCGCTGGCCAGTTTGCCGGATCTGCCAAAAACCACCGATGCCCAGGCGACCGCAGACTACATTCGCAGCGTGCTTGATGGCACTAAAACGGTGCCAGAATCCATTGCCAGGCAGGTGGAACACATCTTGCATCTGGTTACGCAACTATGACTGCTAATTTGAAAACTGGGCGGGCCTTGCTTGTGGAAAAAGGACGATGCACCTTGGTAGAAAAAGGACGATGCACCTTGGTAGGTGCGGGCCCCGGCGACCCGGAATTGCTCACCCTCAAAGCCGTCAAAGCCATCCAGGCCGCCACGGTGCTGCTGGTGGACGACCTGGTGAACGACGAGATCGTGCGCCTGTACGCCAGCCCCGCTGCCCGCATCGTTCACGTGGGCAAACGCGGCGGCTGCAAGTCAACGCCACAGGCTTTCATCGAAAAACTCATGGTCAGCAGTGCGCTTGAAGGCCACCAGGTGGTGCGCCTCAAGGGCGGCGACCCGTTTATCTTTGGGCGCGGCGGTGAAGAAGTCGAAGCCTTGCAGGCGGCGGGCATCAAGGTGTCTGTGGTCAACGGCATCACCTCGGGGCTGGCGGCGGTCACCTCGCTGAACGTGCCGCTCACGCACCGCGAACACGCCCACGGCGTGGTGTTTGTCACTGGCCATGCCAAACCCAAGGACGAAGGCACCGACTGGAAAGCCCTCGCCGCCACCGCGCACCAGGCCAAACTCACCCTGGTGATCTACATGGGCGTGGCCGGCGTGCAGCGGATTGCCTCAGATTTATTGACCGGCCTGCCCGCCCAGACCCCCGTGGCGGTGATTCAAAACGCGAGTTTGCCAAGCCAGCGGCAGGTGGTCACGTCACTGGGCGAATTGGTGCAGACAGTCGCCCAGGAACAGATGGGCAGCCCGTGCGTCATCGTGGTGGGCGATGTGGTGACGGGTGTTGATGTGGCGTATCGCCAATTGCCCCCATTGCGCAAAAACCACGCGGCCTGAGCGCTTGGGGCCTATCGTCCGGTCGATGCCAAGCCAGAGCGCGGCCCTAAACTGCGCTTATGCATGAATTCGACACCCTCATCATCGGCGCAGGCGCGGCCGGCCTGTTTTGCGCGGGGGTCGCCGGGCAACTCGGGCTGAAAGTTCTGCTCCTGGACCACAGCGGCAAAGTGGCCGAAAAAATCCGCATTTCAGGCGGCGGGCGGGCGAATTTCACCAATCGCGACGTGGGTGTGGCGAACTTCATCAGCGAGAACCCCAACTTCTGCCGCTCGGCGCTGGCCCGCTACACGCCGCAGCATTTCGTCGCGCTTTTGCAGCAGCACGGCATCGCGTTCCACGAGAAACACAAAGGCCAGCTTTTCTGCGACCACAGCGCGCAAGACCTCATCGACATGCTGCTGGCCGAATGTGACAAAGGCCAGGTAGCTCTAAAAATATCCTGCACTATGCAGTCGATAAAAAAACAGACCACTGGGCCAAGTTATAAATGGATAGTTAACTATAAAAATAATACCGAAAATGTTCAAATAAATAGCGAAATTTATGCAAAATCTGTTGTTTTTGCCACTGGCGGATTGTCCATACCCAAATTGGGTTCGACTGATTTTGCCTACCGCATGGCCCGCGAGCACGGTTTGCGGGTGGTCGAGCCGCGCCCGGCCCTGGTGCCGCTCACCTTTGACGGCGCGGCTTGGGCGCCTTACGCGGCCTTGGCGGGATTGTCGTTGCCCGTGCACATTGAAACCCAAAATGGCGACGCCCCAAATGCTGAATCTGAACCAGCAAAAACTGGCGAAACCAGAAAATCCGGCAAACCTGGCAAAAAGGCCAAAACCAGCTTTTCTGAAGACCTGCTCTTCACCCATCGTGGCTTGAGCGGCCCGGCGGTGTTGCAGATTTCCAGCTACTGGCAGCCTGGCCGGCCGATCACCATCAACCTGGCGCCGCAAGTTGATGTGCTGGCGCATTTGCTCAAGGCCAAGGCCACCTCCAGAAAACACATCGTCAACGAGTTGGCCGCCCTGGTGCCCGCGCGCCTGGCCGAGGCCTGGGTGGCGCAAGACCTTGCCTGGCAACGCCCGATCAACGAAGCCACCGACAAAGCCCTGGCGCAGCTCGCCCTGCGCCTCACACGCTGGGAGATCACGCCCACCGGCACTGAAGGTTACAAAAAAGCCGAGGTCACGGCAGGCGGCGTGGATACGCGCGAGCTCTCCAGCCAGACCATGGAATCGCGCATCCCCGGCTTGTATTTCATTGGCGAAGCGGTGGACGTGACTGGCTGGCTCGGCGGCTACAACTTCCAGTGGGCCTGGGCCAGCGCCCATGCCTGCGCCTGCGCGCTGGCGGCGCGCTCGAAGACCAAGGCCAGCGCGGACGCGGCAACGCAGGTCTAAAGCTGCGTAAGCGGCGAAATAAAGCTATAATTTCAGGCTTTGCTGGCAAACCCCCGCTGCCTGATGAAACTTCAAGTGGGGGACTACCGCAGGAATGGCGTCCGTCGGCCTGATCTTCCCCCTGGCGCCTCCCGCACAATTTCGGAATTTTTGACGTAATGACCACCATCCGTGTTAAAGAAAACGAGCCGTTTGACGTCGCCCTGCGCCGCTTCAAGCGCACCATCGAAAAACTGGGTTTGCTCACCGACCTGCGCGCCCGCGAGTTTTACGAGAAACCCACCGCCGAGCGCAAACGCAAGAAGGCTGCGGCAGTGAAGCGCAACTACAAGCGCATCCGTTCGATGCAGCTGCCGAAAAAGCTGTTTTAAGCCTTTTGGCACATCGAAGAGCCCGCTTGGCAACACCCGGCGGGCTTTTTTTATGGCTCAATCCACCAAAATCAAATTGAATTCCGGAGCACCCGCACCATGACGCTCAAAGAACAAATCACTGAAGACATGAAGTCGGCCATGCGCGCCAAAGACAGCGAGCGCCTGGGCACGATCCGCCTGCTCTTGGCCGCCTGCAAACAAAAAGAAGTGGACGAGCGTGTGGTGCTCGATGACGTGGCCGTGATCGCCATCGTCGACAAACTCATCAAGCAGCGCAAAGACTCCATCGCCGCCTTCACTTCTGCCTCCCGCATGGATCTGGCCGACAAGGAAAGCGCGGAGCTGAAGGTGCTGCAGGCCTACCTGCCACAGCGCATGGGTGCAGACGAGGTCAAGGCCGCCATAGCCGCCATCGTCGCCGCTTTGGGTGCTGAACTAGGGCGTGCTGTGGGCCCCGGCGACATGGGCAAGGTGATGGGCGCTGTCAAGGCGCAACTGGCGGGCAAGGCCGACATGGCGCAGGTGTCGGCAGCGGTTAAAGCGGCACTATCGACGTAGACGAGTCACACTCTTTAGGGAACCTTCACGGTTTTAGGCGGGGCGCTGTACAGCACCCTGCCCGCCTTCTGGTTGTCCAGAAAATCCAGCGCGAGGGTGTAGTCGCCTGCAGGCGGCTCGAGCCAGACTTCGGTTTGGCCGTTGACGAAATCCATCTGGGCGGCCTGTGCGCCTTTGGCGTTGGCTAGTGTCAGCCTGAAGTGCCCAGTGTCTTTTTCAGCCTGCGTCAGGTGCGCCACGTTCAAGCCGGAGGCATGGAACTGCACGCGAAACGGTTTGGCCAGTTCCCCCTTGGCCAGCATGATCTCAACGCCAGGTTTGACCAGTGATTTCGGGTCGGTCGCGTTTTTCTTCGTCACCGTGATGCTCATCGGTTTGCTGTAGACAAAATGCGGCAGGTGTTTGTCGTCTGCGAGCAAGAGGCGAAGGCTGTATTTTCCCGGCGGCAGGTTCAAAACGGTTTCCATTTGGCCCTTGCCGAAGTGGATGTACTGCTCGGTAAAGGGCAAAGCCTGTTTGAAATCCAGCGGCAAATCGCGGTTCACCAGCAAATGGTGGTGCCCGCTTTTCCCGGAGATGGGTTTGGCAATCGGCGCCAGGCCCCATCCGCCCGAGAGGCCAAACTTCACGACAAAAGGCGTCTCGATCTTGTCGTCATTGGCAAGGTTGGTGAAATATGCCTCGGGGATCAACCGGGGCAGGGCCGCCTGCCAGGGGTGCAGCTCGACCAGCGCCTGTTTCACCGCTGCCGCCGCTGAGGGCATGGCAGCTTGGCTGGCAGCGGCTGCGGGTTTGGCCGTTGCCGCAGTTTGACCGAAAACCGGCCCACCCGTGAGCGCCAGCGCCAGCCCAGCCCCCAAGACAGCGCCCAGCGGAAAAGTCGCTGCCACTGCGCCTGTTTTCAATCTCATGGCGTCCTGTCCTTTTTTGTTGAACTTTGTTTGTACACCTTCGGCTCCTTCAAGAGCAACAGCGGACTTCAGCTACCGGCCACCTTCATCCGGTTGATCAAAATCGAGCCCACAGTTTTCGCGCCGTAGTTGTAGGTGTCTGCACCCACTGCCAGCACGCCTTTGAGCATGTTTTTCATGTTGGCGGCAATCGTGATCTCGTGCACCGGAAAGGCGATTTCACCCTTTTCCACCCAATAACCACTGGCGCCGCGCGAGTAGTCGCCCGTCACGTAGTTGACGCCGCTGCCCATCATTTCGGTGACAAACAGGCCGGTGCCGAGCTTTTTGAGCATGGCGTCCAGGTCATCTCCTTTGCGTGTGAGACGGGAGCTTAGATACAAATTGTGCGAACCACCCGCATTGCCCGTCGTCTTCATGCCCAGTTTGCGTGCCGAATAACTGCCCAGGAAATAGCCCTGCACTCGGCCCGCCTCGACCACTTCACGCGCCTTCACACGCACACCTTCGTCGTCAAAGGGCGAACTGCCTTTGCCGCCAATGACAAACGGGTCTTCCGAGATGTCGATGTGTTTGGGCCACACCTGCTTGCCCAAGGAGTCAAGCAAAAACGTGCTCTTGCGGTACAGGGCGCCGCCGCTGATGGCCTGCACAAAACCGCCCAGCAGCCCTGCCGCCAGGGGTGATTCAAACAACACCGGGCATTCTGTGGTGGGAATTTTGCGGGAATTGAGACGGCTCAAGGCGCGCTCGGCGGCGTAACGGCCAATCACCTCGGGGGCGGCCAACTGCGCCGCGTGGCGCATCGAGCTGTACCACGAGTCGCGCTGCATATCGCCGTTTTTGCCAGGGCTGGAAGCGATGGGCGAGACCGACACCGAGTGCCGAGAATTCGCGTAGCCGCCTCTGAAGCCGTGCGTGTGCGCCGTGAAAAAGTGCGACTGTTGCGCCGACACCGCCGCGCCTTCGCTGTTGGTGATGCGTTTGCTGGTCTTTAGGGCCGCCGCTTCACAGCGCAGCGCGAGTTGCGCGGCCTGTTCACTGGTGACATCCCATGGGTGGAACAGGTCGAGGTCGCCGCGCTGCTCAGCCGCCGAGATCACGTCAGACGCATCAGGCAGCGCCGCAAAAGGGTCTTCAGCCGTGAAACGGGCAATGTCGTAAGCGGCCTGCACCGTGTCTTGGATGGCTTTTTTTGAGAAATCCGAGGTGCTCGCATTGCCGCGCCGGGTGCCGAGGTAGACCGTCACGCCCAGGGATTTGTCGCGGTTGCGTTCCACATTTTCCAGCTCGCCTTTGCGCACCGAGACCGACAGGCCGCAGCCCTCGGAGGCCTCGGCGCCGACATCTGTGGCGCCGATCTTTTTAGCGTGGGCAATGGCCGAATCCACGAGGTTTTCAAAAAACGGGCGGCTGTAGCTGAAGCCGCTTTCAGCCTGCGTTGGAGTGCTTTTCA
>JANLYO010000110.1:0-12353 GCA_031365665.1 Rhodoferax sp. | reverse complement strand
ACCGCGCCTACTTGGCCACGATGAAGAAACAAAATGCCAACCTGTTGCACTGCCTCACCCTCACATTCAAAGGGCAACCTACCCAGCCTCAAATGTGAGTCGCCCTTGCTGCGCAACTGGAAGGGAGCTGAGTAGTTACCGGGTTTAAGTGATTTAGGCTGTAAGCTCTCGTAACATATGCTGCACAAGCTATCAGACTCATAGCATCGTGCCGCCTCACACCGCGCGGGCAGGTTCAGGCCGTCGTGTTTTTTGCAGCCTCAATACACGCCGCCAGTACTTTGCTGTCGCCAATCTGGTTGGCCAAAAGCAGAATCAGCCGGGCGTTCAAGGATTCAGACTGCTCAGGCGTCAGATCCTGATGGGCGTCGAGCAGTTGCTCGTAGAAGCCATCGGCGTCGGTCCATTGCGGCCCTGTTTTCATGCGCTGGTTCTCATCGCGTCGGTTTGCAGGCTGGTTTGCAGCATGGCGGTGACCTGGCTGCGCCACTTGGGGCCTCCTGGGCCGGTGCCCACCACATAGGCGTCCGGGCGCACCAGGGCCCAGCGCTGGTTTTGGCTACGCGTGGCCTGCCTC
The DNA here is from genome assembly GCA_031365665.1 of Rhodoferax sp. Classification (GTDB taxonomy): domain Bacteria; phylum Pseudomonadota; class Gammaproteobacteria; order Burkholderiales; family Burkholderiaceae_C; genus JANYCG01. The sequence goes on along the minus strand of JANLYO010000110.1, from coordinate 11,776 downwards.
AGGTGAGCCTGCGTGTCGAAGACGTGTTCCACCGCGTCAGCACCTGCATCCGTGCCCAGCCGAGACGCCAGCACCTGCACGCACCTGACCGGGTATTGCGCTGCCAACGCCCGCAGCCGGGGCAAGTCCATCGCCGGGATGCGCCCGAACACCAGCAACAGCAGACGCCCCTCGCACCAACGCAGCAAGTCGTTCAGGCTACCGGCCTGCTTGCCGCTTGCGTTGTTGCCGTTGCCGAAGCGGATGGCCACATTCTGGGCCGAGAAACCGCCAGATGAAGCGCACGCGCCAGATCGCGTGTAGGCATTGGCCACCGCCATACGCCCGGTGTTGATGAGCGGGCGCGCGAACGGGTATTTTTTGGCCAGCGCGATCGCTGCGCTGCGGAAAGTGCGTTCGATGCCCTCTGGCGCGCGCAGAAAACGCGCCGTTCGGTTGGTGACGAGCACGTTTTGTACTGCTGCTTCATGCCGCTCATCGTGGTAACTGTGCAGCAGCTCAAGCGGTGCCTGACCCCGCACCACAGCGGCGAGTTTCCAGGCCAGGTTGTCGGCGTCGCTGATGCCGGTATTGCCGCCCCGCGCGCCAAACGGGCTGACCACCTTGGCCGAGTCACCTATGAAAAACACGCGGCCCTGGCGCAGTTGATCCAGGCACTGGCTGCGGTAGGCGTAGGGCCCGACCCAGACGATCTCAACCGCCACATCATCGCCAAACTGGCGTTGCAGACGGGCGCGCACCACGTCTTCCCGGCTCACGTAATCAGGGTCGGCATTCGGTGCCATTTGGTAGTCAATGCGCCACACCTCGTCGGCCATTTTGTGTTGCCAGACCGCGCGGTTTTCGTTGAAAGGCGCTTCGATCCAGGTGTGGCGCTCGGTGGGCGGGTGTTTGGGGAAACGTACGTCGGCAATGCACCAGCGGTCATCCCCTTTTCTAGTCTGCATCGTGGCACCCGCCCAGCGGTGGAAGGGGCTGTGCGAGCCGGTGGCGTCGATCACGTGATCGGCGGCAATCTGGTAGTTGCCTGCGGGGGTGTTGACCGTCAGCAGGGCAGAGTCGGCGGTTTGTCCGAACGCGGTGACGCGGGAACACCATCGAAGATCCACATGGCCCAACTGGCCGATGCGTTCGGCCAGAAAACCTTCGATGTAAAACTGCTGGATATTGATGAAAGGCGGTTGGGCCGAGAGGTTGAAATTGCCTTGATGGCGCAGGTCAAACGAGTAGACCTCGTCTTCCCCAGCAAAGGTGCGCCCCACGCTCCATTGCACGCCCTTGTTTGCGATGGCTTCGTAAATGCCGAGTTTGTCAAAAATTTCAAGCGACTTTTGGGTGTAACAAATGCCCCGCGACGAAGCACCTTTGACGCCCACCGTGTTGTCTTCGTCCAGCAAAATGGCCGCAACGCCCAGGTGCGCCAGTGAGCAGGCCAGGGTGAGGCCGACGATGCCGCCGCCAACGATGACGATGGCATGCCGGGCGACGTCGGCGCGACCGAGTTCCGGTGGCGCCACAAATGGGAACTCAGGCAGCGCGTAACCGCTGCCTTGGGTGAATTCGTAGCTGTTGGTAAAGGCGGTCTGGGCGTAACTTGCAGGACAACTTGCAGGTGTGGGAGGCGCCACGGTATCAAACCGATTTGACCAGTTCGGGCCGGTCGTTTTGCTGCGGTTTCAAGGGTGCTGCGGCGCGTCCGGCGGCACGGTCGGCGCGCCATTCCTGTTTGCGTGCAGTCCAGGCATTGAGCTGCTGGTGCGCGGTTTTGCTCTCTTGCAACATCTGGAATTCATCGGCGAGTTGGGCGGTGAGTTCAAGGCGGATGCCGTTGGGGTCGAAGAAATAAATGCTCTTGAAAATATGGTGGTCGGTGATGCCCAGCACCTCGTAATGTTCGGCCTCCAGTCGGGTTTTCATGTCGACCAAGGCCTGCACGTTGTCCACCCGAAAGGAGATGTGATTGACCCAATTGGGCGTGTTGGGCGAGGGCAGCGCGCCCTCGTCGTCGCCCAAATCAAAAAAGGCGATGAAAGAGCCATCCTGCAAGCGGAAAAAAATGTGGGTGTAGGGGCAAAATTCACCCGTGCTGGGCACGACGTCGCTTTGGATGATGTGGTACAGCGGCAAGCCCAGAATATCTTCGTAAAAATGCCGTGTGGCTTCTGCGTCAACGCAGCGGTAGGCATAGTGATGAAGCTGCTGAACCGGCGCGGGCGCTGGCAAACCGGCCATTGCGGGTTGTGCAAACGCGGCTTTCGTTGTGGCAAGGGGTTTAAGTACAGCGGACATGGCGGTCTCCAGTGGGTCGCAAAGGCCGATTTTCACTGAATTTGGCCTCTCGCTGCGTGTTTGACGATAAGGCAGATTTGAATTAGCATTTTGTATTGAATATTAAATATCGATAGTTAAATTGCATCTTTCAAATTGACGAAGTCAATTAGACGCTGTCATTCAAGTGCGTTACCCTCATGCTGTTTTTCACAGGTGATGCGGTCACCTGTAGAAGGCAAACCCGTTTCATTTCACCAACCCCAAGGAGATTTCCATGGCAGCACTCAAAGGCTCCAAAACGGAGCAAAACCTGAAAGACGCCTTCGCCGGCGAATCCCAGGCCAACCGCCGTTATCTGTATTTCGCGAACAAGGCCGACGTGGAAGGCCAGCCCGACGTGGCAGCCCTGTTCCGCTCGACCGCTGAGGGTGAAACCGGCCATGCGCACGGCCACCTGGAGTGGCTGGAAACCTGTGGCGACCCTGCCACCGGCATGCCTTTTGGCGCAACCCGTGACAACCTCAAATCCGCCGTAGCGGGCGAGACCCACGAGTACACCGACATGTACCCCGGCATGGCCAAAACAGCCCGTACCGAAGGCCATGACGAAGTGGCCGACTGGTTTGAGACTCTGGCCAAGGCGGAGCGTTCACACGCCAATCGATACACCAAGGCACTGGTCGAACTGGTGGATTGAAACCCGGAACCGTTCACCCTGAGCTTGTCGAAGGGTCTGCCACTTTGGGGTGGACAAGCTTCGACGAACTCAGCCCGAACGGATCGGGTGCTCCATCCTCTCAAAAACACAAGCACAACACCATCCTCCATCCACCCATGGCACGCGAAGGCAACCTCTCGGCTCCCACCCGCCACCCCATCGACTGGAAGGGTGCGGATTATTACGACGAAGAAAAGACTTTCCACGAGCTGGAGCGCATTTTCGACATCTGCCACGGCTGCCGCCGTTGTGTGAGCCTGTGCGGCTCCTTCCCTACGCTGTTTGACCTGGTCGATGAAAGCAAGACCATGGAGGTCGATGGCGTCGACAAAAAAGACTATTGGAAAGTGGTGGACCAGTGTTACCTGTGTGACCTGTGTTACATGACCAAGTGCCCCTACGTGCCGCCGCATGAGTTCAACCTAGACTTCCCGCATACCATGCTGCGGGCGAAGGCCATCAAATTCAAAAAAGGCGAGGTCGGCATGGGCGAAAAACTGCTCGCCTCGACCGACTTGCATGGCCAATTTGCCGGCATCCCCATCGTCGTGCAAACCGTCAACGCAGTGAATAAAACCAAAGCGGCCCGCTCGGTCATGGAATCCACGCTGGGCGTGGACAAAGACGCCTGGCTGCCGGCGCTGGCCACGCGGCGTTTTCGCTCCTCCGCGCCCGATGCCAAAACCACCGTCGTCACCAAAGGCGAGAAAACGCCGGGCCAGGTCGCCATCTATGCCACTTGCTACATCAATTACAACGAGCCGGGCATTGGGCATGATTTGCTGAAAATCCTCGATCACAACGCCATCCCTTATGTGATCGTTGAAAAAGAAAAATGCTGCGGCATGCCCAAACTGGAGTTGGGCGACCTCGAGTCAGTCAACAAAAGCAAGGAAGCGAATATTCCGGTGCTGGCCAAATATGCCAAAGACGGTTTTGCCATCCTGGCCGCCGTGCCCAGTTGCTCTTTGATGTTCAAGCAGGAAATCCCCTTGATGTACCCGGACGATGCCGACGTGCAACTCGTCAAGGAGGCGATGTGGGACCCGTTTGAATACCTGATGCAGCGTAAACGTGACGGCCTGCTGAAAGTCGATTTCCCGGTGGCGCTGGGCAAGGTCAGTTACCAGATCCCCTGCCACGGCCGGGTGCAAAACATCGGCAAAAAAACCGAAGAAATGCTCAAAATGGTGCCCGGCACCAGCGTGCACACGCACGAGCGTTGCAGCGGGCACGCCGGCACTTTTGGCGTGAAAAAAGCCACCCACCAACAGGCCATGAAAATCGGCAAACCGCTCTTCAAGGCGATGGCGAAGCACAAAGACGGCGGGCTGCCGGATGTGATCAGCTCGGACTGCCCGCTCGGCGGCCACCACATTGCGCAGGGGTTCGAGGTGAACCAACTCGCGAATGGCCAAGGCCAGCCACCTCAAAAACACCCGCTCACGTTGATCCGTGAAGCCTATGGAATCAAATGACGACCATGCAACTCACTGGAAAAATCACGGCTGGCAACCTCATGAGCCTGGAGGCTTACAGCAAATACCGCAAAGCGCACAAGCCCGACATCATCGCGCACCGCAAATTGCGCAGCGTGCAACTGGGCGAACACATCAATCTGCAGTTTGAGAGCGAGATGACGATCCGCTACCAGATCCAGGAGATGTTGCGCATCGAAAAAATCTTCGAAGAAGAAGGCATCCAGCAGGAGCTGGACGCTTACGTGCCGCTGATGCCCGAGGGCAGCAACTGGAAGGGCACGCTTTTGCTGGAATACCCCGACGTGCACGAGCGAAAGCGCGAGTTGGCGCGCCTCATCGGCGTGGAAGACCGCATGTTTGTCGAGGTCGAAGGCCACGCACGTGTCTACGCCATCGCCGACGAAGACCTGGAGCGTGAGAACGACGAGAAGACTTCGGCCGTGCATTTTGTGCGCTTTGAATTGACGCCGCCGATGTGCGCCGCAGTGAAGGCCGGCGCCGGTGTGAAGCTCGGCTGCAACCACACCAACTACCCGGCGCACACGCAGATTTCTCCGGAAACCATGGCATCGCTCGCTGGCGACCTGAAGTAACGGGTCTGGCTCGATAATTGGGGCTTCCCGAGCTGGCTTGGGAAGCCTTTTTTATATCGACTGCCGCTGCATGCTTTTTCTCATCTCTCCCGCCAAGTCGCTCGACTACGACACCCCAGCTTCGCACCTGCCGCACACGCAGCCCCTGTTTGTGAAGCAGGCCGAGCCTTTGATCAAGGCCTTGCGCAGAAAATCATGGCGGCAAATCGCCAAACTGATGGACTTGAGCCAAAACCTGGCCGAGCTCAATGTGGCGCGTTACCACGCCTGGCAAAGCAGTTTTGACCAGACCAATGCAAAGCAGGCCGTGCTGGCATTTGATGGTGACGTGTACGACGGCTTGGTCGCCAAAACCCTTCAGCCTGAGGACCTGGCCTGGGCGCAAGACCATCTGTGCATTTTGAGCGGCCTCTACGGCGTGTTGCGGCCACTGGACTTGATGCAAGCCTACCGCCTGGAGATGGGCACCGCGCTCAAAGTGGGGCGGCCCGACAACTTGTACGAGTACTGGCGCAAAGACATTGCGGCTTATCTGAATGAACGTTTGCAGGCTGATATGCGGGCCGATGCAACGCCCGCCGGCGAGCCGATTGTCGTGAACCTGGCCTCACAGGAATACTTTAAAGCCGTCAACCCCAAACTGCTGCAGGCGCGCGTGGTCGAATGTGTGTTTGAGGATTTCAAGGCAGAAGGCGCAGCAGGAAGTTACAAAGTGCTGGGCTTTTTTGCCAAAAAAGCGCGCGGGATGATGGCGCGTTTTGCCATTGAGCAGCGCCTCAACCGCGTCACCGATTTGCAAAAATTCAGTGGAGGCGGCTATGCGTTTGCTGCCGCCGCATCCACGCCGGACCGTCTTGTATTTCGCCGCAAACAGGCGCAGTGAAGGGGACAGCGCGCATCGGGACCGTATACAATCATACCCAAATTGGGAATGATAAGGTCGATTTTTGCCCGGATTTTAGAGTTTTAGAAAATTTCGGCCTCTGGGCCACGTATCATAAGGATATTTAGCTATGAAAATAGTAGCAAATGGCATCAACATAGAAGTCGAAGACACCGGCGCGGGGCTCAATGCCAGCGGCGTGGAACGGCCCGTGGTGTTGCTGATCATGGGTTTGGGCATGCAGCTCATCTCGTGGCCGCCAGCGATGGTCAACGCCCTGGTCGAGGCGGGTTACCGGGTCGTCCGCCATGACAACCGCGACATCGGTTTGAGCCAGAATTTTGACCATCTGGGCCGGCCCAATCTGCTGTGGGCCATGCTCAAGCACCGCATCGGTTTCTCCAACCAGTCGCCCTACCGCCTGCATGACATGGCCGCCGATGCCATTGGTGTGCTGGATGCGCTGAAGATCCAGCGCGCCCACGTGGTGGGCGTGAGCATGGGCGGCATGATCGCGCAACGCGTCGCGCTGGCCGCGCCTGACCGGGTGCTGAGCCTCACGTCCATCATGAGCAGCAGCGGCGCACGCGGCCTGCCCGAGGCTCGGCGCGACGTGGTCAAGGCGCTGTTAAGCCGGCCCATCAGCAGTTCGCCCAAAGACGTCACAGATTTCATGGTGCGGTTTTACGGACTGATCGCCAGCCCGGCCTACCCGATGGACCCCGCTGAGCTCAAAACACGCATCAGCGCCAGCATTGCACGCAGCGTCCAACCGCAGGGCGCGCTGCGCCAAACCATGGCCATCGTGGCTGACACCGCGCGCGCTTCGGAGCTTGGCCGAATCCGTCTGCCCACCTTGGTCATTCACGGCACAGACGATCCGCTGGTGCCCTACGCCTGTGGAGAAGACACCGCCAAACGCATCCCCAAATCGCAGTTTGTCGCCATCAAAGGCATGGGACATGACCTGGCGCCCGGCGTGGTCGAGCGCATCCTGCCACCGATGTTGGCGCATGTGGGCCGCATCGCCTAGAGACTTCGTGAAGGGGGCCGACATGAACCTGCCGCAGCAGTCACAACTGGGAAAGACCTCGGCCTATGTCGATGTGTACGACCCAAGCCTGCTTTTCCCGATCCCTCGCGCACCCAAACGCGAAGAGATCGGGTTGGCAGGCGCTGCCCCTTTTTTTGGTGCCGACATGTGGACTGCGTTTGAACTCAGCTGGCTCAATCTGCGCGGCAAACCGCAAGTCGCACTGGCCCATTTCACGGTGCCGTGTGAGACGCTGAATATTGTTGAGAGCAAGTCGTTCAAGCTGTACCTGAACAGTTTCAACAACACGCGTTACAAAAGCGCGGACGAGGTCAAAATGCGCTTGCGGGCGGATGTGACGGAGGCAGTGTGGCGCAGCGGTTCTGCAGTACAGAGAGCTGTGGATTCAGGCGCAGCGCCAGAAACGCCAGTGCCATCCCAAGCAGCGCCTCAACCCACACCCCCCTCCATCGGCGTCAGCATCGCCCCCGCCGATCTGTTCGACCGCGAGCCCATCCATGAACTCGACGGCCTGAGCTTGGACCGGCTGGACATCGACTGTGAGCGCTACACCCCTGCGCCCGAGCTGTTGACGGCCGCCTTTGACGAGCAACCGGTGAGCGAAGTCTTCACCAGCAACTTGCTCAAAAGCAATTGCCTCGTCACCGGCCAGCCCGACTGGGGTAGTGTGCAGATCAGCTACAGCGGCCCGCAGATCGAACAAGGCGGCCTGCTGCAATACATCGTGAGTTTCCGCAACCACAACGAGTTCCATGAGCAGTGTGTGGAGCGCATTTTCATGGACATCTGGCGCCGCTGCAAACCGGTGAAGTTGACCGTGTACGCCCGTTACACCCGCCGTGGCGGGTTGGACATCAACCCCTTTCGCACCAGCCACCCGCAGGCGCTGCCGAAGAACGTGCGCATGGCACGGCAATAGGGTCATGCACTGCCGCCTGAACCTTGGGTCTAGGCTCCGATATCACTGAAGCGCTGTAGATCCGGCATGTTGGGGTAGACGCCAGTGCGTTTTTCCTTCAACGCCGTCACGGCCTCTTTCACATGTGCAGTGCTCCAGATCGCCCCCTGCACCCAGCCCATTTGCTCCAGCGCCTGGTCCACCGTGTGGTCACGCGCGTAGTGCACCACCTGCTTGGTGCCCCAGATGGCGACGGGCGGTTTGGCAGCGATCTCGCGCGCCGTCTGGGTGGCCGCCTCCAACATGGCGGCGTGTGAATCAAACACCTCGTTCACCAGCCCGCAGGTCAGCGCCCGGGCGGCTGGCAAACGCCTGCCGGTATAGGCCAGCTCTTTGACGAGGCCCAGCGGGATCAGCTTGGGCAGGCGCTGCAAAGTGCCCACGTCGGCGACCAGGCCGATGTTGATCTCCTGGATGCAGAAGAAAGCGTCGGCCGTGGCATAACGGATGCAGCAGGCGGTGGCAAAGTCCACACCGCCGCCGATGCAGCCGCCCTGGATCGCCACGATCACCGGGATGCGCAGCTTCTCCAGCTTGGTGAAAGTGGCCTGGATGTCCATCAGGTGTTCGTGCACCATGGCGCGGCCTTCGGCGGTTTTTTCGTCCAGCAGGCCTTCGCCGCCGAAAGTGTCCAGCGACATGCCGGCGCTGAAATGTTTGCCAGTGCTGGAGATCAGCAAGACCCGTGCGTCGCCGGTTTTATTGACCCAGGTGAGCGCCGCGTCCAGCTCGCGCCAGAAGAGCGGATGCATGGTGTTGAGCGCCTCCGGCTTGTTCAGCACCAGGTGCGCGATGTGCTGGCTGACCGAGAGCGTAAAGCAGGTGAGCGTGGGTTTTTCGGTGTTCATCCGGTCAATGTACTTCCATTTCAAAATCGTTGCTGTAGCAGGCGCGCTGACGCCGACAGTGCATTGGCACGGCCGGAAGTGCAACGCCCTACTGCAATGATTTTGAGATGGAATAAATCAACGCACCAGGTGAATCCAGTCGCACCTGAGGCGCTGCTGCTGGTGGGCTGACCTGCGCCATCGCACGTACAAGCGCGGCGCGGCACTGCCCAATGCGCACAGCGGCACGGCCCACAGCAAATCCAGCGGCAGCACGAACAGCCAACCCACAGCGCCCATCACCCACAGGGTCAGCACCAAGTCCCAGGCTTGGTATTCCAGCTCGTGGCCGGGGCGATGCGCGACCTGCCATTGTTTGATGCGTTTCAGCTCATCAATGGGCAAAAACTTGTCGATCCAGGTGTGCATGGAAGCTCCGGGGCGGGCAATTCAATGGTCTAACTTAATGTAAGCTACATGTAAGAAAAATGCAAATCCGGCATCCCGTCCTATCATGGCGCGGCTATTGCCATCCACCTTTGGCGTCAACCTCCACCACCAAATTTTGCGAGCCAACCTGCCATGACACACAGCTTGATCCACCTGGGCGCTGCCCGCATTGCCACCCTGATCGCCAGCGGCGAGGCAACTGCCGTCGATGCAGTCGAGCAGCACATCGCCCAGTTGCAACGCGTCAACCCGGTGCTCAATGCGATGGTGATCGAGCTGTTTGAGAGCGCCCGCGCTGCCGCGCGTGAGGCAGATGCCAAGCAGCGGCGTGGCGAGCCGCTAGGGCCGCTGCACGGTGTGCCGGTGACCATCAAAGAATGTTTTGACATGCCGGGCTTGCCCTCTACTTTTGGGCTGGAATCCCGCCGCCAGCACAGGGCGCAAGAAGAAGACATTTATGTCGCGCGCCTGCGCGCTGCCGGCGCCATTCCGATTGCCAAAAGCAATGTGCCGCAGCTTTTGTTTTATTACGAAAGTGACAACCCGGTGTATGGCCGCGCCAACAATCCGCATCATCTGGCGCGCACCCCCGGTGGCTCCAGCGGCGGCGAAGGCGCGCTGGTGGCAGCGGGCGCGTCGCCTTTGGGCTTGGGCAACGACATCGGCGGCAGCATCCGCGTGCCCTCAGCTTTTTGCGGCATCACGGGCATCAAACCCACCACCGGGCGCTGCGACGATATCGGCACGGTGTTGCCCAGTGGCCAGCGCACGGTGCGCTCACAGGTTGGCCCGATGGCCCCCTTTGTCGCCGACGTCGCGTTGGCGCTGAAAGTGCTCAACGGCACAACGCCAGCGCATGAACCCGGTAAACCTTTGGGTGAACACACCGCCGTCAAGGTGCGTGATTTGCGCATCGCTTTTTATGCCGACGACGGCACCTTCACGCCGTCGCCCGCCGCCGTGCGCGCCGTGCACGAGGCCGCCGACATGTTGCGCGCCGCCGGGGCGCAGGTGGGTCAGTGGCAACCGCCAGACGCAGCCCACGCGCTCGGTTTGCTCTACGGCATCTTGGGTGGTGACGGCATGGCCACCATGAAACGCATTTTTGGCAAAGGCAGGCAGACGCCGCAGATCAAACAACTGATGTTGCTCACCCTGTTGCCACGCTGGGGCATCCGGGCGCTGGGCAGCTTGCTGGCGGCCTTGGGCCAGCGCCGCATGGCCGCCACGCTCGCACCATTTGGCGACTATTCCACCCTGCATTTTTGGGATTTGACAGCGGCGCAAGCGGCCTACGAAAAACGCTTTGCCGCCGCCTTGGACAGCGCCCCCGGCGGCCCCTTTGACATCATCCTGTGCCCGGTCTGCGCGTTGCCCGCCTTCACCCACGGCGCCAGCCGCGACCTGCTCACCGCCGGTGCCTACGCGGGCCTGTACAACCTGTTGGGTTACCCGGCGGGCAGCGTGCCCGTGACCCGTGTGCGCGCCGACGAAGAAAGCAGCCGCGCGCCCTCGGGCGATTTGATCGAGAAACTCGCCTGCCAAGTTGAACAAGGCAGCGCGGGCCTGCCCATCGGCGTGCAAGTGGTGGCCCGCCCCTGGCGCGAACACGAAGCCCTGGCCGTGATGCGGGTGATTGAAACGGCGGCGCGCAAGCAGATGGATTTCAGACCGGCATGACAAGTCAGTAAGTCAACGCGATTGCTGCTAATAATATAGCAAACTACTGATATTTCACGAGACTTAAAACCTTAAAAAGCTTAAAATTCTCTGAATTTCGACAATTTTTCGATAAAATTAACATCCATGTTAATTTTAAGCAAAATTTGTAACCTCAACTTCAACCCGTCCGCAGCTGCCATTGCGTCCAACCCATCACGCAGGAATTTGCACTTGTTCGGTAGCGTAAGACTGCAAACCTGGAGCGCTTATAGACTCGCGCCCATTGCCAGCGGTTGGCGTCCCCGGTTTTTGAATCCACCCGGCAGTACGCCGCGTACTGCTTCTTCAGCCCGTCCAACTTGAATCGCATAGGAGAAACCATGTCAAACCACAACGCGTCGCTTGGCCCCGGTCGACCACGCTTTGCGCTATTTGCCGCCGGATGGTTAAGCCTGCCGTTGGCCGCCCTGGCGCAGGTCAGCGCGCCCAGCCTAGCCCCGGTGACGGTGCAGAGTTCACGCAACAGCGTGCTGGGGGATGCCGAAACGGCCAACATGGGGGTGGTCACACAGCAGCAACTGGAGGCGCGCACCGTCTATCGCCCGGGTGAACTGCTCGAAGCCGTGCCCGGCCTGGTGGTGAGCCAGCACAGCGGCGAGGGCAAGGCCAACCAGTTCTATTTGCGCGGCTTCAACCTAGACCATGGCACCGATCTGCGCACCACCATCGACGGCATGCTCGTCAACCAGCGCAGCCACGCGCACGGGCAAGGCTGGACCGACGTGAACTTCCTGATCCCCGAACTGGCGACGCTGGTGGAATACCGAAAGGGCCCGTTTTATGCGGCCGAAGGGGATTTTTCATCGGCCGGCGCGGTCA
>JANLYO010000061.1:0-6852 GCA_031365665.1 Rhodoferax sp. | reverse complement strand
TCAAACCACGGGTCAGGCTCACCGTCGAGTGCAAACTGCAACTGGGCCCACAGCGCCTTGCGGCCTTCGTGGTCTTCGAGGATTTTTTTCTTCACGTGCTCCAGACCCACCCGGCTGACGTAATGCACAGTGCGCTCCAGGTACCAGCCTTCCTGCCTGTACAGCTCACAAAATGCGCCTGTGTATTCCAGCACTTCTTCAGGAGTTTTCACCTTCACCAAAAAGTGCGCCACTTCGGTCTTGATGCCGCCGTTACCAGCGATGTACATCTCCCAGCCTGAATCCACACCAATCACGCCCACGTCCTTGATGCCCGATTCAGCACAATTACGCGGGCAGCCGCTGACGGCAAATTTGACCTTGTGCGGGGCGTACATGCGCCACATGGCGCGTTCCAGGTCTTTGCCCATCTGGGTGGAGTCTTGCGTGCCCATGCGGCACCACTCACTGCCCACGCAGGTCTTCACGGTACGTAGCGCCTTGGCATAGGCGTGGCCAGATGGCATGCCGATGTCTTTCCACACATTCACCAGGTCTTCTTTCTTCACGCCCAGCAAGTCAATCCGCTGGCCACCGGTGACCTTGACGGTCGGAATCTTGTATTTGTCCACCGCGTCGGCGATGCGCCGCAGCTCGCTGGCGGTGGTTTCACCACCCCACATGCGGGGGATGACGCTGTAGGTGCCATCTTTTTGGATGTTGGCGTGGCTGCGTTCGTTGATGAAGCGGCTTTGCGGGTCGTCTTTGGCCTCTTTGGGCCAGCTCGATATAAGGTAGTAGTTCAAGGCCGGACGGCAGCTTGAACAACCGTTGGGTGTTTTCCAGTCAAAGAACTGTTGCACGCTGGCAATCGTGACCAGTTTGTTTTTGACGATGCCGTCCCGCACCGCCTGGTGTCCGTGCTCGGTGCAGGCGCACATGGGTTTGGTTTTGGGCGTGGCGGAGTAGTCTCCACCCGCCGTGAACATCAAGATTTGCTCCACCAGGCCAGTGCAGGAGCCGCAGCCGCCGCTGGCCTTGGTATGTTTGCGCACCTCTTCCAGCGTGAACAGGCCTTTCTCGCGGATCGCCTTGCAGATCGTGCCTTTTTTCACGCCGTTGCAGCCGCAGACTTCGGCGTCGTCGGGCATGGTGGCGGCTTTGCTGTGGCCTTCATGGCCTACGTCGCCGATATTGCTTTCGCCAAACATCAGTTTGTCGCGGATGTCGGCAATGCTGCGGCCGTCGCGCAGCAGCTTGAAGTAATAACTGCCGTCCACCGTGTCGCCGTACAGGCAGGCGCCGATGAGTTTGCCGTCTTTGATGACCAGCTTTTTGTAGACCCCGGCGAAGGGGTCGCTCATCACGATGTCTTCAGTGCCCTCGCTGCCTTGAAAATCGCCCGCGCTGAAGAGGTCGATGCCAGTGACCTTGAGTTTGGTGGAGGTCAGCGAGCCGGTATACCGCCCGATGCCAAACTGCGCCAAGTGGTTAGCGGCCACTTTGGCCTGTTCAAACAGCGGCGCCACCAGCCCGTAGGCGATGCCCCGGTGCGCCGCGCATTCACCCACGCTGTAGATGCGGGCGTCGGTGGTGGTTTGCATGGTGTCGGTCACCACAATGCCTTTGTTGCAATGCAGGCGCATGGATTCGGCAAGCGCCGTGTTGGGGCGGATGCCCACGGCCATCACCACCAGCTCAGTTGCCATTTCAGCCGGTTCCGCAGTGCCAGCTTTGAACTGGATGGCGGATACCCTTCCATCGGGGCCGGCCGTCAGGCCTTGCGTCTGCGCGCCAATCAGGAATTTCATGCCCCGGTCTTCCAGCGACCTTTGCAGAAGTTTGCCGGCCACCGCGTCAAGCTGGCGCTCCATCAAGGTGGGCATGACGTGGACCACGGTGACATTCATGCCACGGCGCATCAGGCCGTTGGCGGCCTCCAGGCCCAAGAGGCCGCCGCCAATCACCACCGCGTTTTTATACTTCTTCGCCGCGTCAATCATCGCCTCGGTGTCAGCAATGTCGCGGTAAGCGATCACGCCAGGCAGGTCTTTGCCGGGCACGGGCAGGATGAAGGGGTTGGAGCCGGTGCACATGAGCAGGCGGTCATAGGCTTCTTCGGTGCCATCGTCAGCTTTGACGATGCGCTTGACGCGGTCAATGGAGACGACTTTTTTGCCTGCATGCAGGGTGATGTGGTTTTCTTTGTACCAATCCCAGCTGTTGAGCACGATCTCGTCCAGCGTCTGCTCGCCGGCCAACACGGGCGAGAGCAGGATGCGGTTGTAGTTGGGATGCGGCTCTGCGCCAAACACGCTGATGTCATACATCTCGGGCGCAATCTTCAGCAGCTCTTCGAGCGTGCGCACCCCCGCCATGCCATTGCCCACCATCACCAACTTCTGTTTCTGCATTGCGCCCTTTCCATTTTCTTGATGTGTAGGCGGTGCAAGCCCCGTGCCAGATTGATGCGCCCCGTGTTGGCGATAACGATGTTGCGGTGCACCAAAACGGGGCGTGAATTTCATTTGGCACCCATTTGATGTGTTTTGTCGGGCACGGCAATTGCGTATGCTGGTGCATGGCTTTTGAAATCGACATTGGTTATGCCACCGCCGCAGGCCGCAAAGAGGTCAATGAAGACTTCTGCGCGGCACTGTTGCCAGCGCCTTCGGAGCAGGACATGGGTTGCATCCTGGCGATTGCCGACGGCGTGAGCACCGGCGGCATGGGCAAAGAGGCGGCGCAGACCTCGGTCACCAGCTTGGTGCGGGATTATTTCGCCACGCCCGCCACCTGGGACACCACAGTGGCCCTGGACCGCATCATCACTGCGCAGAATAGCTGGCTGTGCGGGCTCAACAAACGGCGCAGCCCGACGCTGGGTTTGACCACGCTGACAGCCTTGGTGCTCAAAGGCCAGTCGTACACCCTGGCGCACGTGGGCGACACCCGCGCCTACCTGCTGCGCGATGGGCTGATCACCCAGCTCACCCACGACCATGCGGTCAACCACCCCGATTTCCAGCACCAGCTCTTGCGCAGCCTGGGCGCTGAAGACCATGTGGTGGTGGACTACAGCCAGGGCGACCTGCAAGTGGGCGACGTTTTCATGCTTCTAAGTGACGGCGTTTACGGGCACGTGCCGCTGCTGCAATTGCAAAACCTGTCGGTCAACGTCGGCGTGCAGGAGGCCAGCCAGCGCCTGCTGGACGCTGCGCTCATCGCGGGCGCCACCGACAACCTGACGGCCATGCTGGCGCGCGTCGAGGCGCTGCAAGAGGCCACGCTGCAAGACATCAACCACAATGCCCAAAACCTGCCCATCCCGGCGAAGTTGCGTGTCGGCGACGTGATCGACGGCCTCGTCGTGACCGCCCTGGTGGCCGACAGCGGCGTCAACGTGATCCACCAAGTGCGTGACCCCAACAGCCAGACCCTCTACGCCCTCAAAACCCTCAACCCGGCGCGGGCACACGACAAAGAAGAGCGCGCCATGCTGGCGCACGAGGCGTGGCTTGCCAAACACATGCAAGCGGGCAGGGCGGCGCAACATTTAGTGCATGTGCATGACCACCTGCCTGGCGGCAAGCCCAGGAGCGCGTTTTATCTTTTGTACGACTGGCATGCCGGCGGCACCTTGCAGCAGCGCGTGGACCGTGGCCAAAAATACACCCCCGTCGAGCTGGTGGCCATCTTGCAGCAGGCACTCAAGGCGCTGGGCGCCCTGCACCGACAGGGCGTGATCCACCGCGATGTCAAACCCGCCAACCTGCACGTGGGGGATGACGGCATTTTGCGTTTGCTGGATCTGGGTGTGGCGCTCTCGGGCCGCGAGCCTGAAACCATGCGCCGCCTGCACGCGGGCACGCCCAGTTACGTCAACCCGGAGCAATGGGGCTATGCGGTAGGCGGCACGGCGGCAGAAGAAGAATTGCCTTCACCGCAAAGCGACCTTTACGCCTTGGGTGTCACGCTGTACCAAATGCTGACCGGCCGCCTGCCTTACGGCGACGTCTTGCCGCATCAGACTGGCCGCTTCTTCCGCGACCCGCAGTCCCCCAGCCGCGTCAATCCGCAGGTGCCGATCTGGCTGGATCACATTGCGCTCAAGTCCGTGGCGCGCGACCAGCGGCAGCGTTTTGAAACCGCCGAAGAGTTTTTGCTGGCGCTCGAGCGCGGCGCCAGCCGGCCGGTCACCGCGCCCCCCGCTTCCACCCTGCTGGAGCGGGACTCGGCGGCCAAATGGAAACTGGGTTTCGCCATTTCAGCGCTTTTCAACTTGCTCTTGATCTACTGGCTGCTGTTCCTGCCCAAATAGGCCCGCCGGCTTGGCAATGGGCCAAATGGTAGAGAATCTCCAAAACAGGAGACTCCCATGTACGACCTCGTCATCCGCAATGGCCGCATCATTGACGGCACCGGCGCACCCGGCTTCCATGGCGACATCGCCGTAAGCGGTGGCCGCATCGCGCAGGCAGGCGGCAAAGCTGGCGCAGCCCGCCGCGAAATGGACGCGGCAGGCGCCATCGTCACCCCCGGTTTTGTGGACATCCACACCCACTTTGACGGCCAGCTCACTTGGGATCCTTACCTCACGCCGTCTGACGGCCACGGCGTCACCAGCATCGTGGCGGGCAACTGCGGCGTAGGTTTTGCGCCGGCCAAGCCCGACAAACACGCCTGGTTGATCGACCTGATGGAAGGGGTCGAAGACATCCCGGGATCGGCCTTGTCAGAGGGCATCCAGTGGGAGTGGGAGAGTTTCCCCGAATACCTGGACGCGATTGCCCGCAAAAAATACGGCATGGACATCGGCACCCAAGTGCCCCACGGCCCCTTGCGCGCCTACGTCATGGGTGAGCGCGGCACGGCAAACGAAGAGGCCACGGCACAGGACATCGTGCAGATGGCGGCGCTGGTCACCGAAGGCCTGCACGCCGGGGCGCTGGGTTTCTCCACCTCGCGCGTGTTGATCCACAAATCAAAATCCGGCGACCTGGTGCCCGGCACCTTCGCCAGCCGCGAGGAGCTTTTTGGCATCGGCCACGCCATCAAAAAAGCCGGCCATGGCCTCTTCCAGATGACCGGCATCCACGACAAAGTGGAGAGTGAATACGCCTGGATCAACGAGCTCGCCCGCGAAGCGCGGATCCCCCTGCAATTCAACTTCCAGCAGGGCGACGCCGCGCCCGACCAATGGCGGGAACTGCTGACGATGATGGAAGCAGCCCATGCCGAAGGCCTGAAGATATACGGTGGCATGGCGGGGCGCCCCGCAGGCATGTTGTACAGCTGGCAATCGACCATCCACCCCTTTGTGGGCTGCGCCTCGTGGGCCAGCATTGCCGCCTTGCCACAGGCCGAGAAAATCACCCAGCTGCAAAACCCCGGGTTCCGCGCCCGCCTCATTGCCGAGACGCCGAAAGACCTCGGCCCGACCGGCAATTTTGTGACGCGCAGCTTCCACAAACTCTTTTTGCTGGGCGATCCGCCCGAATACGAGCCCGACCCCGCCACCAGCATCGCTGCGCAGGCACAGCGCAGCGGCAGGCCCGCTTGTGAGATCGCCTATGACCTGATGATGGGCGCAGGCGCTGGGCATGACGGCCAGCCTGGAACGCCGGGCAGCGCGCTCTTGTACTTCCCGATCTTCAACTATTCAAACAACAACCTCGACCACCTGGTGACCCTGATGAAATCGCCCGCCACTGTCTTGAGCCTGGGCGACGGCGGCGCGCATTGCGGCTTCATTTGCGACACCTCGCTGCCCACCTACATGCTGACCCACTGGGCGCGTGACCGCTCACGCGGCCCAAAGTTGCCGCTTGAATTCATCGTCAATGCACAAACCCAGCGCACCGCCAGCTTCTACGGCCTGCACGACCGTGGCGTTTTGAAACCCGGGTACAAAGCCGACATCAACATCATCGACTTTGAGCGCCTGCATCTGGGCACGCCGTATTTCGTCAACGACTTGCCCGCCCAAGGCAAACGCCTGATGCAAAAAGCCAGCGGTTATCTGGCCACCATCGTCAATGGTGTGCCCGTGTCAGTGGGCGGAAAACCAAGCGGCGAGCTGCCGGGGCGCTTGATTCGCGGGCCGCAGAAATTGGCGATATAGAGTGGAGCCGAAATCATACCCAATATGGGGTTTATCAGGTCTAAAATCATCACTCAAACAAGAGTTATGAGTTAAATTGGCCATTGGGCCACGTATTTATTGGGTATTTTGCTACTAATTGTGTAGTATTTGAAAAGGAGTATTGCGGCGCGTAAATTGAATTTTTTCAATAGAAGCGGAATTGGCAGGGCTTTTCTTGAACAACAATCGCGCCTTGGCGCGCCCATTTGGGAAGTGGCTGGTTGCCATGTGGCGCAAGCCACAATGGAAGCCAGTCACTTCCCAAATGGGTTCCGGCCAGAGCGCATATCCCAATCGTCTAGACTGCGGACGGCGCAAATAAAGTAGGTAGTCATGTTCCGGCCAGAGCGCATATCCCAATCGTCTAGACTAGGCGGAATTGGTGAGAGAGCCCACGTCGCGTTCCGGCCAGAGCGCATATCCCAATCGTCTAGACTGCCGTGACCCCAGACGGTGGAGACTGGACAGTTCCGGCCAGAGCGCATATCCCAATCGTCTAGACTAGATTCTGCTGCCTGGGCAACGCTGCTGGTGTTCCGGCCAGAGCGCATATCCCAATCGTCTAGACTAGGCCTGCTTTTTTCCCCGCCATTTGGGATGTTCCGGCCAGAGCGCATATCCCAATCGTCTAGACTTGTGGATAACTCGTGCTGACACCCCAGCAGGTTCCGGCCAGAGCGCATATCCCAATCGTCTAGACTCTCGCCGTGGGAGCTGCGGCGAATGGG